>JANWZM010000265.1 GCA_025054635.1 Thermoflexales bacterium
ACCCTGCCGCTGATCGCGCAGATCATCCGCGCCAACCTTGCCAGCGTGCTGATCTTCGACATGCACAACGACTACGGCTACACGCTCAAGGGCGACAAGGGCAAGCCGTTCCATGGCTTGAAGCGCCTAGGCGCGATCCGCGATCGCGTGGTCATCGTTACGTTGGACGAGGACTCTTCGCGCGCGCGGGGCGCGTCGTACGAGTTCCCGCTGCAAATCGGCTACAACCAAATCCAGCCGCAGGACATCGAGATGCTGCGCGGCGCGCTCAGCTTGAGCGATGTGCAGGTCAACGCGCTGTACGCGCTCAAGCGGCGCTTGCCCGAGGAGTGGCTTCACGCCTTGCTCAGCGATGACATGCCTGAAGTCGTCCAGGAAATGATTGACACCAACAAGCTCACTGAGAGTACCTACAACGCAATGCAGCGCAAGCTTGGGCGCTTGTTGCAGTTTGGTTTTCTCAAGGAGCAGGTGCTGGATGACTACGCCGAGCGGATCCTGCAACACCTGCAGAAAGGCGACAGCGTGGTGGTCGAGTTCGGTCGGTATGGCAACGATCTGCCTGCCTACGTCTTCGTCGCCAACTTCCTCACTCGGCGGATTCACGACCGCTACATCGAGATGAAGGAGGCAGCAGAGGGCGGCAAAGGCGCCGAACCAAAGAAGCTGGTGATCGCCATCGAGGAGGCGCACAAGTTCCTCCAACCGGGTGTGGCTGACCTCACCGTGTTTGGCACGATCGCGCGCGAGCTGCGCAAATACAACGTCACCTTGCTGATCGTGGATCAGCGCCCGAGCCAAATCGACAGCGAGATCATGAGCCAGATCGGCACGCGCATCACCTGCGCGCTTAGCGACGAGGAGGACATTGCTGCTGTGTTCACTGGGATTGGGGGCGCGCGGGAGCTGCGCAACGTGCTTGCCGGCTTGGAGAGCAAGCAGCAGGCGCTGATCATGGGGCACGCTGTGCCGATGCCTGTCGTCGTGCGGACGACGGAGTACGGCGAGGCTGTCTACAAGGCGTTCGCTGACCCGCTGGACGGGCTGTCGCTCGATGAGATCGCGGCTGAGAATCGGCGCAAGCTCGGTCGGCGCGGGCTGGATGAAAGCCTGGTTTAACTGGTATGATGAAACATGTGGGCCTGTAGCTCAGCGGTTAGAGCAGTCGGCTCATAACCGATTGGTCGCTGGTTCGAATCCAGCCGGGCCCACACTGCTACAAGCCCCGAACCCACACGTGTAGGAGTTCGATCTACCTTACTTCTTCCTCTCTCAAGTCCGCTTACAGGTGCGCCGAGGAGTGGCATGCAACAGCCCACTGTTCAATCGCGCTTGCTTGCGGCACTCGCGCAGAATCGCCCGCGCCTCACGCTCAGTCGCAGCATAGGCAACGCGCCCTACGCCATTGACCTGCAGCCTGATGCACCAACACCGATTGCGGGTCTTGCTGATGGTGCTCTCTGTCTGGCATACGCCGGCACAGATGCTGCACAGGCATTTGCAAGGGGTGAAGGAGATTACAGTTAGCTGTCCAGGGGTTCCGGTCAACCTCGGTGCTATTATGGTCAGATGCTGCGCCGTATGTCTAACTGCCGCAACGTGCGGTGGAAGAAGGCAATCATCGAGTTTGGGCAGTGAGGGACTCGAACCCCCGACCTTCCGTGTGTAAGACGGATGCTCTAACCAGCTGAGCTAACTGCCC
>JANWZM010000270.1 GCA_025054635.1 Thermoflexales bacterium
CCCAGCTCGCCCCGCGGGTCATACACCACGTAGTAGCGCACTCCCATCCAGCCATACAGCTCCGCCTTGCGCCCCAGCTCCTCGCCCTTCCTGTTCGACACCACCTCGACCACCAGGTCGGGCGGTTTGCCATACACCCAGATGAAATACGACTTCTCTTCCTGCTTCACCGCGCTGCGGCGCGGCTGCACCCCGACGCTGAGGAACAGGTCGGGCACGATGGCGGGCTGATACAGGTCGTAGAACACACCGACGTTGACTGCCACGAGGAAGCGTTTGCCGAAGCGCGGGTGCGACCAACTGGTCTCCAGCGCGTCGGCGAGCAGGCGTTGTTGTCGCTCGGCGAACAGGTTGTCCACGGGCTGGTCGTCCTCCGTGACCAATGCGTGCAGGGCGCGCAAGTATTCGGCTTGCTGCTCGGGGGAGAGCAGGTGGAAGGCGGGGATGTGCTCTACGTCGCTGTGCGCGGCGGGGGGTGCGTGGGCAGACATGGCAAGGTGATTGTAGCGCGCCTGCAAGCGCGGGGCAGGCTGTGCTCATGCGAGATGGAAGGTGACAGGGGCAGGCGAGACACTCGCCCTTGTCGTTGTGACGGCGTACTGAGCTCAGGCGAGGGCGACCTCGGGGGGAGTGAGGGTTGGTGCTATGTCTGCGCCCGTGTGCTGGTGCGCGGTGACAAGCTGATAGTACAGCCCATGTTGAGCCATCAGCGTCTCGTGGGTGCCTCGCTCGGCAATTTGCCCATCGCGCATCACTAGGATCACATCGGCATCGCGCACGGTGCTCAAACGGTGAGCAATCACAAAGGCTGTGCGACCTTTCAACAGCACCCGCAGCGCACGCTGGATCTGGCGCTCGGTCTGCGTGTCCACACTGGAAGTCGCCTCGTCGAGGATCAGAATCCGCGGGTTTGCCAGCAACGCGCGCGCGAACGAGACCAATTGACGTTGCCCAAGCGAAAGCCGTCCGCCGCGTTCCTCGACTTGGTAATCCAGCCCTTCCTTTAGCTTGCTGATCAACTCATCCAACCCGACAGCTCGCACCGCAGCCTCGATCTCAGCGTCGGAGGCGTCGAGCTTGCCGTAGCGAATGTTGTCGCGGATCGTTCCGCTAAAGATGAATGGCTCTTGCAGGACAAGCGACACCTGCGCGCGCAGAGATGCTAGCGTGACTTCGCGCAGGTCGTGCCCATCAATCAGCACGTGCCCTTCTGTTGGGTCGTAGAAGCGCATGAGCAGATTGATGATGGTAGTTTTGCCTGCGCCAGTCGGCCCGACAATAGCGACGGTTTGACCTGGTTTGACGTGCAGGTTGACACCGCGCAAGGCGTGTCGGCTCGTCGCTTCATACTTGAAGTGCACGTTCTCGAAGATGACCTCACCCTTGATCGGCGGCAAGGGGCGCGCGTTTGGCGCATCTTGGACTTCAGGCACGGTGTCAAGGAACTCGAACACGCGCTCGGCGCTTGCCATCGCGCTGAGCACTTGTGAGTAAACGCGGCTCAGCGCGCTGATCGGCGCCCAGAAGCGCCACAAGTAGTTGACAAACGCGGTGATCACGCCAATCGTGGTCACACCTTGGATGACCTGGACTGCGCCGACAATCACAAGCAGCGCTGTGCCAAACACGCCGATTAGGTCGAACGACGGCCAGATCAAGTGGTCTAGCCGAACAGCGCGCACATTCGCTTCGCGATTCCACTGGTTGATGCGGCGGAAGCGCTCGATGTTCTGTGCCTCGCGGCGAAAGGCTTGGGTGACGCGAATCCCGTTGATGCTCTCGTTGAGGTTTGCATTCAGGTTCGACGCGCTGCGGCGGACGTTCTTCCAGTTTGTCTCCACACGGGTGCGCAGCGTGCCGAACACTAAGTACATCAGCGGTAATGAGACAAAGGCAGCCAGCGCCAGCGGCGGGTTGATGCTGAGCATGATGATCACGATGCCTATTAAGCTTAGCCCTTCAGACAGGATCATCGGCAAGCCGCCATTGAGCAGCTCGTTGATTGAGCCGATGTCACCCGTGACGCGCGACATGATCTTGCCGACGGGGCGGCTATCGTAGAAACGCAAGCTGAGCTTCTGGATGTGGGCAAACAGCTCCGCGCGCATGTCGTGCATCACGCCTTGCCCGACCTTGTTGGTGTAGTCCGTGCGGATGTAGCCTGCCCACCACACCACCAGGCGCATCAGCAGCATTGCGCCGACTATGGCGATGATTAGCCCAACATTCCCCTTGAGCGCGCCCTCGTCGATCAGCAAGGCAATCAGCAGCGGTTCTGCCAAGTTTGCAGCGGTTGCAATCAACACCAGCCCGCCCATCGTCAGCAGCATGCGCCGATAAGGGAGCAGGTAGCGCAACATGCGCTTGAAGTAGGTGTAGTTGAACGGGCGCTCCTCCGGCTCGTTTTCCAGTTCTTCTTCAAATGCCTCGTAAGCTGCAGCCATTAGCGCTCTCTCCTCGCGTCAACATACTTAGAGCGTGGCACAGCGCTGGCGGGCGAGGCAATGCGAAAGATTTGCACCAGACCTTGCCAGCGCTCGTTGTTCACCCACACCTCGTCGAACGTGCCGACCAGGCGCTGGATCGTTGCTCGCCAAAACTGTTGGGCATCCAAGTTGGTCGCCAACTCCCCGACTTCCCATTCATCGGGGAACTGGGCGAAGAGCTGTGATGCGAACCATGTGCCGTGCCCTTGACGGCGATACTTGCGAAGGATGAAAAACTCCTCCATTAGCCAGCGCTGCGCTGAGCCAGGGGCGACGTAGCTTCCCTGTCCAACCCAAGCGAACCCCGCCCACTGTCCGTCCACCTGGAGCAGAAAAGGGCGTATGCCGTCCGCCAAATTGCCATGCCAGTGGCGCAGGAAATCCTCGTCGGTGTAGCGCCCCTGCGGACTGACCTCTGCGCCAGTGTGAGGGCTGAGATCATGTGCGTATAGCTCGAACAGTCCTCGCAGCACACGGCGCAGCGAGCGCGTTGCTGGAATGATGCTTCGGCTAAACGATTGACTCATACGGGCTGTGCCTGCAACAGGCTGAGCCCGTTGACAGGCAAGGACTCTGTGAGCGAGGCACGCGCTGCTTGGTCGCGCACCTGCAAGTCATACAAGGTGCGATAGATCCCGCCGAGGGCGTAGAGCTGCTCGTGCTTGCCTTGCTCGACGATGCGCCCACCTTCCAAGACGACGATCCAGTCTGCGCGCTTGATTGTGCTCACGCGCTGGGCGACGATCAGGCTGGTTCGTCCTTCGAGCACCTCGGCGAGCGCAGCCTGGATCAGCGCCTCGGTTTGGGTGTCTACAGCGCTTGTTGCTTCATCGAGGAGCAAGATACTCGGGTTCATCAGCACGGCGCGAGCAAGGGCGACGCGCTGGCGCTGACCTCCGCTCAAGCCGACCCCGCGTTCGCCGATCAGCGTGTCGTAGCCCTTGGGCAGCTTCACTGCAAACTCATGCACCTGAGCGATCTTCGCAGCAGCGATGATCTCGTCCAGAGTCGCATCAGGTTTGCCGAAGGCGATATTCTCGCGCAGGGTCGCACTAAACAGAAAGGTCTCTTGGGGCACGACAGCGATGCGCCGACGTAGGTCGTCCAGCCGGTAGTCGCGGACATCCACGCCGTCGACTAACACCCTTCCTGCAGTGACGTCGTAGAAGCGCGGCACTAGGTTCAGCACGCTGCTCTTGCCGCTGCCTGTGCTGCCCAGAATCACCACAGTCTGACCTGGGTTGACCGTCAAGGTGAAGTCGTGCAACACAGGCACATCAGGCGCGTCGGGATAGCTGAAGTGAACGCCCTCAAAGACAATCCTGCCGCACGGGGATGGTGCTTTGACAGGTCTTATTGGGTCACTAATCCGTTCTTCAGCGTCCAGGATGTCGAACAGCCGCTTGGCTGCTGACATTGCTTGGCGCAAGATGCTGATGAACCAGCCCATCAAGCGGATCGGCCAGATCAGCGACCAGATATACCAGGTGAAGGCAGTGAACACACCTAGGCTCAACGAGCCCTCCACGATCCGCAGTGCACCGACCAGAAGCAGGACAGTGAAGGACAAGCCGCTGACAAAGTCCATGGCTGGGAAGGCAGCCGCTTCGAGCTGACCCCGTTCGACATTCCGCAAGCGGTTCAACTCGTTCTCATGCCCAAACTGGGAGATGGCGTGAGGCTCGCGTCCAAACGCTTTGACAACGCGAACCCCAGAGACATTTTCCTGCAAAACGGTCGTCAGCCGACCCATCTGCTCACGCACCGCGTTCCAAGCGGGGTCGAGCTTGAACCAGAAGCGCACGATCGGGATCAGCATCAGCGTCATCGGCGCTAGCGCAGTCAGAGTGAGCGGTAGGTCAAGCTGAACAAGCAGGGCAAGCACAAGAATGAAAGTGCTGACCTCAGTGATCATCGCAGTGAAGCCAAAAGCGACAAACTGCTCGACCGCATCGATATCGCTGAGCATTCGACTCATGATCTGCCCGGTGGGCATCTTCGTGTAGTAAGAGAAGGGCAGACGTTGCAACTTGGCGTAGAGCACGTTGCGCAGGTCACGCACGATGTCGGCGCCAATTGTGCCCTGCCACACCCCTTGCAGGTAGAAGAACACGCTGCGCAACGCAGCAACACCAACCAGCAGCCCGGACCAATGCAGCACAGCGTTCAGGTCAAGCTTGAGGATGCCCTGGTCGACAACCTGCGCAAGCAGGAGCGGCACAGCTAGGTTAGTGAACAGCGCACCGAGTGTGAACAGAACCGTTAATACGATGTCCTTAGTGTAAGGTGCTGCAAGCGGTAGGAGTCGCTTGAGGTACTCCATGTTTTGCCTCCGTGTCGGCGTCCGATGCAACTCTCCTCGATGAGGCACCTTCCAGCGCGTGTGCCTTCGCAAGGCAAGCCCCTGCGGGCAAGCAACAGATACATACCCCATTAATCCTAGCCCCTGGGGACATGGGTAGAGAAGTAAATGAAATCAACCGTGCAGTGCCATTCGCAAGAGGGCTGCAAACCTATTTCTAACCAAACTTTTACGCTTCTCCCCTTGACACTCTCACCTTGAGTGTGCTAACATGCCCCGTGTAGTTAGCACTGTGGCACTGACAGTGCCAAAACTGGCGATAGGAGGATTGCGATATGGCAAAGAAGTTGGACGCATCCGAGGTCAAGCTCAACATCCGTCCCCTCGCAGACCGCGTGCTTGTCGAGCCGGTCGAGGAAGAGGAAGTGACGTTTGCTGGCGGCAAGCTGGTGCTGCCTGAAACAGCGAAGGAGAAGCCGCAGAAAGGCATCGTTTTGGCTGCTGGACCTGGTCGCCGGGACGACGACGGGGAGATCATCCCGATGGAGGT
The DNA here is from genome assembly GCA_025054635.1 of Thermoflexales bacterium. Taxonomy (GTDB): domain Bacteria; phylum Chloroflexota; class Anaerolineae; order J036; family Brachytrichaceae; genus DRWP01. The sequence goes on from JANWZM010000270.1 coordinate 5,339, forward strand.
CAAGCAGGGTGACCAGGTGCTATATGCCAAGTATGCCGGCACTGAGATCAAGCTCGAAGGCAAGAAGTACCTCATCCTGAGGGAAAGCGACATTCTGGCAGTCATCGAGTGAGCTCCACTCTCTGATGCGTGAACAGGAGGCAAAAACACCATGGCAAAGCAACTGATCTTCAATGAAGAGGCTCGCCGCAGCCTGAAGCGCGGTGTTGATATCCTGGCGACAGCGGTCGCCACAACGCTCGGCCCGAAGGGGCGCAACGTCGCTCTGGACAAGAAGTACGGTGCACCAACCGTCACTCATGACGGCGTCACTGTGGCAAAGGAGATCGAGCTGGCAGACCCGTACGAGAACATGGGCGCGCAGCTCCTGAAAGAGGCTGCAACCAAGACAAACGACATCGCAGGCGACGGCACGACGACAGCAACTGTCCTAGCGCAGATCATCGTCAACGAAGGCTTGAAGAACGTCGCCGCAGGCGCCAATCCGATGCTGATCAAGCACGGCATCGAGGCTGGTGTTGAGAAGGTCGTCGAGTTCCTCAAGGAGATGGCGATCGAGGTCAACACCAAGGATCAAATCGAGCAGGTGGCGACGATCAGCGCTCAGGATCCGGAGATCGGCAAGCTGATCGCCGAGGTGATGGACAAGGTCGGCAAAGATGGCGTGATCACGGTCGAGGAGAGCAAGTCGCTGAACTTCGAGACCGAGTACGTTGAGGGTATGGAGTTCGACCGCGGCTACATCTCGCCCTACTTCATCACCAACCCTGAGCGCATGGAGGCTGAGATCAAGGATCCTTACATCCTGATCCACGACAAGAAGATCAGCGCTGCTCAGGACTTGATCCCGCTGCTGGAGAAGCTGGTGCAGCGCGGTAAGCGCGACTTGGTGATCATCGCGGAGGATGTGGATGGCGAGGCACTGGCAACGCTGGTGCTGAACAAGCTGCGCGGCATGCTGAACGTGCTGGCAGTCAAGGCGCCGGGCTTCGGTGATCGCCGCAAGGCAATGCTGCAGGACATCGCGATCCTCACCGGCGGTCAGGTGATCACCGAGGAAATGGGGCGCAAGCTCGAGGGTGTGACCATCGAGGACTTGGGTCGCGCTGACCGCGTCGTGAGCACCAAGGACGATACCACCATCATTGGCGGCAAAGGCGATGAAAAGCGCATCAAGGCTCGCATCGAGGAGATCCGCGTCGAGATTGAGCGCAGCACCAGCGACTACGACCGCGAGAAGCTGCAAGAGCGACTGGCGAAGCTGGCGGGCGGTGTGGCGGTGATCCGCGTCGGCGCAGCGACCGAGACTGAGCTGAAGGAGAAGAAGCACCGCGTCGAGGATGCGCTGTCGGCAACCCGCGCTGCAGTTGAAGAAGGCATCGTGCCTGGTGGTGGTGTAGCCCTGCTCCAGGCGGTGAAGGCGCTGGAGAGCGTCAAGATGCCACATGATGATGAGCAGGTCGGCGTCAACATCCTGCGCCGCGCGCTCGAAGAACCCATGCGCCGCATCGTGGCAAATGCGGGTCTGGATGGCAGCGTGGTCGTCCAGCAGGTGCGCACCCTGTCGCAGGACAAGGACAAGAAGTACTTCGGCTATGACGTGATCAAGGGCGAGTACGTGGACATGATCAAGGCAGGCATCATTGACCCCGTCAAGGTCACCCGCGGCGCGCTGCAGAACGCAGCGTCCATCGCCAGCATGATCCTGACCACGGAAGCGCTGATCACCGACATCCCCGAGAAGGAGAAGACGCCGCCGACCCCGCCGAGCAGCGACTTCTAGGGTATAATCTGAGAGCTACCAGGGACCCAGTTGCCCCTCCTCCCCACCCTCCTCCGCTGGGTCTCTGGAGCTTTGGACTTTGCGCGCGCAAAGCAGCGAGAGGAGGACGCCCCGAGCGGCGTCCTCTTCTTCATTTAAGTCGGGCTGACAACGGTTCGCCTGCTACGGGTGCAAGTAGGGCTGGCTCGGCGGAGGCACAGGTTCGATGCGCTCCGCCAAGATCACAGGCAATCGCTCGCCCGCAAACTCACCTACGCCGAACCGCCCGACAACGCGCACCCACTCATCTGGCTTAAGCTGATCTGCCTGTGCCCAGCGCGCGAGCAAGCCAACTGCAGCCGCATCCGCCACACAACAGCTCACGGTGAACCGCGACACCCAGAATTCGCCTGGCGCGTTGCGCGGATCGCGATATACGAACCCAACGACCTCGACCTTGCGCCCTGCAAGTGCTGCCGGGTCGCCTGCGCGCGCAAACTCGCGCAGCCAATCTAGGATGGTGCTCGGCTCACTGATTGCACGCCCGACCGAGGCGCTCGGTCGATCCGGCGCGACAAGCCCGATGCCACGCACCTCCACTGCCCCTGCGCCCAACGGCCGCGGAGAAATGAGCAATCCGAGCAGTGCAGGCAGCAGCAGGACTAGAACTGCCCAAACCGAAAGCCTGCCCTCTGAGCGCGGCGGCTGGGCACTGCTCAGCGTCAGGACTAGCTCGCGCTCGTCCTCCCAAGCTCCGCGTCGAGCAAGCAGCGCGCCGAGCATAGCCAGCGCCAAAGTTAGGAACAGCAAGACCGCGAGCAGGGATAGCCAAGCGAAGCGCTGATTGATGTAGAACGCCAGTGTCCCATTCCGCAGATGGGTGTAGAGCATCACCCCAGAGGCGGCGAGCACGACTGCTTTGGCGACACTGTGAGCGCGGCTGCTCAAGGCTGCACCTCCTGCACGTGCTCGGGCAAGTGGGCTTGGATAAACGCCTCAACGTCAGCAAAGAGCGCAGGCGCATCTGGCTCGAGCGGCAGCTCGTGTGCGCTGTTAGCGTACCAGATCACGCGCTTGTCGGTTGCTCCAAGCCGGGCAGCGATCACATCTGCGCTATCTGCTTGCACAACCTGATCGAGCCTGCCCTGAACCAACAGCGCAGGCGTCTTGACGCGCCCAAGCTCGCGCATTACGCGCTGGTTGAATTGGATCAGCTCGTGGATCGCACCAACAGGGATTCGCACGCCCTCGACAATAGCGCGCCGAACGTCAAGGTTGTCGAGGTCGAGCGCGCCAAACGCGGCGAAGCGCTTCTGCACCGCAGCGCGGACAGCCGGCGCGTCGAAGTCCAACCCCTTGAAGGGGTAGTGATACGGCACGAAAAAGCGTGCGATGCTGACCAGCCTCGCGCGCGGGTCGTTGATCCCCGCTGGCGCAGCCATAACGATAACCCCGCGCAAATTCGGCATGGCTGAGTGCGCTGCCAAATGGAGCGCGATTAAACCGCCCATGGACAACCCAGCGATATACACCGAGGCACAGCGAGCGCAAAGCTGCTCATAGACCTGTCGGGCAGCTCCAACCCAGTCCGTCCAGCGGAAGCCTTTTAGCTCGTGTGGCATGCCTCCATGACCTGGCAGCAGCGGCGCTTCGACGGCATAGCCACGCCCAGCAAGGAACTCACCCAGTGGGCGCAGCTCCGCAGGAGACCCAGT
>JANWZM010000009.1 GCA_025054635.1 Thermoflexales bacterium
GATGGTGGCGCTTGACGCAGAGCGCCGAGAGCAGCACCGCCAGATTGGTCAGCGTCTGGTCGGCTTGACACTGCAATACCTCTCGGCGGAAGATGGCGAACATTTGCTGGACGAGGCGCGCAAGCTCGGCGAAGACTACGCTAACGCAAGCCGCGCCGCTGGGCTTTCGCTGAGCGACGCCCTGCACGCGGCGATTTACTTCCGCGACCGGATGTTGGAAGCTTCGCTGAGCCTGACCGAGCGCGCGCGGGTCTCGCCTAGCGACAACGCACGTCTGATCAAGCGGCTGAACACGTTGTTGAACGTCGTGCAGCTTGCGGTTGTTGAGCGCTACCAGCAAAGTGAATGAGCCCATGTGGCTAGCTGAGCGCTGAGACAGGGTTGAGCACCGTTCGGCACCAAGCGTTTTGACAACCGATGCAGCGCTTGGCATACTGTGGTGAGGCAGCGCGCTTGCTGCGCAAGTGCTCAACGACGATCTCAGCCAACGCCTGCAGAAAGCGCGGCTGGTCGTTCAGCGCCGGCGCACGCCGAAACTCAGCGATGCCCACCTTGTGGGCAAGTTCGGCATACTCCACGTCAATCTCGTGCAACGTCTCGATGTGGTCGCTGACGAAGGCAATCGGCACGACGAGAACATGCTTCTCACCCGCCTTGCCCAGCGCAGCGATCACCTCTTCTGTGCTTGGGCCGAGCCACTTGATCGGTCCAACAGCAGACTGATATGCCAGCCGATGGGGGTTTGGCAGTTGCAAGCAGTCCAGCACGGCGCGCACACTAGCTTCGACCTCACGCGGGTAGGCATCACCGCGACTAACCACGCGCATCGGCAGCGAATGTGCACTGAAGAGCAGCACCACCTTGTCGCGCACCGCAGGGTCGAATGTCGCTAGCCCTTGATGGATGGTTTGTGCCATCGCCTCGATGAAACCAGGATGCTTGAACCAGCGATCCACAATGCTCCACTGGAAAGTGTGCTCCAGACCGAGGGCGTGCGCAGCTCGCCACAGCTCGTTCAAACTCGACCCAGTCGTGGCACAGGAGTACTGTGGGTAGAGCGTTAGGGCGACAGCGCGTTTGACCCCATCTGCCCTCATTCGAAGAAGCGCATCTTGGCTGAATGGCGGCGTGTAGCGGAAAGCGATATAGAAGCGGTGCGGTGCAGTCTCCGGCGACAGTTCGTCCAGCCAGTGCACCATGCCCTCACCCTGCTTTTGCGTCCAGCGCAGGATCGGCGAGCAGCCAATCGCGACGTACTTGCGCCGCACTTTCGGCGTGCGCACCCGAGCGATGAACTTGCCTAGCAGAGATTGGAACGGCAGCGGGATGATCTCGGGATCAGCGAACAGCCGCTCCAGGAACGGGCCGACCTCTTCCGGGGTAGAGGGGCCGCCCAGGTTCAGCAGCACAACAGCAGTCTTGACCTGATCCATCTGCCCTTTGACCTCAGTCAAGCCCCGATTTTAAGTGAAGGATCGCTGAGGCTAAGTGAGCTTTGTAACGAATTGCTTAGGATTTAGCTCACTGCTGGCGTCTGAGTAAGCTAGATGCCAGTGCCTCTAACGTGTCGCGGGCTTGAGAAGAGGGGAGACGCATCAAGGCAGCACGTGCAGCAGCGAAGGCGCGCGCTGCTTCAGCCTCAGTGTGCGATTTCGCGCCGAGCGCCTCGAGTTGGGCACGCAGCGCTTCGGCTTGTGTTTCTGAGATCGGGTGAAGGGCGAAGAGGTGCGGTCGTAGAGACGGATCTCGGTCTGCGGCGTAGAGCACAGGCAGCGTCTTCTTGCGATGGATCAGGTCGCTGGTGGGCTTGCCTGTTTGGTTGGGGTCACCCCAAATGCCAAGCACGTCGTCCTGAAGTTGGAAGGACAAGCCGAGGTTGTGTCCAAATGCTGCCAGCACCTCAACTTGTGCGTCCTCGGCGCCAGCGATGATTGCGCCAATTCGGCAGGCAGCCGAGATCAGCGCAGCCGTCTTGCCAGCGATCATCCGCATGTATTCCTCGGCAGTGACATCGCTGCGCGTTTCAAAGCTGAGGTCAAGGTGCTGACCGATGGTGAGTTGCAGGCACATTTGCTCGAAGGCGAGCATGGCGCGGACAAGACGATCCGCGGGGACACCGCGCGCAGCGCTGCGCAACAGCGCCAAGTGCGCCAAGACAAACATCGCATCGCCAGCGTTGATTGCCTGAGGGACACCCCAGATTGCCCAAACCGTTGGGCGTCCTCGGCGCAGCTCGTCGCGATCCTCGATGTCGTCGTGGATCAGCGAGAAGTTGTGCAGCAGCTCAACTGCAGCCGCAGCCGGAAGCGCCTTCTGCCAGTCCTCGCCGCAAGCTTCACAACTGAGCAGGGTCAGCACAGGGCGAATGCGCTTGCCCGCGCTGACTTGAGCGGGCGAGCCATCAGGGTTAGCAAAACCCAGATGATAGTTCAGCATCGTGTTGAAGGGTTTTGGCTGCTCGTCGGCGTTGATCACAGCGCGCATCTCAGCCTCGATGTGCGGCAAAAAGCGCGCTGTCGCGTGAGCGAGTGAAGAGGAACTGGCAGAGTGAGTGCTCATGAAATTACTGTTGTACTCCACTGAAGCAGCGAGGTTACAGAAATGCGTAGCATTCGGAAGCACAGCTCCGCTGCCCAGACCTTCTGAACACACAAGGGCGCGCCAGGCACCCAGGCTGGGCGCGCCCCTGCGGCACCTTTGGGTTATCAAGGACTCAAGCCTTCTGTCAGGACTGACTTGAGGCTTGCACTTCGTCTCGCTTCTCTGTTGCGTGCTGTGGAAGCTGGCTCTGCTCGACTGCATCCCTGTCCGTCGCAAGGAAGAGAACGAACAAGCCGATTGAGCCAAGCACTAAGAGCACCACACACAACAAGGATTCTGTCGTTGGGATCAACATGTCTCTCACCTCATGTGTCAAGCCATCCTGCAGATAGCCGACGAGAACACCCACAGGGAGTGCACAGACTTGAACACAACACGATGGGCTGCCTTGACTTCATCTCTGAGCCTATCTCCATAAGGGGGGGGTTGTGGACGAAAGCAGCCGACTCATCGTGAGTGTCCCGCAAGCACGCTTCCAACTAACCGCTGCCTGGAATGTCCGACAGCCCAGCGAATGCTGAGACGGGTCGTTCACGCAGCACAAACGCCTGGCGCGGCATCGCCAACAGGAAAAGCATGGTCGCGCTGATCAGCACAATCTCGGCGAGGTACACCGCGGTGTAACTCTGAGCAATGTCGCCTGTTATGCGAACGACGATGTCGCGCAGATTGCTGCCGCCGAGTGCGCCAAGCCCCGCCGCAAAGGTCTGCACCAACCCCCACATGCCAACGTAGAGCCCAGCTGTCTTCGTGTCAGCGAGGCTCGTCACGAGCGACAAGGTGGAGATCAGGAACAGCCCACTGGCGACGCCGACAACAGCAGCACCCAGTGCGAACGGCAGAACCTGCCTGGAGGCACTTGCGCTGGCGATCAAGCCAAACCCGACCAAACCAACCAGGCAACTCAACAGCGCAATCGGCATCGGCGAATCCAAGCGTGGGATCAGCCGCCAGGCGATCCCCATGGCAGCCAGCATCCCAACGCCCCACAGCGCCGTGAGCCGTGCCGTCTCGCTCACCGTCATGCCCAGCACCTGCCCGCCGTAGGGCTCAAGCAGCACATCTTGAGCCGTCAGCCCCAGTGTGCCGATGAAGAGGATACCGAAGAACAAACGCATGCGCCTTTCGCTGAGCACGCCCCAAATCTTGCTGGAGAAATCGTCGCTGTCCGGCTCGAGCTCGACAGGGCGATCCTGCTTCCAGATCGCTGCTACCCCGAGCACTAGGAAGACCAGCGAACTAGTTTGCATCACCTGGATCAGCTTGATGGGGTGGAATTCTTCCAGCAGCAGGCTGATCACCAGCGCGCTGACGATCTGACCGATGATCAGCGCAGTCCACAGGAACGCCATTGCCTGGCTGCGTTCGCGCTTCGGCGTCAGGTCGGTGACCAGCGCCAGGTACCCTGTCTGCCCGATGTGAACACCGAGGGCATACAGCAGGAAGATCAGGGTACACAACGCGAAGGCGACTGGAAAGGGCACTTCGCTGTTGAGCTGCGAGGCTTTGCTCAGCAGGAGCAGTGAGAACGGCGCCGCCGAGAGCGCGCAGAACACCATCATCATGCCATACCAGGCATAGGGCAAGCGACGGTATCCATAGGTGCGCTGCTCGCGATCCGACCAGAAGCCCATCAGCGCGCGCACGGGCGCGACGAACAGCCCCAAGCTGAGCAGCCAACCGACAAAGCCGGCTGGGATCTGCTCTTCTGCAATCAGCACGCGGTTGAGCGCACCGTTGAACACGACGATGCTGAACCCCAAGCCGAACTGGAAGAGGCTCAGACGCAGCAGGCGTTTGTTCAGAGTCATCATCCTTCGCTGAATGAACGTGCGCGGCGCGGGTTTAACACCCACGCCGCGCACCCCAGCGCCTCATCAAGACGGAGGCAAGATCGGCTTTGGCAGCGGCAAGTCAACGATCGGCTTGATCTGCGGGTCAGCGACCTTGACGGGATACTCCGCGAAGTCATATGCGCCGGGTGGCACGACGTAGCCGCGATGGCACATGTAGCAGTTGGGCTGCGCGTAGTAGTCCTGCGCCTTGGTAACGTCGTTGATGTTGGGCATCTGCGGGAACCAGTTCAGGGCAATGTCCTGCAGCAAGCCCTGCATGTGCCGCGCTTGCGTCTTCGGCCACTTGAACTTGCCGTCGGCAGTGACGTAGCTCTTGAAGTAGCCGCCGTAGTGGCAGAAGTCACACCCCACGCCGAGCGCGACGTTCTGGTGATACATCGCGTACTGGTTGCGGTAGGTATCCGCCAACCCTGCCGGCGTGTTCTTGTCGGCAGTGACCTGGAAGTAGTTGACGTTGCCCTCAGCGTCAGGCCGGACAGCTAGGTAGCGGTCGTCAACGATCTCATAGCTGTCAGGCACTTTGCCGTTCAGCGTGATGCCGTTGTGCTTCATGTCGTAGCGGGTGGGGTTACCGCCACCAGCGATGCCAAACGCCTCGGGGTTGCTTGCCTTCAGGTCTCTGTTCCAGAACTTCGCCTGACCGTTATGGCAAGTCGCGCACTTGATCTGATACAACGGCTGACCCTCTGGGCGCGGGATGTTGTTCACCCACTTCGCCTGCAGCTCGAACTGCATAATCAGCATTGCCTTTGCCACCGTCTTCTGCGGCTTGGAGTATTCCGCGAAGTTCTGCAGGTTGTGGCAGTACTCGCAGCTCTGCCCAACGCCGGGGGTGAAGTAGGCGTTCATGTAGGCGAAGACGTTGGCTGTTTCGTTGTACTTGTCGCCCAGGTACTTGTTCAGCACCTGAACGTTGACCGTGCGCGGGTTCTTGCGTTGCCATTCAGCGTAGGCAGCCAGCGACTCAGCACTCGCCTGCGCCAGTGGGCGATTGACGCGCTGCAGATAGGTGGTGAAGTCCACCTGCTGCACGCCAGCGTAGTTATACATGTGTTCAGCGCGATAGCCATATAGCTCGCGCGGCGCAGTCAGCGCTAGGGAGATGGCGATCACGCCACCCAGCGCCAGGATGGTGAACGCGACCAAGCCAACCAACTCGCCGCGCAGGATCTCGCGCTGGCGTTCGTCATACTTGGCGACTGCGCCAGGAGGAGCGCCCTCATGCTCTGACATGTCACACCTCCGTTTACGGGTTCGGGCAGGCTGCTTGGATGCTGGAGACGATGTCTGCTCGACAGCCCCACAAGAACCAGTTAGGCTCAAAGAACGGCGCACTGGTGATCACGCCGATCGCGCCTGCGATGGCGACCAGCGAGGCAAAGCCCAGCGCCCACACGTGGATGCTGTGCGCCGTGGCGTTGAAGCCCATGATCCAGCGCCAGAACAACTGCGAGCGATGAGTCCCCTCGTCACTCTTCTCGATCTCATCAATCTCCTTGTGCGCGTCGTACCTCAACGCGGACAAGATCGTTGCGCCGTGCATAGCCAGCAGCAGCGTGCTGCCAAGCAAGGCGTAAATCGAGACCATGTGGAAGGGGTTGTAGTAGAAGTTGCCGTACTTAACGCTGAAGTGGTTGGTCCACAGCAAGATCGCTGCCAAGCCATGTCCCGGCGCCTCGTTCCACGAGTTCACCGAGATGGGGTGGATGATGTAGATCGCTGCATACAGGAACAGCGCTGCGCTGAACGCGATTGGCACCATCGGGCGCAGTTGGTTGGCGACTGCGCGCGTCCAGATGCGAATCGTCCAGAACACTAGCGTCAACGTCAGGAACAGGGTGGCAAGTTGCCAGTAGCCGCCCTCCGACAGCGGGGCGAGCTGCAGCCCGTAGGACGGCGCGGGCGGATACAGCGTCAGCACGGGCAGCTCACGCAGGAAGCGAATCGGGTTCCAGCCGACCTGCTCGCCAAACCCGATTGCGGTGATGAAGACGCACAGCAGATACGAGAAGAAAGCCAGCGCACCCCACATCCCCAGATAGATCGGACCGACCTGAGTGTCAGCCAGACCCTCGAGGAAGCGCAGGTAGATCACCTTGTTGGCGCGCCGCTCGAAAGACTCACGATAGACTTCCGTAGCCATAGCGACTCCTTTTGGCTAGAAGCCAAACCCGCTCCAGAACGGAGCCTTGTTCCAGAAGTCCCAGAACGCGTTCCAGTCCTGTACTACCGTGCCTGAGAGCACGAAGCACAGGTTGCTCAGCAGCACGCACAGCACGGCTGCCCACAGCGCCAGCCGGTGGATGCCGACCTCGCCGATGGAGTAACCAAAGAAGTCCCAGTAGAAGCGGTTGACGTTATCCTCTGTGACACCCTCCGCTTTCTTGCCAGAGGCGCTGAGGATGGTGGCGCCGTGCAGCGACAGGACAAACGCGCTCCCAAACAGGAAGGTGATGCCCAAGGCGTGGAAGGGGTTGAAGAAGAAGTTGAAGAAACGATACCCAAACGCTGACAGCCAGTCTAGGTGTGCCATCACGCCAAGCGGGAAGCCCTCTGACCAGTGCCCAAGCAGGATCGGGCGCAGGATTTGGATGGTCACCCAGGATGAGAAGACGGCGCCGAACGCGATTGGCACTTGGTAGCCCAGCTTGAGCAAGCGGGCAATGTCCACCTGGCGCATCATCCAGGCGAAGAAGGTGACCGTCGCGCAGAACACGACGAAAATCCACCAGAACCCCTTCTCAGCCTCGAACGGGATGGACAGACCCACTTCGGGGGGCGGCGGCTTAATCTGCCCGCGGATGAAGTTCAGCAGTGGGTTGTTGGTCCGATTCGGGTCAACAAACAGCACCTGCCAGAACCATGCTGCAGAGCCAAGCACACCGAAGACCAGGGCGACGATGCCCCAGAATCCTAAGTAGAACCGACCGATCCAGATTTTGGCAATGCCCAGTCCCAACGCCGGAAGCGGTGGAACCGCCATTGCCTCTTGGCGGTATTTCGCCTCGAACGACAGCATAGCTCATCTCCTTGTTGATCTCAGGAGCACGCTTGAGCCGCGAGGCAATGCAGAAGCAGGCGAGGAACGATGGATAAACGAAGATAAAGGCACTCAGCAACTCGCTCGACTGCTTGGCGCCTCACATGGGTGCGCGCTCGCTGATGAATAAGACCGGCGATTCACGCAACCGCCGCGGTGCGCCCATCTGCTCTCGATGGTGGAGGGGGATAGCCTCATTGCGCTTTGGCTACGTGCTCGCCGGTCGGGATAAGGACTTAACTCACTTCAGCCAGAACGTGTTCCAGCTCGAGCTAAACACCACAAAGTGGATCAACAGCGACGTCAGCACCATCGAGACGATGTAGATCCCCAATGCGGTCTTGAAGTCAATGAACTTCGGGTCTCGCATTTCGATTCACCTCCTTGAGATCAGGTACCCCGCCGGCGTTCACGGAGTGATCTTGAACCACGGCTTATAGGCGGCGACGATGACGTGGATGATGCCCGCTAGGATGAAGAACATCCATGAGCCAAGCACCACCAACTGATGCTGCAACCACTCTTCGTTCGTGAACAGTGGCCGCCAGCGCTCTGGCACCTTGTCGTTCATCTGTGCATTCACCTCCTTTTGCTGAAAGTCTCTTGCTGCTCGCTGGCTGTGGGAGGTGCGCCCCACAACGCAGACACTGAGCAGACGGGCGCTACAACTCATATTATGCTCAGCCTGCACCAAAAGTCAACAGGTCAGCAGGCGAGTTTCGACCGGCTCTGTCCGAGCAGCTACCGCCAAGCAACCTGCCTAACGTGAGACGGTGAGCCCGTATTCGTCAGATCTTTTGCTGCGCACTCCTTTGGGTAAAGTCGAGACGCGCTTGTGGCAGAGGAAGGCGCTTGCCTAGCTGCTCTCGCGCACGATCAAGTGTGGGCGCAGCATCAGTGGTGACACAACTGCGGGTTTGCCCGCACGACGCGCCTGGATCACTCGGTGCATCTCGCGCACGGCAAGCTGCCCTAGCGCAAATAGGTCGTGGTGAACAGTCGTGAGCGGGGGGATGAAGCAGGCAGACTCGGGGACGTTGTCGAAGCCTACAACGCTCAAATCGCGCGGCACAGTCAGACCCAGTTGGTGCGCTGCGTGCAGCACGCCAAGCGCCATTTGGTCATTGCTGGCAAACACGGCGTCCAATCGTGGATACTGCTCTATGAGCTGCCGCAGCCCGCGGCAGCCGCTCTCCGCGCTCCAGTCGCCCTCAATGACCTGTAGCTCCGTGCAGGGCAATCCAGCCGACGCTAGGGCATCCTGCCACCCTAGTTTGCGCTGGTGCGCAGACCATAAGTTCAGCGGCCCAGTGATGATGCCGATATGTCGCCGACCTCGCTCGATCAAATGCTCGACCGCCAGGCGCGCCCCAAGTCGGTTTTCAATGCTGAGCACGGCATCACCTGGATTTGCTTCCATGCTGAGGAAGACAATCGGCGCGTGCGTCTCAACCTGCGCGCGGAAGGCGCGCTCGCGCTCGCTGCTCAACTCGGGATAAGCCCAGATCACGCCTTCAACATGCTGAGCGATAAGCGCAGCCGCGATGCGGTCGTACTCCTCAGGGGTGCTGGGATCAGCCACTCGAAGCATGAGCTGCCAGCCCAATTCTGTTGCCTGGCGCTCGATCCCAGCAAGCAATCGCGCCGGCCCGAAGAACTGAAATCCGCTAGCGACAACTCCAAGAACGCCGCTGCTGCGCGTGATCAAACTTCGGGCGATGGCGCTGGGTTGGTAATGCAGCTCGGCGATAGCGCGTTGCACGCGGGCACGTGTCGCATCGGACACATCGGGGTGGTCGTTCAGCACGCGCGACACTGTTTGCACCGAGACGCCCGCTCGGCGAGCAACATCGCGGATGGTGACTCGGCGCGTGGATTTGACAACTCCGCCATTCGGCATTAAACTGTGATCGTTCACGGGATTCTACGCCAACCCTTGTCTCAGTGCGTCAGACCGTGAATTATGGCATCCGTGCCTTCGCACGAA
>JANWZM010000010.1 GCA_025054635.1 Thermoflexales bacterium
AAGCTCGCACACACGGATGGCAGTCATTGGCGTTTGCTCGGCTGGCTTGAGGATCACCACGTTGCCCGTTGCTAACGCTGGGGCGAGCTTCCAGGCGATCATGCTCAGCGGGAAGTTCCACGGGATAATCGCGCCAACCACGCCGACCGGCTCGCGCAAGGTGTAGTTCAGGCGGTCAGGGATCGAGACGGGCTTGACATCGCCCTCAATCTTGCTGGGCCAGCCGGCATAGTAGCGGAACATCCGCGCGCTCGAGGCAACCTCGCCGCGCGCTGCGCTGAGCGGCTTGCCGTTTTCCAGCGTCAGCAGCTCGGCAAGCTCTTCCTGGTTTGTCTCGATCAGGTCAGCCAGCCTGTGGATCAGGCGCTCGCGCTCAAGTGGCGTCATTCTGCGCCACGGGTGGCGCGGGTTGTCAAAGACAGCGCGCGCAGCAGCGACAGCGCGATCCACGTCTGCTGCGTCGCCCATGTAAACCTCATACAGCGGCTGTCCAGTAGAAGGCTCATCTTTGACAAGCGTTGCACCAGAGGCTGAGGGACGCCATGTCCCATCAATGAGCAGCCTACCGGGCTGCCTTTCGAGGAAGGCAATTGTTGATGGACGCAGCTTGTCTCGGTGCGGAATATGCGGCATACGCGCGCGATTGTAGCCGCTAGGCGTGCTGGGGAGTGTCTAGACTCGGATGCGCGGCAGGCGCGCAGCGCGCCGCTATGACGTACGTGTGGCGGTGAGGAAGGTGCTAACGTGCCCGAGGAGAACGCCGCGAACTACTCGTAGAAGAAGCAGGGCGACTGCACATACTCTTTGAACGAGGGCGCTGCTGCGTCCTTCGCCGATAGCAACGGGTGGCTGACCGGCCAGGAGATTGCGAGGTCCGGGTCGTCCCAGCGGATAGCGCGCTCCGCTTGTGGGGTGTAATAGGCGTCGCACTTGTATTGTAGCTCGGCGATGTCGCTCAGCGCGGCGAAGCCGTGAGCGAACCCCGCTGGCACAAACAGCATTAGGCAATTCTCGGCGGACAGCTCTACCGCCGTCCACCGACCGAACGTCGGCGAACCCAGACGCAGGTCCACGATCACGTCCCAGATCTGTCCAACGGTGCAGCGCACCAGCTTTGCCTGAGGCGCACGCGCGTCCTGGAAATGCAACCCACGGACGACGCCTTTAACTGAGCGCGAATGGTTGTCCTGTACGAACTCAATTGGGATGCCAATCTCAGCAAAGGCGCGCCGACTGTAGCTTTCCATAAAGAAGCCACGCGGGTCACGGTAGACAGTTGGTGCGATGAGACACGCTCCATCGAGCGGCAGCGGAATGCGTTGGAAGCCCATGCTTAGCTAAGATCATACCTGCCTGATAGGTGCACATTCGTTAGCAGGGCTAAGCCTTATAATCTAGACGAAATGTGTGCGAGTAACACTAAAGTAGGCGTTTACGTTGACTCCTCTAACATTGCGATGAACGGTGGCTATGGCATGCAGTATGACGTTCTCCGCGAGTTTGCCTGTCATGACGGTGGTGAAGCGGTTCGTCTCCATGCCTATGTTGCTTTCGACCGCGAGCGAGCAGAGTTAGACACAGTTTATGCAGAGGGTCAGCGCAGTTTCCATGCGTCCTTGCGCGACTTAGGCTATAAAGTCATCCAAAAGCCGGTCAAAAGATTCAAAGATGACACTGGGCAGGAAATCATCAAGTCCAACTCTGATTTGGACATGGCGGTGGACATTCTGCTCAACGCAGACCGGCTGGATCGGATCGTGCTGGTCACGGGCGACGGGGATTTCGTGCGCGTGGTGCACGCCCTGCAGGAGCGCGGCTGCCGAGTCGAACTGGTTGCCTTCGACAACGTCTCGGTCGAGCTGAAACAGGAAGTGGATATGTTTATGTCAGGGTACCTGATCCCAAACCTGCTGCCCTTCAGGAGCGTGCTGCGCAACGCGCCTGCATGGGGCGAGATGGGCTCTAAAGTGCGCGGCGTGTGTTACTACTACCGCCCGCAGGAAGGATACGGCTTCATGCGCTTCCTCAAGCGCATGACCGGCAACTTCTGGGTGCCCGATACGCGCCGACCCGAATCGCCGTTCGACACGGCTTACTTCCACCACACTTACTTCACCGAAATCTCAGACCTCGAGCAGGTAATACAGCAGCTCCCCAATCGGGACTACATTTTCGAGTTCGAGCTACATAGAAGCCAGCGCGGCGAGGGATGGGAGGCGAAAAACATTAAGATCGCAGCGCGTCCGTGACCCAATAGAAATGGCGTCCATTCCAGAGGCATACCTCGACCTGTTCGCCAAACGCTCGTTCGCGCACCTCGCGACGGTCATGCCCGACGGCAGCCCGCAGGTGACGCCTATTTGGGTCGACTACGACGGTCAGCACGTGCTGGTCAACACGGCGCGCGGTCGGATCAAGGACCGCAACATGCGCCCTGGCGTCTGGGTTGCGTTGGCGATCATGGATGCGGACAACCCCTATCGCTATCTCCAAGTGCGCGGCCCTGTTGTCGAGGAAAGCGAAGAGGGTGCAGCGGAGCACATTCAGCGCCTGGCGCACAAATACACCGGCAAGCCATTCACGCTGCGTCCGGGCGAGGTGCGGGTGATCTACAAAATCCGCCCTGAGAAGCTGGATTTGCACTAGCACCTGAGAATGCGCGTGCTCGTCACGGGCGGCACAGGGCTGGTCGGTCGTCACGCGGTGGCTCGGCTGCAAGCCCGGGGGCATGCTGTGCGCGTGCTCTCGCGGCGCGCCTGCCCTGACGTACCCCTGCTGCGCGGCTTGCCCGTTGAGTTTGTCCAAGGGGATGTGCGCGACCCAACCACGCTGGATGCGGCATGCTCAGGATGTGACGCGGTCGTGCTTTCACACCAATTTCCTCGCTTCCCTGTTGAGAATCAGCGGCGCAATGAGACATTTGATGCCGTTGATCGGCAGGGGACAACGCACTGCGTGCAAGCGGCACAAGCGAACGGCGTTTGGCGCTTGGTTTACGTCAGCGGCAGCGCGCTGAGCGCGCCCAACCCCGACCATCCTGGGATTCGCGCCAAGCGTGCAGCCGAGCAGGCTGTGCTCAGCAGCGGCATCTCCGCCGTTAGTCTGCGCGTCAACGTGGTCTATGCTGCCGATGACCCGCGGTTTGCGCGCTACGCACGCTTGGCGCGCTGGCTGCCCTTCGTGGTCGTCCTGGGCGATGGGCGCAACCGCTGCGCGCCAATTGCGGTTGAGGACGTTGCCGAGGCAATTGCAAGTGCAGTCGAGCGCCCAGAGGTTACCGGCGTGCTCAGCGTCTGCGGCCCGCAGGAGGTGAGCTGGCGGCAGTTCCTGCAGCGTGTGGGCGAGGCAGCAGCCGGCGCACCGCGCTGCGCCGTTCACATTCCGCGCTGGGCGCTGTGGCTGGCGGGCGCACTTGGCGAACGGCTGCCGCGCCCTCTGTTCTCGCGCGATGCAGTGGTGTTCATCACCGATTTTGAGCAAGCCTGCCCACCCCTCGGGGTCGAAGCTGCCCTCGGCGTGCAGGTGACGCCGCTTGAAGTTGGGCTGCGCCGCGCCTTTGGCAGAGGTCAAGGCGCATTCCCTGCCTGATTTGCTGCAAGTTCTACACGGAGCACAGGCTGAGCACACACCTCATCACGAGCAAGCTAATCGCTGGGAGCAGAGACGGGGACAAGCATGTAGCCACATACGTTCGAACTGTCTTAACGTATGCAGCTTACCTGCGAGGGAGTGTGATCGCGCAAGCGGTGTTAGACTAGCAGCGACTTGAACTTGCTGCCTGCCCCCGACCTGTTGCCGAGCTACGCCTTAGCGTTGGTGCAAGTGCTCGTGCCGCTGCGCGCGCTTGTCGCAGTGCTGCTCGGCGCGCTAATTTACTGGCTAACGCCGCATCCCATGCGCCGCTGGGCTTTGCTCGCTGTTAGCGTGGCGGTGATCTTGTTGGGCTACGAGCGCCCTGTGCTGCTCGCGGCGGCGGTTGTCGCTGTGGGCGGATTGGTGTTCTGGGCAGTCCGCCGAGGAGTACCTCGCCCCTACACAGTCGGCGGGTTGACGGTGCTGTACGCCGTCCTGCACGGCTTGTTTGGGCTGTTGATGTTCACCCCATGGCTGAGCTGGACTGGGTTGAGCCCAGCATTCGTTCTGCCCACAATTGGGCTGACTACAGCTTTCACCTTTCTGCGCCTGGTTCACTTTGCGGTTGACTTCACGGCTTCGACTCAGCCTGCGCCGCGCCCCTTGACCTTTCTGGCATGGTGCTTATTCTTCCCAACGTTCGTTCATCTGCCGCTCATTCGCTATGGCGCTTGGGCGGACCAATTCGAGCGGCTGCCGTGTGCGCCGAGCTGGGCGCAAATGCGCCACGGTGCCCTGCGCATCGGTCAAGCCCTGTTCAAAGGCGCGCTGGTCGGTGTGGTTTACGTGGCGCTGAACCCAGCCGGCGTGCTGCTCAACCCCGTCGGCGCAAACGCAGGGCAACTGTTTGCCGCTGCAGTGGTCTTGGCAATAACCTACTACGTTGGGTTCTCCGGATACGTGGATTTGGGGATCGGCGCAGCACGGCTGTATGGGATTGTGCTGCCTGAAAACTTCGCGCCAGCGATGAAGATGGCTCGGGTTGCGCGGATGCGCGACTTTTGGCGCAATTGGAACATCAGCGTCACCCAGTGGCTGCGCGACTACGTGTTCGAGCCCCTGGGCGGGCATCGCCGACACCCCGTGCGCAACGTGATGCTCACGATGATCGCCTGTGGGCTGTGGCACTCGGTCAGCTTGTATGGGCTGCTCTGGGGGTTCGGGCTAGGCTTGCTCCTGGTGATGGAGCACTTCTGGAATCGGCTGCGCCTACGGCGCGGGCTACCTGAATTGCCTGCACCGGCGCGGACAGCGCTGCTGCTGTGCGCATTGGCGGGCGTCAACCTGGCACTTACCCCGTATGGCTACGACCCTCAGTGGGGGCGTTACCTCTACCCGTTGTTCTGGCTGGGGATTACTGTTTGAGCTGCAGGGCATGCATCACTTCGTGCCTGTGTGCGCAACTGTAGTCCCTCCGAGTGTCAAGAGTGACTACATGAACGCATGGCAGGGCTTGTCACATTGACCTCACTTTTCCTCTCCCTCAGGCGCTATCCATCACCCACAACGTTGCAAAGAAGCGCATCCAACCTGCTCGGCGTCCGTGTCTGGAGCACAAGCGACAAGAAGCCCACAAAGCACAGGGGAGTGACACGGTAGAGGCGCGCTGCGCACGCCTGCGTTCTGGCACAACGGGGCGCGCACAATGCGGGGCGCACACAATGCGCCCCTACGCACCTGTTGACCCGAGCCACTGTAGGGGCGCGCCGCGCGCGTCCACTGGAGCGTGCTCACCTGTGCTACATTCAGCGTTCACAGAACAAGCCAAAGGAGTTGACAATCATGCCATCGCGAAAAAAGGTTGACCTGCGCGGTCGAGATTTCATCAGTGACCTCGACTTCTCTGTCGAGGAGACCGAAGCTGTCCT
The DNA here is from genome assembly GCA_025054635.1 of Thermoflexales bacterium. Taxonomy (GTDB): domain Bacteria; phylum Chloroflexota; class Anaerolineae; order J036; family Brachytrichaceae; genus DRWP01. The sequence goes on from JANWZM010000010.1 coordinate 5,502, forward strand.
TGAGCTTGCCGCGCGCTTAAAGAAGGAATATCGCAGCGGCAAGCCGCACAGCCGTGAGTTCATGCTGCGCGACAAGACGTTGGCGATGCTGTTCTTCTTCACCAGCACGCGCACGCGCGGCTCGTTCGAGGCAGGCATCGCCCAGCTCGGTGGGCACGGCGCGTTCATTGATAGCGAGACAACCCAGATCGCCCATGGCGACACCGCTAAAGAGATCGGACAGATCTTTGGGCGCTACTTCAACGCGATCGCCATCCGCCAGTGCGACTGGGGCTTCGGCAATCGCTACATCAATGAGGTCGCCCAACACAGCCCAGCTCCAGTGTTGAACATGCAGTGCGACGTGTACCACCCATTCCAGATTTTGGCTGACCTGATGACCATCCGCGAGTGCAAGGGCAAGAATCTGCGCGGCAAGCGGATCGCAGTGAGCTGGGCGTACGCTGCCAGTTACCAAAAGCCGATCAGCGTGCCTCAGTCGTTGATCATCCAGCTCACCCGCTTCGGGATGGATGTCGTGCTGGCGCACCCGCCCGAATACAAGCTGATGCCCGAAATCCTGCAGAAAGCTGAGGAAAACGCGGCTGCCAGCGGTGGCTCATTCCGCATCACGCACGACATGGACGAGGCGTTCACCGACGCAGACGTGGTCTACCCCAAGTCGTGGGGTGCGCTGTTGACCACCACCGACCCGCAGGAGAGCGCCGAGATCGGCAAGCGCTACATGGACTGGATCTGCGACGAGCGACGCATGAGCCTGGCAAAACCCGACGCGATCTACATGCACTGCTTGCCGGCTGACCGCGGCTTGGAGGTCACCGATGCGGTGATCGACGGTCCACAGTCGGTCGTCTACGAGCAGGCGGAGAATCGCTTGCACGTCCAAAAAGCCGTCATGGTGATGACGATGGGCGATTACGTGTTCGAGCCAGCAAAGAAAGCAGCGCCGACAGCAGCGAAGAAAGCTGCAGCGAAGAAGTCAACTCCAACAGCGCGGCGGGCGAGCACAAGATAGCTCCATGAAAGGTCTCTCCCTGGTTCGTCCAATCGCGGCAAGCGTCGCTGTGTTGGTACTGGCGATCCTGGCTGCGCCGCAGTTGGTGTATCCCTTCGGGCATGACCAGGGGATTTACTCGGCATGCGGCAACGTCATTCGCCAAGGCGGCGTGCCGATCCGCGACTGCTTCGAGAGCAAGGGTCCAGGCGTGATGGTACTGTATGCCGTCGCCCTCTCGATCCATCACAGCACAGTCGCTGTGCACGCTTTCACGCTAATTTGGCAGGCGTTGACTGCCGTGCTGGTCGGTGTAACGGCACGGGTAATCTTCAATGATGGACGCGCAGCGTTCCCCGCTGGCGCGTTCTACTGGTTGATCTATGCCGGGATCAACTACTGGTCTATGAACCAGGCAGAGACCTTCTCCAACGTGTTCATCACCGGCAGCTTGTTGCTGGGCTGGCTTGCAGCTCAGCGTCGCTCGCCGGGATTGGCATTTGGGGCTGGGGCGGTAGCAGGCATCTTGCTGTGGTTCAAGTACACCTTTGGATTGCAGCTTGCTGCGGTCGGGCTTGGGCTGATTGTGCAGGCAGCGTTAGCGCGCCAAGCGCTCCGCGGAGTCATCCGACTAGGGGCAGCGTTTGCCCTCGGCGCGGTTGCGCTCAACGCGGTTGTGCTGGGCTACTTCGCTGTCGTCGGCGGGCTGCTCGCATTGGTCGAGCAGTTCAACGTCTTCCGCGAGCTGTTCCCGCTCGGTCCACCACGGACGTTCCCTGAGATCGTGCAGTATCTATGGCGCTTCACTGACAACGGCGCAGACTTGACAGGCGACTATAAGCCGACGGTCGTCCAGTGGACGTTCTTTGGTGGCGGCTTTCCGTTGCTGTTTGCGTTGGCGTTGGTCGGCGCACTGCGCTTTGCCCAGCCGCTCAACGGCGAGGGCAGCGCGCGCTACGTGTATCTGCTCGGGCTGTTCCTAGCCGGGTTGGTCGTTGTCGCGATTCAGGCAAAGTATGTCCAGTATCACTTCACCATCTTGCATCCGCCGCTAGCGCTGATGGCGGGAGCAGGCGTCGCAGCCGCGCTGGGCTGGCTTGATCGCGAGCGGGCAGCGCTCGTGCGCGCCTTCGGCGGTCTGGTGCTGCTCGGCAGCGCAGCGGCGTTTGTCCTGCTTGGGCTGCGCATGATCCCCTGGGTCGCTGACACCTATAGCAACGTGATTGTGCAGCGCAAAACGCTGCGCGAAATGCACCTGGAAAGCCGCGTCGCGCCTCAGCTTTACATCGCTGACTACATCGTGCAGCACACGACGCCCGAGGACATGATCAGCTTGTTCGCCGATGCACCCTGGGTGTATATGCTGACCGAGCGGCGCAACGCCACGCGCTTCCCCTTCGCCGACGTGTGGGCGCCAGCGCATGGCTCGTTCACCAACGAGAACTTCGCCCGCCAATTCTTCGAGGGTGTGCAGCGCAACCGCCCCAAATACTTTATCCTCACCGAGGACAACTACCCCTGGCTCGGCGTGCGGCACATTGACAACTACAAGCGGCTGACCTTTCTTTACGATTACGTTGAGGCAAACTACCGATACGAGGTCAACATCGGCCCGTTCATCGTGTTCCGACGGAAGGATGGCTAACTCTGTCTCGGCACGCGCGATGAATTGACTCGAGTTGTGCTTACTCGAGCCGAACCGCCCCGAGCCTTGCCCAGCGCTCCTGGCTTGGCGCAAGCAGGTGTGTGCCATCCAGCGGCAAATACATCCCTGCCCTCAGCTCGTACTCGCCTGGGGGCAATCCCTCTATCCCCAGGCTGCGCTCCTCAGCGACGACTTCGCCGCGCACCCAGAGCGAAGTCGGGTATGCGCCTTGTCGCGGTTGGGCGTCGGACTGGGCGACGACACGCCCGTCAGGCGCGACCAAGTGGACAAACGCGGTGTAATCCTCGTCTGCCTCAGCCATAGCTTGCCAATATAGCTGCACGCGCAGCACGCCCTCACCGCGCAGCCTCGCGGCATCGTAGCCGAGCAGCCGTATGCGCTCGCCGAGCGTGAAGCTGAGCGGGTGTTGTGGCTTAGGCAGGGCAAATTCACGCTCGAGTGGCTGCACCTCGACGCTGCCCAACTCGGCGACAAGCTGCTCCCCAAGCCACACCTGCAAGGTGTAGCGCCCTGGTGCTGCGTCACGTGGCAAGCGCGCCGGCGGACGGTCGCGCAGCACTTGACCAGGCTGCCAAGCGCTAAACGGGAGAAGCCCTGCCGCAGGTGCGCCCGAATACAGCAGGATGTCCTGCTGCCCCGTGAGTCGTACCAGAACAGGCGTCGCGCCAAGCTGAATGACGCGCTCGCCCGCAAACCAGCAAAGCTCCAAGCGCACTCGCTCGCCCGGCTTGTAGCTCGACCCAAACGGCGTCCAGGCAAGCAGCGTCACCGCGCCTGGGGCAGGCTGTGGGTTGGGTAGGCTGTCCTCGCGGCAAGCACGGATCGGAGGGCTGGGCAGCAAGACTGATGGCGCGATCGCGCCTAGGTCAAATGTTGCCTCGACACCAGCGAATCGGTCAGCAGCGTCCAGCCGCGGCAGCGTCTCGCCTGTGTTCGGGTTGAAGAAACCGATGCCTAAGCGGTAGCCCGACACTGGCGGCGTGCCTGGTGGAATCGGCACGCGAATCTGGTCGAGGACGACCTCGCCTAGCGTCCATTCACCTGTCGGGTAGTGAAATGGGTTTGCCCTGCCCCATTCGCCGGTCAACGGGTGAAAGGCGCGCACGACAGGCTGCAGTGCAGGGTAGGGCGCGCGCGTCTCCCACACCACCAACGTTGGGCACTCTTCACCGGCGGGGCATGTGCGCAGCGGCTGCGCTTGGCGGACAGCGACCACGTGGGCAAAATTCGCCTGCACCTCAGGCAATTCCCGGCGGATCGCTGCAACCGCCTCTGGGCTTAGATGGTGGACTCGCGCTGCGACAGCGCCACTTGGCGCGTGAAGCACGGTTGCCGTCCAGCGGTTCACAACGGCTCCAGGCTGGGGCATCCGAACGAGCAGGTGCTCGGGGACGAAGTACAGCGCGCCGCCGCTGGCGGGCAGCACCAGCGTCTCGCCACCAGTCAACCACTTCGCGCGGGGGTAACGCTGCGCCAGCGCCGCAACGGTCGGGTGCTGGTAGTGCTCCGAGACAATGTAAGGCGTTGCGTCGCTCAGGTTGGCTGCGTCCAGCGCGCGGGCGATCAGCGCCATGTCGCCATGATTCTCTTTGAACAAGACGGGGTCGCGTGCCCACACCTGGTAAGCCTGACCGACGTGCACTGAGCCTCCGATCAGCGCCAGCAGGGCAATGCTTGTGAGCACCTTTGCAGGTTCGACTAAGCGCAGGCGACGCAATACCCAAGCTAGACCCTCTGCAAGACCCAGCGCTGGCAGGATCACCAGGAAGGGATAGACACCGACTAGCCGCAGATTGCTTGGGGTGATCTCCGCCGTGGCGAGCGCGCTCGCCAGCAGCATCACCGCGAGCCCAGCGACAATCATCAGCCGACCAGCGCGCTCCGCTGGGTTGTGCGCAGGACGTTTGACCAACGCCACAAGCCCAACTAGCCCAAACGCTGCACTGATTGGGTCAAGCATTGGGCGTCCAGGTAGGTTAAAACGAATGTATGGGTCGCCGTAACCTGGAATGCCGAAGGCAGGCACGACTTTTGCAATGCCGCTGAGCGCCTCTTGCAGCGACGAAGCAGCGACCTGCGAGAGGCGCACACCGAAGGCGTCTGGGTTCTCAGCGAAGTAGATCCCCAGCGGCGCGATCACCGCACCCGCAGCCAGCAGGACGATGAGCAGCTCAGCCAGCGCACGCTTGTCTCGGCGTGACAACAGCACGACGGCGAGCGCCAGCGCCAACGGGATTGGGAACAGCCGCGCTGCTAGGTAGGTATGACCCGTTAAGCCGATCAACACGCCACCGGCGGCAAGCCATCCCCAACGCCGTGTCCGCAGACCAATCCACAGCGCGGCAAGCGCCAACGCCTGGAAGAGCGGTTGCGCGATTGCGCGGAAGCCATATCGGCTGAGCACCACGTGCGGGAAAGCGGTCGCCATCCCAATGCCAGCAAACAACGCGACCCAAGGCGCAAACGGCACCTCGCAGAGCAGGGCGCGAGTTGCTGCCATCGTCGCTGCGACGGTCACTGTGCCGACCAGGGCAGCCGTCAGGCGCAGCCCCCACACGCTATCGCTGCCAAAACGCAGCACCGACGCCGCCAAGTAATGGAATGCCACCTCGTGCCCAGTGAACGCAGGAATGAAAATGGGGAAGCTCTGTCCCGACGCGATTGCGCGTGCCAGCAGCAGCATCGCTGCCTCGTCGTAGTGCAAGCCGATGTCTGTCTCAGCCAGCGCCCACAGGCGCAGGAACGCTGCTGCTAGTACGACAGCTGCGCTGAGCCAGAGAGCAATGCGCGCGCCTGGTCGCGCTGAGCGCATCTCGGTTAAGCGACGCGAATCAACGGCGCGCGCCGCAGCGCTACCAGGTCGGCTGAACCGACCGCAAACATTGCTGCGCGCAACTGACCGACGACGACCGCGATCTCATCGCTGACCGCCTGAGCAGAGATCGTCGCCGCGCGCAGGAACGGGCGTGCCATGCCGAACAACGTTGCACCGAGGGCAAGGCACTTGGCGCCGTCTATGCCGTTCTTGATGCCACCGCTAGCAAACACGGGCATGTCTGGTGCAGCCTCGCGCACGTAGCGGATCGACTCAGCCGTGGGAATGCCCCAGTCCACAAACGCTGCCGCGATGCGGCGCTGCACCTCGGTGTGCGCGCGGAACATCTCGACTTGGCTCCAGGATGTGCCGCCAGCGCCAGCAACGTCAATTGCATCCACGCCGATCTCCGCCAACTGGCGCGCGACTTGAGGTGAGATGCCCCAGCCGACCTCCTTCACGACAACAGGGACGCCATCAGCGTGAAAGGCGCACACAAGCTGTGCTATTCGGTCGAGCAACCCTGCCCAGTTCGTGTCGCCTTCAGGCTGCAAGATCTCCTGCAGCGGGTTCAAGTGCAAGATGAGCGCATCCGCTCCAATGAGCTCGACGGCGCGCCGGCAGTCGTCAACAGTGAAACCGTAGTTCAACTGCACTGCGCCGATGTTTGCGAACAGCAGGATGTCTGGCGCAACATCGCGCACGCGAAAAGTGTCGGTTAAATCAGGGCGGACGACAGCCGCGCGGGTTGAGCCGACGCCCATTGAGATTTGCGCGTCTTGCGCTGCTTGGGCGAGGTTGCGGTTAATGACCCGCGCCTGCTCCGTGCCCCCCGTCATTGAGGAGATTAACAGCGGCGCCTCAAGCCGCTTTCCAAACAGCGTCAGCGAGGTGTCAATCTGTCGCGCATCAATGTCGGGCAAGGCGTTGTGCAAGAAACGGTAACGCTCTAAGCCTGTCGTGAGATGGGAAGCGACGTCCTCGTCAAGGTTGATCCGAATGTGGTCTGCTTTGCGGGTCTCGAGCAGTTGACCTTCGTTCATGGTCATGGTGTTTGGTTGAGGTGAGCGCAATCGTAACTCGCCGCCTTGAAGCGTGTTACAGCTAGAGGAATCCAGTCAGTTACAATCACAGCCGCGTAGCAACCATAGGAGGATATTGGATGTCAGAGCAACCCACGTTTGAACGCGTCAAGGCACTCACTGTCAAGCTCCTCGGCGTCGCTCCTGAGAAGGTCACGATGGAAGCGCGCTTCCGCGAAGACCTAGAGGCTGACTCGCTTGACCTCGTCGAGCTGATCATGGCGTTTGAGGAGGAGTTTGGCGGCGAAATCTCTGACGAGGACGCTCAGAAGATCACCACGGTCGGCGAGGCTGTTGCCTACCTTGAACAGCGCCTCGGCAGCAAATAAGCTACCGACCTCACAGACGAATCGGCAAAATCTCTGCTTATGCAGAGATTTTGTTATTTATACCCTCGCTCCGCGAGGAAGGCATCTACCTCTGCGCGCGTAGGCACGCTGGGCTGCGAGCCAGGGCGGCTAACGGCAATCGCCGCAGCCGCGCAGCCGAAACGCACCGCCTCGGGCATAGGTGCGCCCTCCAGCAAGCGCACGACGAACGCGCCGATAAACACGTCGCCAGCAGCGACTGTGTCCACTGCGGGCACACTGAAGGCGGGGATGTGCCCGCGCCAAGCCTCAGTTTCGACCCATGCACCGTTTGCGCCGAGCGTCACAATGACGTTGCGCGCGCCACGACCGCGCAGCACTGCAGCCGCCTGCTCGGCTGAGGGCAGGTCGCGCACAGCAAGTCCAGAGAGCTGGCTTGCCTCGCTCTCGTTCGGGATGAGAAAGTCGCACAGCGCAATGACCTCGTCACCTACAGGCTGTGCAGGTGCAGGGTTGAGCACGGAGAGTACGCCCATGGCGCGGGCGAGCGCTAGGGCGGCTTGGGTTGCCTCGGGTGTGGTCTCCAGTTGGGTGACGACCGCGCGCGCCGTGCGCAAGGACGGTGCTGCACTTCGGATTTCCTCTGCAGTGAGGGTGGTGTTTGCGCCCGGGGCGACGACGATCTCGTTCTGACCGCTTGCGTCCAAGAGGATCACCGCGACGCCTGTGGGGGTGGTCTCCCGCTGAAGGACGAGGCTGACATCAACACCAACACGTCGCAGGCTGTCCAGCGAGGCATCGCCAAAAGCATCCGCGCCGACGCAGCCAAGTATTTTGACCGGCGTGCCCATCTTAGCGATGGTGTATGCCTGGTTTGCCCCTTTGCCGCCGGGGGTTGTGCGAAAGTTATCGCCGATCACGGTTTCACCAGGCTGTGGGAATCGCGGGGCACAAACGGTGAGGTCGTAATTTAGGCTACCGACAACGACGATCATAGGGCGACTCCTGCTTTTAAGTCATCGTAAATGCGCTCCAAGCCGGCACGGATGATGCGAGCGATCGCATCCGCGTCAGGTAAGGCATCGGGGAGGCGGCTCTTCTGGTATTGTCCAGTCAGCTCCTGCGCTAAGTCGGCGAGATCACTGCGGGTGCGGTTGGCGCGCACCAGTGCCTTCACGCGGCTAACGGCTGTCTTGATGTAGTCTATCGTCGCCTCAGCTGCCTCGAGGGGCGAGGCGAGCGAACCGCGACTGGGCACGACCGTCGCGTACTCGCGCGTCTTCTTGAGTTCAGCCAAGATGTCCAGCCACTTCGGGAAGTCACCCTCTGCGAGCGCAGGCGGCTGTCCTGTCGCCACCAATCCACCGGCGAACAACACACCCGTTCCGCGCGGCGCGACCATGCTGGCGTCCAGAGAGTAGCCTCCACGGTGGACGATGTCCACAATGAGGGGAGGCTGCTCACTCA
>JANWZM010000025.1 GCA_025054635.1 Thermoflexales bacterium
AGGGCGATAACGTTGGAGACATACTGGGTCACGCTGAGCTGCAGCGTCGGGTCGAGGTAGGGATACGCCATCGCCAGCGTCAGCACCAGCTCGCCAGGGTCATGCCACACAGCGTTGCCCAAGCCATAGAAGGTGATGGCAGGCGCGTCAAGCGTGTTCTCAGCATCATGCGGCCACACCGCTGAGTTTGTGTGCCCACGCTGGAAGACGTAGGGCAGCGGATAAGGCGTCAGGCTGACCAGCACGCGCACCTCGTCGCGCAGGCGCTGCACCAAGTCCAGCGGCGGGTTGGGGACTGGCTCGGTCAGGTCAAGCGTGATGTAGTCCGTCAGCGCGCGGGTGGTGGTGACCACAGGCGGCGTCGGTGACGACGCGGGCGGCAGCGTCTGGGTGTAGACCAGCGGCGCAGGGCAGGTGCTGCCCTGCCGCGTGCCGATGCCCGCCAGCCCCGCGCCGATCACGCGCCAGTAAATCATGTTGTTGGCGACCACTGCGCCCGCGCGCGAGTGTCCCTCGCCCGAGCGCGGCGGCGGGAACGGATACGCCGGGTCGCTCGGATTGCCGCTCAGCGGAAAGAACGGGTTCGGAGCAACCGGCCCACAACTGACACGCGATGGGGAGAGCGGGGAGAGAGAGGACTGGTCTGGCGCACCGCCTGAGTTAGACATCACGATGCACTCCGGCCAGACGTTTGAGACGTTCCCGACATGCCACAGTGAGCCACTGATGTCGTTGGTCAGGCTGATCACCCCTAGCCGCTCCCAATTGTCCACAATCAGGATGTTCCCGCCCATGGTCAGAATCGCTGGCTCGTCCGAGGTCAGGCGGAACTCATAGTTGAAGCGCGATTGCGGGTAGTCTCCAGTGCGCAGTCCAACGATATGGCTCAGCACGTCCGTGCGCATCAGGCCGACCTCGGCGTCATATCTACTGGAGACGTGCACTGCGTGGGGGCTGGTGGTCTGAATGCCTTGCCGCGCACGATACATCACGTAAGCCGTGTAAGGCGCGCCTGCGCGAACGACAGGCATCGCAGGAATGTCGTTATTGCCGAAGGCGTAGAGCACAGGCGCAACCCCGCGGGTGACTCCCGTTGCTGCGTCCAGCACGAACAGCGTCTGCTTGTGCGGGCTCACCACTAGATGGCTCGTAATGTGCGGCTGAATCGCCGCCCAGTCCGCGTCCCAGTCTGGATTGACCGCCCCGGCTCGATCCATCACTTCGTCACCTTCGCGGAGCAACATCCACTGGTCATAGACGGGCTGCGAGCGGTAGATCACGGTGTCGCTGAGCACGACGGGGTAGCGCTCGCTCAGGCTCTGCCCATACAGCCGCACCCGCCACACCAGCGCCCCCGTCGCCGCATCCACCGCAAACGCATACATCCCCTCATCCCCCGCATACACCCACCGCCCATCCCGACTCAGCGATGGCGTCGTCAATATCGGATACTCGCTCTGATACTGCCACACCACACCCCCATCGCTCAGCCGCAGCGCGCTCAACCGCCCGTCCGTCGCCGCCACCACCACCTGCCCGCGCGCAGCGTCCATCAAAGGCGCGGTCGCGCTGCGCCCAGTGAAGCGCCGCCACAACTCCGCCCCTGTGTCCGCGCGCACGGCAAAGGTGTTGCCCTCGTGCGTGCTGAACACCACCGTGTCGCTCATCACCCCTGCCGAGTGGCGGATGGGGCTGCCGTCGGCGGCGAAAGTCCACAGCGACGCGCCTGTGCTGGCGTTGCGGGCGTAGAGCACGCCGTCCATGCCGCCGATGAACAGGCGTCCGTTGGCGACGACAGGCTGGGCGCGGGAGGCGAAGGGGACTTCATACCATTTCCAGACGTAGCAGTAGGGCGGGTTGACTTGGAGCGGGGTGTAGTTGCTGCGCTGCGGGTCGCGCCCGAGCTGAGGCCAGTCCTGCAGAGGGATGGCGGCTGCCGACGCAGCCGCAGTGGTGAAAACGGGCAAGCTGAACAGAGCGTGTGTGGCGACGACTGCTCCCGTCGCTACTGCGAAGATGAGGGTTGAGTGTATACGCATCGTGTAACTCCTCTTCAGCGCCGCGCTTGGTGCCTCCCCCAAAGCGTTGCAACTTTCTTCGATTCTAATCAACGATCAAGCAGAAATCACCTAGACGAGTGTCCAGACCCAGGGCTTACGCACCATACAAGCGACATACCTTCCGATGCATCCGTGCACTCCTCGGTTGGCTCGCTCTGTGTATAATTGGGCTGGGCTAAGGCCTCCTAGCTCAGTTGGTCAGAGCGCACGGTTCACATCCGTGAGGTCACAGGTTCGAGCCCTGTGGAGGCCACAGTTGGGGCGACCGCTGAGGTCGCCTTTTCTGTTGCTTGTTGATATGCGCTCTGCTTTCCGTGTGGCGTGCTTTGGCTACGTTAACCCTGGTGTGGTCTTCGCTGTGGATGCCTACCCTGCGCCAAACACTGGTGCTTACGTCAAGGCGAAGCGTCCATTCATCGGTGCGGACTGTGCGATGGTTGCTCAGGTGCTGGCTGCCTGGGGCGTTGAGGCACATCTGATCGGCAATGCGCTTGGGGACGATGCGCTCGGTCACGACACGTTGAGTCGCCTGCGCGCGCTTGGCGTGCACACGCACTTGCGGCTGGACGCCTCGCTCCGCACGCCGCACGAGGTGGATATTGCAGACCGCGCTGGCACGCGCACGTTCTTCGTGGAGGACAACGCGCCCGTCTGGGAGAGCCTAAAGCAAGCAGACCTAGACGCGATTGAGACGGCGGACATGCTGTACGTGGACTGGTACGTCGGCGAGGAGGCAGCCCTGCGCGCAGTGACACATGCCTGCGCGCACAGCGTGCCCGTCTTCCTCAACGTCGAGGTCTCGCTCAGTCAGCCTGAGCTGCACCGCGCGTTGATCGAGCGAGCGACTTACGCTCAATCGCCAATGAGCGACGTACATGTCCATCAAGAGGACCCGCTCGGAATTGCGCACTTGCTGCGGGAGTATGGCGTCGAGGTCGCCTTCGTCACACGAGGCAAATTTGGCTCGCTTGCCCTGAGCGCAGCAGGGTTGATCGAGTGCGCTGCCCCGACGGTCGCAGTCGTTGACACCCAAGGCGCAGGCGCGGTGTATTCAGCCGCTGCGATCTTCAGCCTGCTGCAAGGCTTGCCGCTCCCGCTCGTGGTGCAGGCAGCCACGCACACAGCTTCGCTCAAGTGTGCGCAGCACGAGTTGGTCACCCCCTCGCCCCTTGAAGTGCTCCAGCGGGCGTAGCGAATGGACGTGCGACTGCAACTTGCCTTGTGGGCAGGCGGATGCTTCCTAGTTGGGCAAGTCGCCGCACAAGCGCTGCAGCGCTCTGCACGCCTTCGTCGCCTGCGGCAGAGCGCGATTGGTGAAATCGGCGCGGAAATCGGATGCTTCGTGCACGGAGTGGGTCTCCCCTTCGCCGCGATGATCGGAGGAGCGCTGCCGCAGAACATGCTCGGCTTGGGCGCAAGCTGGTTTGGCGCAGGTCAGTGGGCAGGATTCACCCCTCAAGCATGGTTGCGCGGGATGGGCGCGCTTGCGGCAACGCTTGCCTTCGTTTTCCTTGTGGTCTGGGCTGCCCAGCGCTCAACGAGCGACCGCGCAGTGCGCACACCGCGTTCTGTCCTTGCTGTTGCGCGCACTGCGCTCTACAGCGAACCCCGTTGGGCGCTGTATCGCGCCTTTTTGATCATTCTCTTTGCTGATGCCTATCTCGGCAGCGCGCTAGGCTTCGGGGTTGCCCTCTTGGAGCAGATGTTCTGGTCACCGGGCTTGCGCTCGCGGCGCAGCGTCACTGACCGCCTCGACGCCTTTGAGCTCGTCTTGGCGCTAGGGGTGAGCGCCGTGCTCTACCTTGCGACTCAAAACCTGTGGCTGATGCTCGTCGGTCATGCAACGGCTACGCTTGTCGTTGAGCGGCGCTTGAGCGTCTCGCCTGCGCCCTTCATGATGAGCGACGGCGCGCTGCAAACCAGACAAGCAGCGCCGCCAAACCGCCTAGCTTGACCACAGCGGTGACGAAGCCGCCGATGCCAGAGAGAGCGGCTATCCCCCCGAAGGCTATGAAGAGGGTTGGGAAGAGCCACAAGTCTGCGAAGGAATCCACCTTCACGTTGAGTGGGTTGTCGCGTTCGTAGTAAATGCGCACTACGTCGCCCACGCGATGTGCAGGGGGATTGGTGCTGGTTGCACTCTCTGCATAAACCGTTTCCCCATTCTCGAGCGTGAAGCGAAAGCGAGGAGCGTAAAGCGTGTTCCCCTCGCTCCCCCGAGTGGGGACAAGCTCAACGACGACTGCCTCTGTCAGGACGGATCGGCTGAGCTGGTCAAGGGTCTGTTGGCGCACGAACAAGCCGATTGCGATGAAGATGAGACCTAAGATGGCTAAGAAGCAGCCACCGAAACAACCCGCGTTCACTTGGGGTGGTCGGTTAAACAAGGTCTCGTCCATCTCACTCTCTCCCCTTGTCTAGCAGGTGGATTGGTTTAAGGAGCGCAAGGTCAAACTCTGCAATTCGTTCTGGCCCGAGGCGCTCGAGCTCATCCATAGCGGCTTTTGCGTCGGCGCGGAGCTGGGCGACGTCCACCCCTTGGCAGATGTCTGGCAATACATTGAGGTATTGCCAGGCGCGCTGAAACATCTTGCGTGCGCCGAGGTAGTTGTGGCGCTGAATCTGGTAGTACGCCACGCCGACTTGTAGGATACCCTGGTACATCTGGCGGATCGGGCCGGGCTCCGCACGCCAGACTGACTCAAACGTCTCGTGCTGCTCCCAGTACTCGCCGCGGTTGAACTGTTCGATTGCCTTGCGGGCGAGCGCTGGCAAAGGTTGTTGCGCCTGTCGGTGCAGCTCAGCGCTCTCGTCCGGGCGAGCGTGGCGCTGGATCGCGCCCACAGGGTCAGCCGCGAAGCTGCCGTTGCTGGTCACCGCATCGCAGCCAAGCTGGCGTGCTTCCTGCCACAGCGCGGTTTCGACGTGCGGGCCAAAAGCCAGGATGGGCATCTTGCGCGTCGCCGGGCTTGTCTTCGCAGCGAGCACCCAAGCTCGCCAGTCGAGGGAACGCGCGTGCAGGTCAACAACGATCAATCTCGGCTGATGTGCGACGAGAAAGTCAACTGGCGCATCGCTCGGCGAAGGGTAGCGCACAGCCAAACCCAACGCCTGAGCCGCAGCCTCCAAGCGCTGCTGAAACTGAAGGTCGTCAATGAGTGCCACAACCATGCTACTCTGGTGAGTCTGGATCTGATCTGTTCGCTTGCCGGTGGGCGCTTAAGCTAAATCTAAGGCTCTCGGGTGAGGGTTCAGCGCATCAAGTTCTCCTTGGTGTTGCTCAGTCAGGGATTACCTCCAGCAGGCGAAGACATAAGGATTGTCTGGTCTCTTCATATACTCAGCGAGGAATCATGCTCACGAGGGCGCACTTTGATCGCGGCTTGAGGCTCGACCAATACATCGCCAGCATGACTCGCAACCGCGAGGACTTTCGGGCTTACTTTGTTGCTGCAGGGAGCGCGCTGTCGCCCGAAGTGCTCAGCAACTTCAGGCGGCTGCCAGCGCCTGTGTTCGTTGCTGCCCTTGTCGAGGACGACAACCTCGATGCGCTGCGCGACATCCCGTTGCTGGGGCGTTTGTGCGCCGAGGTGACTAAGCTGACGCTGCGCCTCTTCCGTCCGCATACCCACCCCGAAGAGGCACAGGCGCTCGCTGCAGACGCTGGGCAAAGCCAAGCTGAGCAGCGCGCGTTGCCGATAGTGGGGTTTTACTCGGTGGAGTTTCGACTACTTGCCGCTCACGTGCAGCGCCTGCCGGCCCTGACTGGGCTGATGGAAAAGCGACGCGCTGAGTGGATTGCTGCCCATCCTGACGTTCAGGATGCCCAAGCGCCCTGGGAGCGCATGTCGCCAATCACACGCATCCGGTTGACATGCGCTTTGTACAGCTTGAGCACCGCTGAGCGCCTATACTGGTGGCAGCAATGCCTTGCGGCGTGGCAGTCCGCACTCGGGTTGACGCCTGCGGGGAAGGGGCTAACATAGAAGCACTTCTGTCTGTCAGATATCAGGTTGGACGTAGAAGGGGAGCACAAGATGTACCAGAGCATCACCATCATCGGTAGGCTTGGTCGAGACCCAGAGATGCGCTACTTGCCAAGTGGCGATCCAGTCACGACGTTCAGCGTCGCTACCGACCGAGTATGGAACGACAAGGACGGTCAGCGGCAGAAGGAGACAACTTGGTTTCGCGTCACTGTGTTTGGCAAGCCCGCAGAGATAACCAACCAGTACCTCTCCAAGGGCAGAATGGTTCTTGTGGAAGGTCGCTTAGCTGCCGACCCCAAAACAGGCGGGCCGCGCCTGTACACGCGCCAGGACGGCACAGTGGCAGCAACATTTGAGATCATCGCCAACACGGTTCGCTTCCTCAGCCCGCGTGACGAGGGTGCACACGAGGGCGCTGACATGCACGAGGCAGGCGCGAGCGGTGTGGCAGAACAAGATGTGCCGTTCTAGCGCTTTAGCTCAGGACGAAACGCACGCCTGAGTTCCGCGCTCGTGAAGCAGCGCGCACACCTGTTAAGTGGGTGAGCATCCTTAGACGCAGCCTACAGTGGCTGGTAGGCAACCTGGGCTTGTTCAGCCTAGCGCTGGTTCTGGCTGTCTTTGTTTGGGCGGTCGCCTCGCTGCAGCAAGACCCAATTCTCGAAGAGTCTTTCGTCGCCCCTGTCGTAATTGTGCAGCAACCACCAGCGGAATACATCCTCTCCGCAAGCACACTGCCGCAGGCGGTGAGCTTGCGCGTGCGCGCCCCACGGAGCACACTTGAAGCGCTGCGCGAATCAGCGCCGCAAGTGCCCGTTGATTTGTCCACGCTCTCTCCCGGCACACACACATTGGAGCTCAAGCCGGCGCTCAGCGCCAGACCCGCGCTGGTTGTTGCGGCTCGCCCAGTGACTGCATCCGTGCTCATCGAACGTGTGGCTCAGCGGACGTTGCCCGTGCGCATTGTCACCTTGGGCGCGCCTGCGATTGGATATCGCGTGTTTGCGCCGAGCGCCGAGCCAGCTTCGGTGTCGGTCAGCGGCAGCCAACACGTTGTGTCGCAGGTGGTCAGCGTGGATGCGGTCGTCAGCATCGAAGGCGCGCGCTCGCTGGTCGAACAGACCGTGCGTGTGCAGGCGCGCAACAACGACGGCGCGCCCATCAATGGCTTGCGCATCGTCCCTGATGCGGTTCTCGTGCGCGTGCCGCTGGAGCAGCTCAGCAACTATCGAGATCTCGCTGTGCGCGCGCGCATCTTCGGTCAACCTGCGAATGGCTACGCGGTCACCGGCGTGGACTACGCTCCTCAAGTGGTCACTGTCTTTGGTCCGCGTGAGGTAGTCCAGCAGCTCGTTGGCTTCATTGAGACCTTCGAGGTCAACATCGCCGGCAGCACCCAGGATGTCGAGAAGCGAGTAGGACTTAACGTGCCGCCGAACGTCTCGCTCGTCGGGGATAACTTGTCCGTGCTCGTCCGAGTGCGCATCGAGGCACAGCAAGGCGCACGCACCGTGCCGCGTCAACCTCGGGTGATTGGGTTGGACGCCTCCCGCTCTGCGACAATCTCGCCGCCGATTGTGGACATTGTCCTAGCAGGACCGCTGCCTGTGCTGAACAACCTCCGTGAGGACGATGTGCAGGTCGTCGTTGACGCGAGCGCGCTGGGCGCTGGTGAGCACACGGTGACGCCGCGCGTCATCGTTCAAGAGGGCTTAACGGCGCAAAGCATCATACCAGCGCAGCTTCAGGTGCGCATCACAAACCGCAGCACGCCTTAGCCCAACGCCCGCTCTAGCGCAGCAAGGCGATGGTCGAATTGGGCTGAGGCATACTCGATGAAGTCAGCGGGGTTCAGTCCAAAGGGGATGTCCTCGCCGTAAGGTGCGAAGATGTCCCCCACGATCGCCAGCGCCAGCGGCAACAAGTGATTCAGCCGCGTCATCAGCGTGTCCCACAGGGAAGGCTTGGCTTGACACAGCCTGCTGAGCGTGTAAATGCCGAAGGCAATATGGCGCGCCTCGTCGCGTTGGACTAGCTCGACCCCGCGCACTGTCCCCGGCATCAGGTTATTACTCCGCAGGGCTCGGCTGTACCCGTGATAACCTGTTTCAGCTAGGACGCCCTCGATGACGATGTGATAGGTAGCGATCGCGGTTACTTGTGCTTCAGCCGAGCTGTCGTTCAGCAACCGTCCAAGCACAGCCGGCAGCTCTTGGTCAAACAACATGTGGTATGCCGCGCTCTCTACACGAGGAGGCTCGCCGTTCGTGAACGCTGCAAACCAACGGTCAAACCACTCGACATGCTTGCTCTCCTCGAAAAGCTGGGTGGTCAGGAACATCTCCTCGGCAAGCTTTGCTTCTCGCTGAAAGGCAATCAGCAGCGGCGTTAAGTGACTGGTCACAGCTTCTTCGCCGCCGATGAAATACGCGGATAGATCGGCGATCAACGCTCGCTCGCGCTCGGATAGGCGTGTCCAGTCCTGTTGGTCTTGGCTGAGGTCAATCTCGCGCGGATCCCAGAGCAATGACTTTGCTTTGTGGTAGAGCTGCAGAGGCAGTGAGGCGTGATCCAGCATGGCGCAGATCATGAAGCCGAAAGGCGATGCTGTCAAATCCAGGTCGCGCCCTTCCGAGACAACTTGGTGGAAGGTGGAGCAGGAGACCACCCCCGTCACCTCTGCCGCCTTGATGCTCCAGTCGCACTCTGTGCAAGGACAGCCGCCAGTGCGCTGCGATCCTGGCTGCTGCGCTCACCGCACCGAGGCGCAGGGTCGGTGAGCTTAGACCTTCTCTCACTGGCTATTCGCTCCTCGGGGCGCAGTACACTGCATCGCGCCGTGGTCAACGTTCGCTTGTGGAGCGACTGGGTGATTGCCTCTCGCGCGCTGGTATGGCTGATCTTCGCCGCTTGCCTGTTCGCCTTCGTGTTTGGCACGCTGGGCTGGTACGGCGAGTTCCTCGCCACCATCCGAGCCCCGGTTTGGAGCTTGCCCTTCATCCCTGATTGTCCGCTGGCAGCGGGACTGTTTGGTCTCGCGGTCGTCTTGCTGCACTATCGGCGCAGCAGCAACCTGCTCAACCAGCTCACGGCTGTCGCTTGCATCAAGTATGGCACTTGGACGATGGCGTTTTGGGCGCTCTACTGGATGCGCACAGGAAACGTTGAGCTGAGCAGCTTGTTCAGCGGTCCGGTGATGTTTATCACTCACCTTGGGTTGACGGTGATGGGCGCCCTGCTCCTGCTCTACGTGCGCCCCAATCTGCGCGACTCGCTTCTAACCGCAGCCTGGTTCGTTGCGAGTGACCTGGTTGACTACGCGCCGGTTGCTCCTAATCGCGTCGGCGGCTACGGCTACTACCCCCCGCTGCCCAGCGTCAACGGTGATCCGACAGCGCTCGTGATGCCGATGCTGATACAAGCCGTGCTGATGACGCTGCTGCTGTGCGGCGGCTTGCTGGTGCGCGCGGCTGCCGACCAGCGCACTCGACTCGTAGCTGCCCAACGAGCAGCTCAAACCTGACTCTTACATAACAGACTTAGAATGGCGGCGCAGGATGGAGTACAAGGACTACTACAAGATTCTTGGGGTGGATCGCTCGGCTGACCAAGAAACCATCAAGAAAGCCTTTCGCAAGCTCGCTCGCCAATACCATCCTGATGCCAACCCAGGCGACAAGAAGGCGGAGGAGCGCTTCAAGGAGATCAACGAGGCTTACGAAGTGCTGAGCGACCCAGAGAAGCGCAAGCTCTACGACCGGGTCGGCGCAAGCTACGACCAATATCGGCGCGCTGGCGGTGACCCGCGCGCCTATGACTGGTCGCAGTGGGCTGGCGGGCAGTCATTTTGGGGCGCGGATACGCCCTTCGCTGAGTTCATCCAACAAATCTTCAGCGGTCAAGGCTTCGGCGCGGCGCGCGACCTGGAACAGCCTGTGACTGTCACCTTGGAAGAGGCGTACCGAGGTACCACTCGCGTTCTGAGCAGACCAGGTCAGCCCGACATCGAGGTCAAGATTCCTGCTGGTGTGCGCACGGGTAGCCGCGTGCGCGTGCGCGGTCAGGGTGCACGTGGTCCGCGCGGTCAAGCTGGCGATCTGTACCTCGTCGTCGAAGTCGCGCCGCACCCTGTCTTCGAGCGCAAAGAAGACGACCTCTATTGCGACGTCCAAGTGGACGCTTTCACCGCAATGCTCGGCGGCGAAGTCCGGGTTGAGACGCTGGGCGGCCCGCTCATGGTCAAAATCCCAGCCGGCACTTCATCGGGCAAGCTGGTGCGGGTGCGCGGCAAGGGAATGCCCAAGCTCAACAGCACGGGTCACGGCGACTTGTATTTGCGCGTGATGGTGACTGTGCCGACTGACTTGACGCCTGAAGAGCAGCGGGCGCTGGAGCAGATGGCGCGGCGTCGGGGCTTGCGCTAGCGTCCACACTGTCGGTATCCGCTGCGCACGTAGCTTTGCACGGTCTCATCAGTCGGCGCCATCGCACTCGCCGTGTTCCACGCTTCGATTGCCTTATCGCACTGCTGGATCCAGCGATAGGCGAACCCAAGGTTGATGTAGTCAACTGGCGTGAGCGACACACCGAGCGCCTGGCTGACGCTGATCGCGCGGGTGTAATCCTCGACCGATCCGAAGTAGTTGCGCGTTTGGAAGTTGAGTGAGCCGCGCTGCGTTAGCGCGCGCACCTGCAACGGATCGAGCTCGATGGCTTTGTCCAGCGCAACGCGCGCCTGCCCGAATTCACCCAGCGTCTGATAGATCACGCCTAAGCGGTAATACGCCTCAGCGTTCTGCGCGTCTATCTCGATGGCGCGCCGCAGGGCGCTCACGGCGCTGCGGCTGCGCCCAGTCACGAAGTAGAGGCGCCCCATGGCGTTGAGCACGTGCGGGAGGTTGGGCTGCATCTCGAGCGCACGTTGGTAGTAGTACAACGCCGTGTCGTAGCGACCGAACACTTCATGAACGTAGCCCATGTTGCGCAGGGCGTCAACGTTCGTCGGCTCGAGCTCAAGCGCGCGCTGGGCTGCTTGGCGCGCCGCGGCAAAGTTACCAGCGTCCGCCAACGCCTCGGCGAGGTAAGCGTGCCCTGTAGCGTAATTCGGGTCGGCGTTGACCACTGCCTGACACAGCTCAAGCGCTTCAGCAACGCGCTTCTGCCAGTCCAGCGCCATACACAGCACAGCCTTGGCGGGAAGATGCTCTGGGGCAATTTCAAGCGCACGGCGAGCGCGTTGCTCGGCACGCTGTGGCTGGTTGATGAACACCATCAGCCGCGCGGCGCGGACGTGTAAAGCAGGGTCGTTTGTCTGGCGGCGACTAGCGCGGTCGAAATACTCGATCGCGGTGCGGAAGTCGCCTTTTGCCTCTGCCTCCTCAGCCAAGCGGACGAAGCTCTCCACGCTTAAGGTCGGAGTAGGGGTAGGTCTCGGTGTGGACGTGCGGTTTGGGGTGAATGGTTGGGGCAGGTTGCCTAGGCGCACCTGCACCAACCCATAGCCAATCCCGATCAACGCCAAGCCCAGTGCAAGCAGGAAACCCGCGCAGCCGCATCCACTCTCTCGCCGGCGGTAGGGGTCACGCCCGCGCCACAGCACATCGTGGAGTTTATAGCAGATCGCAACGCAGCAAGGAGCGCCCGTCGCGCGGAGGCTGCTTGGCTGTAAGATGCACGTGAAAGGTTTTCTCTGATGAACAGACCAATCGTCTATGAAGAAGGTCAACGCCCAGGCTGTCTGCTCCAACTGTTGTGGTTTGTGTTCGTTGGCTGGTGGTTGGGAGCGCTGTGGGTGGGGGCGGCTTGGCTACTGAACCTGACAATCATCGGCACGCCACTTGGCGTCGCTATGCTGAATCGTGTGCCTCAGATAATCGCGCTGCGCGGGCGACGGCTCGTCGAGATTGACCCTAGTGGACAGGTTCGGCGCGTCCGCGAAGTGAACATCTTTATACGGGCAATCTACTTCCTGCTGATTGGATGTTGGCTCAGCGCGTTGTGGATCGCGGTCGCCTATCTGTTGTGCTTGACCATCGTCGGGCTGCCGCTCGGGTTCTGGATGTTTGACTTGACGCCCGCGATTGTTTCGCTCAAGCGAGTGTAAGCGGAGTGCCGACGGTCAGGATCGAACTGACGACCCCACGATTTTCAGTCGTGTGCTCTACCAACTGAGCTACATCGGCGCAGCTCAGATTATATCGCACTCCCTGCAGCAGAGCCTGGCTGGGAGTGACTGCATGAACACATGGTAGGGCTTGTCACACTGCCCTCATCCCCATCTCTCAGGGAGAGGGGCGCCAAGGTGAGGCAAAACAACACACCGGGCACCACATACTCGAGCCCAGACACTTCCCCTGGTTGGGGAGTGGCTGCGGAGGAGTTAGCACGAAGCCCCACAAGGGACAGCACCAGCGCCTAGACGCTCGCACTGCGCCACCTACTTCCTTACTCGTGTCCTTGCTCCGTGCCTCTTCCGGTCAGCAGGATGTCTGCGATTGACAGCCTACTCCTAGTAAGTACACTTCTGGCAGCGCGTTGCGCAAAATACCAAAACGGAGGAACGATGCTATGCACCTCAAGTCATTGTTCAGTTTCGGCATAACGGTATCGCTTCTTGCTAGCACTGTCGCCTTTGCTCAAGGCAGTGCGGCTGCCCAAGCTCCATCAGCCTCACCGACGAGCTGCCAATCTTGGGAAAGCCTCGGCCCGATCGTGGACGGCGCGCTGGACAACCAAGTGAATGCCTTGGCGGCGCGCGGCACAGATGTGTTTGTCGGGGGCAAGTTC
>JANWZM010000156.1 GCA_025054635.1 Thermoflexales bacterium
CGGTACAGGCTATACTCGCCGCGCTCGAGTTTTGCCCGCGCGAGCAGAAACCACGGGATGGTCACGCCCTCGGGAGTCTGCATTGCCCCGCGCCAAGTCGCGGCATAGCGCACGTTGAGCTGCAACAAGCGCACGTGCTCTGGCGTGCGCTCCAGGTAAGCCTTGTAATGCGCTGGCACAATGGGCGATCCACCGCCAACCTCATTGAGACCAGCCACACACGCGCGGTTGAGCGGCAGCGCATACTCGTCGAACAGCCTCACCCATCGGTCTGGCGGCGGTTCGGCAAGCAGCGGCTTCAACAGCGGATGCTCGGGAAAAGGCTCTGCGCGGGGCTGAGTAACCGTGTAGCGGTTTGCTGTGAACAGGTCGAAGACCAGCAGCGCGATCAAGGCGCCCCCCCATTGCCGACGCACAAGGCGCAGTTCACCTCCGCGCCAGAGCAGCAACCCTGCTGCGCCGAACAAGCCGACAACAAGCAGGGCAACGCGGCTCGGCACGTTGCTCAGGTCTTGCGCTGAGGTGATCGCTCTGTATTGGATCAGGAACAGTAGGACGAGAAAGGTAGCTAGCCCAAAGCCTGCCCATCTCAACAGCGCCTGCCCTGCTTGTGCAACGCGCAAACGACCTGCAGGGCTGATCGGTCCAAGCAGGGTGTGTGCCCCTAGCGCGCCGAGCACGGCGAGGGCAAAGGACACAACAAATGCGTGTCGCTCCTGCTGACGAAACAGGCGGTAGCCTGGCGCAAGCCAGTAGGCGAGGTCGAATCCAAATGCGTTTGCGCCGAAACTGAGCACTAGCGCTGCCAGTGCAAGCACAATCCAAACGTGGTGTTTGCGTCGTGCACTTCCCGGGGCAAGCACAGCCAATATGAGCGTTGCTATGCCAACGTAGAACGGCTGGTAGAAGTTCGTTACGCCGGTGACGAGAAAGAGGGAAACATCTTGCAGGGGAAACCCACGGGCAACTTCTTCGTATGGGATCGCTGTGCGGGTGGAGCCGAGCATGAATGAGAGCATCGGCACGAGCTGCGCCGCGCTAAGCCCGACAGCAAAAGCTCCAGCAACTGCGCCGCGGGCAAAGATCGCTCGCCAGCTCAGCGCGGAGCGTCCCCAAACAACGAATAGGAACGCACCCGCATACAGCATGAACAGCAGCGTCTGCGGATGACCCGCCGTCAGTGCCAGTGCAGCAGTCGCCCCCGCAGCGAGCGCGGAGAGCAGCCAGCGTGGGGCATAGCTCAGCTTGCGCAGCGCCATCAGCAGCCAGGGAAGCCAAGCTGCTGTCTGTAGGATGCCCGTTTGCAGGATGGGGTAGCCTGTGAGGTAGCCTCCGAAGCCAAACGCGAGCGCGCCGAACAACGCTGCGAGACGGTGTAGGCGCAAGCTTCGCCAGAGGAACAGGTATGTCCCCAAGTCAGCCCACAGCACATGCAGCGCTGCTTCCCACTCCAACGCCTCCAGCGGGTAAGTCTGCCAGCCCAACGCCTGTCCAAGCAGCAGCGCAATCAGCACGGGTGGATAAAGCACCTGCGACTGCGGGTCTGCTTGGAAAGGGTAGCCCGAATACAGGCACTCCTCGAACACAGGGAAATGCCCTTGACTGAGCTGGCGGTAGGCAAGTTGGCGATAAGCAAGAAACTGCAAGGTGAAGTCGCCCTGCTGAAAGGTGAGCCGGTCGCTGCCCGTTGCGACGAGCACGCGCCAGAAGAACAAGAACCACAGCCCAATCAGGGCTGCTACAGGCATGAGCGAGGCAGCAAGCTGTGGCAAGCGGCGATCAGCGAGGTGTGTCATCAGGCGGACTTCAGCGATTGCCACCTGCTTGGAAGGCGGGCAGGAAGGTACGCCTGGTTAGCACCTCGTAAACGTAGGTATCTGCCAGAGGAACACCTCGAGTTGTGCCACCGACGGCATATAGAGCAGTTTGTGTAGCGACTAGCCCCAAGCCACGCCATTCGCCCAGACGCGAGGTAGGCATCTCGAAGGGTAGCCAGCGGTCGCTCGTTGAGTCGTAGCGCTCGTTGAACCCGATGTAGCCGTTAATTCCACCGCCGACCACGAAAATCACGCTGCCGAGCACGGCTGCAGCATGCCCGCCTCGCGGCAAGGTCATCGGTGCACAGGCGCGCCATCGCAGGTCCTCCAGGTCCAAAGCTTCACAGGTGCTCAGTTCGCGTTGTCCATCGAACCCGCCGATGGCAT
>JANWZM010000214.1 GCA_025054635.1 Thermoflexales bacterium
CATGCCATGGACAGATGATCGTGTTGCCTTCGCGCTTGCCACCTGCCAGGGGAAGCCCGACGTGCGGACATTTGTTCAGCACAGCGCAGGGTCTGCCATCCACGCGCGCAGCGACAATGGAGATGCCTTCCACATTGAACATCTTCACACCCGCGCTAGGCAGCTCAGCAGCACTTGCCAGTAGAACTCTGCGTGACATCGGTCAACCTCCACAACTGCAACACAGATTCTACGTTTGAGAGGGGGTGCTTTAGGCAAGATGAAGGAAGCCTACCAACACCTAACAAGCAGCAAGCGTGCAACTGCGCGCACCGTCTTTTGACCGAGTTTGGTTTGTCTGGGGCAAGCAGCTTAGAAGCGGAGGGAGGATGTTTCTACCCTGACGAAGCACCTATCTCTGCCAGCTTGCCGTCGGTGACAGCCCAAGTGCCAACTTGCTTCACCGCGTCTGCGCCTTCAACGGTAAGCGCCTCGCCCGCAACTACAGGCAACGCAACGACACCAGGAATCTTCTCGAGGAGCTTCGCGCGGCGCGCGACACGCTCAACGTCGTGCCTGTCAATCTTTGCTGAGATCTCGACAGCGAGGTAAACAGTGCGAGCGTCCGAAAGACGCCGACCGCGTATGACTGCATCAAGACGGGTGATTTCCTCGACTTCTGCCTCAGTCAGTGCGCCTTCGGCGAGGGCTTCACTCAGCAAATCCTCCAGCTCACCATCAGTGAGAACCTTCGGCTTGCGAACGATGCGCCGAAAGTAGACGAATGGGCGCTCGCGATATTTTCGTTCCAGCGCTTCGCCTTTCAGCGAAGCGAACTCAGTCTTCAGACCACCGACTTCCTGCTTCAACCCTGCAACATCCTGCTTCAGCTCCGCCACGTCCACCTTCAGCACAGTGACATCCTGCTTCAGCTCCGCCACGTCCGCCTTCAGCACGGTGACATCCTGCTCGACGCGATACAGACGCTTGTTCATTTCTTCAACAACCTTGACCAAGTCGCGCACCAGGGCAGGAAGCGAGAGGAGCTCCTCGCCAAGTAGCTCGCGGCGCAGTGCCTCTTTCCACTCTGGCTTTGTCCGCAGGATTTCGAGCAGGTCGCGGAATTCTTCAACTGTGAACGCCATTCTTTCCAGATTATAGAGTCAGCATCCGCAGTGAGCAGCAGAGCAGAAGACCAGCCGAACGCGGGCTCGCATCCAGCAGCTTGGGCTTGCAAGCCAGTTACACTATCGGCGCAATGAAACTCGCACCGTCAATCTACACGGCAGACTTTGCGCGACTCGGGGAGCAGGTCAAAGCGGCGGAGCAGGCTGGCGTGGACTGGTTTCATCTTGACGTCATGGACGGCGCCTTCGTGCCGAACATCACTTTCGGCCCGATGGTCTGCGAGGCAGTGCGTCGCAGCACTGCGCTGCCGTGCGAGGCACACCTGATGGTGCGTGAGCCTGAGCGCTTCCTGGAAGACTATCGGCGCGCGGGCATGGACCGAGTGATCGTTCACGTTGAGGCTTGCCTGCACCTGTATTCCACCCTGCAAGCGATCCGCAGGCTCGGCATGCAAGCCGGGATCAGCTTGAACCCACTCACGCCACTTGGTGCAATTGAGGAAGCGCTGCCGTTCGTGGACTTGGTTCTAGTGATGTCAGTCGAGCCTGGGTTTGGCGGGCAGACTTACATCCCGACCGCGACGGAGCGCATCCGCCGCGTGCGCGCGATGCTCGACCGAATCGGGTCCAAGGCTGAACTCGAGGTGGATGGTGGAATAAACCCAAGCACGATCCGCCAGGTGCGCGATGCTGGGGCTACCGTTGCTGTCGTTGGCGCGGCAGTTTATTCGCCAAACCACACCCCTGCCGAGGGCATTCGCGCCCTGCGGCTTGCGCTGGCAACTACTGGCGAATCGTTGCGCCCAGACGGCTTTCCAGTGTGCGAATGATCTTCCCGCGCAGCTTCTCAGCTTCTTTTGCGGTCAGCGTGCGATCTGGCGCTTGGTACACCAGCGACCATGCTAAGCTCTTTCGACCCGCACCAACCTGCTCACCGCGGTATACATCGAACAAGCGCACTGCACCGAGCAGCTCGCCACCGGCTTGTCGGATTACCTGCTCAACCTCAGCCGCAGTCACCCGCTCGTCAACAATCACAGCCAGGTCTTCAATTGTTGCAGGGAAGCGTGGCACGTCAGCAATCGTGCGGTCAGCACCTTGGGCGCGCTGCAGCGCCATCACGTCAAGCTCGGCAAGCAGCACAGGTTGCGCGGGCAAATCCCAACGCTCACGCACAAGCGGATGTAACTCGCCAAACACGCCGACGTTTTCGCCGCCCACCATCACTTGGGCTGCGCGCCCAGGCATCAAGGCAGGGTGTTGTGCTGGCTGCCACTGCACACCGCGTATATTGATGGCGTCAAACAGCCCTTCGAGGATACCCTTGAGGTGGTAGAAATCCATCACTTCACTACGCCCGACGCGCCAATGGCGTTCGGTGGAGATGCCGCTAAGCACGATCCCCAGCCGCGGCAGCTCATCAGGCAGCAGTGCACCAGCGCGAGGGATGTAGATTGCGCCGACCTCAAACACAGCAACGCGCTCATGATGGCGCAGGTTCGCCTCGAGCACGTCCAGCAGACCTGGCAACAGGCTACGGCGCATGACGCTGCGCTCAGGCGTGAGGGGGTTCGCCAGCCGTATGTAGGCAAGCTCAGGTGATGAGCCATCTCGACCATCCCCGCGCTTCGCGTTGACAGCAGCAAGCAGGCGCGCCTCATGTTCTGGTGCGGTCAGGCGATAGGTGATCACCTCTTGTAGCCCGAGCCCGGCTAGGACATCGCGCAGCCGCTCCTCAAATACCAGTGCGGGATCGCCTTGTGCTGGCGGGATGCCTTCTGCCATTAATGTCGCTGGCATTGCGTCGTAGCCATGAATGCGGGCGATCTCCTCGATGAGGTCGTGTTCTCCCTCGATGTCCAAGCGGTGGCTCGGCGCGATAACTTGCAGTTCTCCGTTGCTCTCCGTCACACCAAACTCAAGGGCGCGCAAGATGCTCACCATGCGCTCGGTCGGTATTTCGACACCGAGCACCTGCCGCACGCGATTGGGACGCAGGGCAACCTGCACAACAGGTTGAGGCATAGGGTACGCATCAAGAATGCCTTGGCCAATCTTGCCCCCCGCCAGGGTTTGTAGCAGGTGGAGCAGACGATGCTGGGCAGTCATCGCGATTGCAGGCGGAACGCCGCGCGCAAAGCGAGAGGCTGCCTCGCTCGGAAGGTTGTGATGCCGCACTGTCTTGCGGATGTGTGCAGGTTCCCACGTCGCAACCTCGACAAGCACCTCGGTTGTCTCAGGTTTGACCTCGCTCTCCAACCCGCCCATCACACCTGCTAAGCTGAGCGGCCCGACTTCGTCGCACACCAAGATGTCTGTCGGCTGGAGCGTGCGTGTTACACCGTCGAGGGTGACCAGCGTTTCACCCGGACGGGCATAGCGCGTCAGAATGGTGCGCTTGCCGCTTTGCCCACGGCGCACACCATGCAGGTCAAAGATGTGGTTCGGCTGCCCCAGCTCAAGCATGACGTAGTTCGAGATGTCAACCAGGTTGTTGATTGGGCGCATCCCGCACAGCGTCAGGCGGCGTTGCATCCAGAATGGGGAGGGGGCGATGCGCAAGCCGCGCACAATGCTCGCTGTGAAGCGCGGGTTCAGCCGACCGTCGGTGATCTCCAGGCGCAGCTCATCCTCTGCAGGTGTCCCCGTGGCGACGAAGCGCATGTCGGGGTAACGCAGCGTCTGACCTGTGAGCGCGGCGACTTCGCGGGCAATCCCGATGATCGAAGCGCAGCGCGCGGTGCTTGGCAGAACAGCAACGTGCAAGACCACGTCGCCCAAGTAATCAGCGAGAGGCACACCGACAGGAGCATCCTCAGGCAAGATCAGGATACCCTCATGCTCGTCGCTCAGCCCAAGCTCCTTCTCGCTGCACACCATTGAATCGTTCTTGATGCCGCGCAACGTCGCCTCTTTGAGGGTCATGATCACCTTGCCTTCTTTGTGACCGTCATACAGCCGCGCACCCCGCAGCGCTAGAACGACTTTCGGGCCGCCTTCGCCCAGGTGCAAATTTGGCGCGCCTGTGACAACGGTGATCGGCGCGTCTGCGCCATAGTCAACCGTCGCCAGCAGCAGGCGGTCTGCGTTGGGGTGGCGCTCGACACGGACAACTTGACCAACGAAGATCTTGTCGCGATCCCAGGGCAGCTCGCTGCCGGGCAAACCGATGTATTCGACTTGTTCGACCTCCAGACCAGCAAGGGTGAGCTTCTCTGCGAGTTGCTCAGGGGAGAGGGTGAGATCAACGTATTCCTTCAGCCACGAAATGGGGACACGCATACCAGCCTAACCCTGCTTTCAGCAACTGCCTGCCATTCTAGCATTCCAGCAAAGCGCCATTCGCGCCAATCACGTTACCCCTGTAGCAGCGTGCTGCACATGCTGCTGTAACGCACTTGCACGCCCGGCAGGTTAGTCTGCCCAGATTCTGCGGCGGTCAATACACTGGCATCGAGGGGTCAATTTCGCGCGCCCAAGCCAGCACCCCGCCCTTGAGGTTCTTCACTTGGCGGAAGCCGACATCGTTGATAAGGAAGCGCACTACTTCGGCGCTGCGCGACCCGCTCCGGCAGTAAACGATGATCTCGTCGGCTTGGCTCAGCTCGTGCAAATGGTCTCGCACCTGTCCCTTTGGGATCAAGCGTGCGCCAGGCAAATGCACAATCTGCCATTCATATGGCTCGCGCACGTCGAGCAGCAGCGTCCGCCTTGCGTCAAGCCCAGCTTCTATGCGCTGTTTCAGCTCCTGAACCGTGATCTCGGGAACATCTTGTGCGGCAGTTGGTGCGCTCGCGCGGATCGGTGCGCCACAAAACGCCTCGTAGTCAATCAGCTCCGTAATCGTTGGTGATTCGCCGCATATAGGGCAGCTTGGGTCTTTGCGCAAAGACAGCTCACGGAAGCTCATTTCAAGCGCGTCGTAGATCAACAGGCGTCCGATCAATGGTTCACCAATCCCCGTGATCAGCTTGATTGCCTCGGTCGCCTGGATCACGCCGACGACCCCTGGCAATACGCCGAGCACACCGCCTTCAGCGCAGCTCGGGACAAGCCCCGGGGGCGGGGGTGAGGGAAACAGGCATCGGTAGCACGGACCACGCTGCGCCCAGAACACCGAAGCCTGCCCGTCGAATCGGAAGATGCTGCCATACACATTTGGCTTTCCCAGCAACACACAGGCGTCATTGACGAGATAGCGCGTCGGGAAGTTGTCTGCACCGTCCAGCACGATGTCGAAGTCGCGCATGACGCGCAGCGCGTTCGCGCTGGTGAGTGGCTCGGGAAAGATCTCGACGGCGATGTATGGGTTGAGATCGCGCAGGCGTGCGGCTGCGCTCTCTAGCTTCGGTCGCCCTACGACACTCTGACCGTATAAGATTTGGCGCTGCAGGTTGCTCTCGTCAACGAGGTCGAAGTCAACCAGCCCGAGCCGCCCTACCCCTGCCGCAGCGAGATACATTGCTGCCGGTGAACCTAACCCACCCAACCCGACCAAAAGCACACTCGCCTGCTTAAGTTTCTTTTGCCCAGCTGGACCAATCTCGGGCAAGATGAGGTGGCGCGAGTAGCGTCGGATTTCTTCATTTGAGAGAGACACAGGAGCACTTTCAGCCATGGCAGCGATGGATTACTCTTCCTTGCTGCTCTCCCCTGCCTCGCTCGACGAAGATGCCACGGACGATTCGTCTGGGAACTCGTCCCCCTCTGGCGCGCCGAGGAGACCCTCCATATCCTTCTCGATGCGCTCGGGGTCTTCGCCCCGCTCCAAGCGCGAGACAATCTCGTTGAACTCCGGCCCCATGTCTTCGCCAGTCTCCTCTGCCATGCGGCGCATCAACCGACCGAGCGCACGCGGGTCGTTTTCGTCCAGGTTCTCCATCTCCTGCAGCAGGGCGTCGTCGCTATCGCCTCCGCCGAGGTCGCTGCTGGCGCGGCGCAGCACGCGCACGCGCGAGACCAAGCGCGTTACCCGCTGGCTGCCACAGCGATCGCAGCGCACTGAACTATCGTCAACACTGGAGAGGGTGCGCCAAAAAACGCTGAGCTTGCGGTTGCAGTCTAGGCAGCGGTACTCGTAGATTGGCATAGTGCGGCGTCATTCTAGCGCAGCCAGCGTTATGCCGCACATGCCCAGTATGACGCGCACGCTCGCGCCACAACGAAACTGCACATACCACGTTACTGCACTCGATAGAACGCTCGCGTCTGACCGAGCGGTTTACTTCGTGGGTGGCGGGCGCTCATTGGTGTAGCGCGGGGTGCACATGCCTCACACCAGCCAGCCTGCTTGTCGCATGTCTCGGAGCAGGATCTCTCGGATCGGCTTAGAGGCATCGGCGAGGAGGTAACGCCCGCCGCGGCGGTGAACCTCGCGCTCAATCGCGCCGCGCCAGGTCTCCAGCTGACGCGCATACTCCGCCAGCAACGCAGGGTCAACGCTCAGCGCGCGTGTTTGCCCAGTCTCCACATCACGCAGAAGCACTTCGTCACTCAACGACGGCGACAGCTCTTCTGTGCTCAAGACATGCAGCGCGTAGAGCTGTCGCGTTGCTGCTAGGGCAGCGATCCCTTCTGCTGGCCCTTGCTCGTCGAGGAAGTCGCTGATCAGGATGCAGATTCCGGAGCGGGCACGCTGAGCAAAGCGCACACCCCAAGCGTTGAGCGCAGTCTTGATCGGCTTTGGCTCAAGCCGACGGATGAATTCGACTACGCTAGGAAAGGCTGCGACGCCGCGTTTGGCGCTGAGCCGCTGCCCGCTGTGCGTCTCAAGCGTGAGGGGGTCACCGCCAACCAAGGCGACAAAGGCGAGCGCAGCCGCGAGTTGCGTGGCGCAGCGCCACTTCGCGCCATGCTGCGCAGGCAGCTCTCCTTCCTCGCGCCAGAACATTGACGGGCTGTCGTCGAGCAGAATGAAGACCGGCAGGTCACGCTCATCCTCGAACAACTTAATAAACGGCCGCTCGAGCCGAGCAAAGGCATTCCAGTCCACCCGCCGTGGGTCATCGCCGGGGGTGTAGGTGCGGTAATCGGCGAACTCAAGCGAGCGCCCGCGCTGGATGCTTTGGCGTGCGCCAGCAACCGCGCCAGCCTGGCTGCGCCGCGCGCTCAAGCGCAGGAGGCGCAAAGCTTGCAGCAGCGACTCAGAGAGCACGATTAAGCCGCAGAAGCGACGCGCTGGGTAGCGTTCGGGTCGCCCTCATCGTAAAGAATCTCGACGCCAGCTAGGGAGATCACATCACCTGGTTCAAGTGGGCATTGTTGCACCGGCTCGCCGTTCACGCGCGTGCCACCCGTGCTGCCCATGTCAATCAGCAGGAAACGCCGATGGTCTGCCTGCCAGCGCAGCTCGAGGTGATGCCGCGAGACACGCGGGTCGCTGAGGATGACGTCGTTGTCTGGCGCGCGACCAACGCGCACAACCGGCTTCGTCAAGCGGATCGGGCGTCTGCCATCCACAACAATGTAGGCTCTCCTCAAGGCATCGGTCATTCGACTTCAACGTGCATCAGCTAGCGGCAAACGATCAGCGCCATCTGCGGGGTTGACCTCATCGCGCGCCGCCGAGTTGCACTCTTGTAGATCGCTCGCTGCAGGCTCTGAGATAGGCGTGACCTTGACCTTCAGGATACGCCTGTCGCTGACGGACTGCACTTCAAAGCGCAAGCCATCCCATTCGACGACCTCACCTTGGGCGGGCACTTTGCCGAGCTGGTCGTAGATGAAACCGCCGAGCGTGTCGCTTTCGCCCTCGGGCAGCGACACACCGAGCACCTCGCCGACATCCTCGATGTTCATCCCAGCGTCAAAGATGAACCCCGTGCCGTCGGGTAATGGTTGCACGTCTGGCTCTTCAGCGTCGAACTCGTCTTGGATTTCTCCGACGATCTCTTCCAGGATGTCCTCGATAGTCACCAAACCCGCTGTTCCGCCGAATTCGTCCACGACGATAGCAACGTGGACGCGCGACTTCTGCAGCTCTTGGAGCAGCTCACTGACGCGCTTGGACTCAGGGGTGAAGAACGGCTGGCGCACAATCTCGCTTAGGGGTGGCTTGCGACAGTCGCGCAGTTGCTTGAGCATATCCTTCGCGTAAAGGATGCCCACGATGTCGTCAATCGTCCCGCGATAGACAGGAATGCGCGAGTGTCCTGCGGAGATGATTGTGTCAAGCGCCTCATCGAAGGGTGTGTTGACATCCAGGGCAACGATGTCAATGCGCGGCACCATCACCTCGCGCGCGACTGTGTCGCCGAAGTCCAAAGCGGACAGGATGATCTCCTTCTCTTCCTCTTCGATTAAGCCCTCCTCCTCGCCAGCGTCAACCATCGTTTTAATCTCCTCTTCCGTGATGAGAGCTGTGCCGTTTCTCTTCGCATTGCTTGTCGGCACTGTCAGTAGGCGACTAAGCCACGTTGCGAAGAGCGCCAGCGGCCCGAGCAAAGCGCCAGCAACTTGCATCGGGCGAACCAATGCTACAGCAAGGCGCTCAGCGTGGCGCAGCGCTAACGCTTCTGGCAGCAGCCGTCCAAAGACAAACAGAAACAACGCTGTCCCCAGAGCTGTCGACAGAACTGCACCCCACCGGGCGAGATCTGTGTTCAAGAGAGAGAATGCAGCTTGGAGTGCGGACTGGAGGCTAGGTGTAAGGGCGAGCGTTGCCACACCGCTGGCAAGGACTAAGCTGACTAGGGCGCCGATCTCTGCCGTGGCAAGCAGGCGCTCTGGCTGCTGCAGCAACGCTTGTAACGCCCAAGCCGGCGCAGCGCCCTTCTGCTCCAGCTCAAGCAAGCGCGGGCGACGCAGGTGAATCAACGCACTGCGTCCCAGCGCAAAGAAGGCGTGCGCTGCCGTTGCTGCTACGACGACCGACCACTCGATCATCTCAAATCGGCTTGCTCGACATCAAGCCTGTTCTGCGTCATCCAGGGCGCGGACGACGCGCGCTGGCACGCCAACCACGAGCGTCCGCGGCGGCACATCTCGCGTCACTACTGCACCAGCGCCTGTCTTTGCGCCGGCGCCAACTTCGACTGGGGCAACCAGCATTGTGTCGCTGCCGATGAACGCTCCCTCTCCGATGCGAGTGGGATGTTTGTCTTTGCCATCGTAATTGCAGGTGATCGTCCCCGCTCCGATGTTGACCTGCGCTCCTACCGTTGCATCGCCGAGATAGCTGAAATGTCCCATCTTCGTGCCTGCGCCCAAGGCGCTGTTCTTGACCTCGGCAAAGTTGCCGATGTGCACGTGCGCACCGATCCGCGCGTTAGCGCGGATGTGCGCGAATGGCCCAGCATCAGAGTCATCGTCCATTTGCGAGTCACGGATCACCGAGTAGGTGATCCGAACGCGGTCACCGATGACCGAGTCAACGATCAGCGTGTTCGGTCCGATCTCACACTTACGCCCAATGCGGGTCTTGCCCTGGAGATGAGTGCCTGGCAGGATCACCGTGTCTGCGCCGATCTGCACCTCTGGGCTGATGTAAGTTGTATCGGGGTCAACCAGCGTGACACCGTTGAGCATGTGACGTTCGTTGATGCGGCGACGCAGGGCAGCCTCAGCACGTGCCAGATCAACTCGCGTGTTGACACCCAGTCCCTCTTCTGGATCGCGGGTCAGAAGGGCGTGCACAGTTCGATGTTGCTGGCGCACCAGCGCGATGAGATCCGTGAGGAAGTATTCGCCTTTGCGTGAGTTTGGCTGGACTTGCTCCAGCGCTGACCAAAGCCAGCTGCCGTCGAAACAGTAGGTGCCTGCGTTCACCTCGTGGATCTGTGCTTGCTCGGGCGTGCAGTCAACCTCCTCGATGATTGCCTCGACTTCACCGCTGTGCGGATCGCGCAAGATGCGCCCAAGCCCTGCGGGCTGCTCAGCGTAGAAGGTGAGCAGTGCGACGGCTGCGCCTATCTGTCGGCGCGCGGTAACCAACGCGCGCAGTGTCTCAGCGCGCACGAGCGGCGTATCACCACTGGCGACGAGCACATCGGTAGCCCCAACCGCTAAATCGTGCGCACACCGCAAGGCGTGCGCAGTGCCAAGCGCTTGCGGCTGCACAGCAATCGCTGCACGCTCACCGACAAGCCCAGCAATCGCAAGCTGTGCTTGTGGGCTAACGACTACGACAGTCCGAGCGCAACCTGCATCACCGACGGCTCGGAGGACATGCTCAAGTAGGGGCAAGCCACACAGAGGGTGAAGAACTTTGGGCAGATCTGACTTCATCCGCGTGCCCAGACCTGCCGCCAAGATGACACAGCACAGAGACGATGACTTATCCGACTCTTCTGACATGCTCAAACAAAAACGCAGAACTGGCAC
>JANWZM010000060.1 GCA_025054635.1 Thermoflexales bacterium
CGTGCTCGGTAAGTATCACCCTCACGGCGACAGCAGCGTGTACGAAGCCCTCGCCCGCATGGCGCAGGACTTCTCCATTCGCTACCCTCTGATAGATGGTCAGGGCAACTTTGGCAGTGTGGATGGCGACCCGCCTGCGGCAATGCGCTACACCGAGGCGCGCCTCTCGCGCATTGCCGAAGAGCTGTTAGAAGACCTGGATAAGGACACCGTTGACTGGGTGGACAACTTCGACGGCACGCTGAAGGAGCCCAGTGTCCTGCCAGCGGCTGTGCCTAACTTGCTCATCAACGGCGCCTCTGGCATTGCTGTAGGGATGGCGACAAGCATTCCACCGCACAACCTGAACGAGGTGTGCGCGGCAGTCGCCTTCCTGATTGACAACTGGGACCGTCGTGAGGAGGTCAGTGTTGCCGACCTTACGGTGCACATTCCCGGTCCAGACTTCCCCACAGGAGGCTTGGTAATTGGGCGTGAAGGCATCGCTACCGCATACGCGACAGGTCATGGGCGGCTGGTTGTGCGCGGCGTTGCAACCATCGAGGAGACCCGCAGCGGACGCAGCCAGATTGTGATCACCGAGCTGCCCTACCAGGTTAATAAAGCGATGCTGATTGAGCGTATCGCCGACTTAGCCCGCGAGGGGCGCATCGAAGAGATCAGCGACATTCGCGATGAGAGCGACCGACGCGGGATGCGCATCGTGATTGAGCTTCGGCGCGGAGCGCAGCCAAATCGTGTGCTCAATCGCCTCTACAAGTTCACGGCGCTGCAAAGCACGTTCGGTGTGCAGATGCTGGCGCTTGTCACTGACGAAGACGGTCGCTTGCAGCCTCGGCTGCTCAGCTTAAAGCGCGCGCTGCTGATTTTCATCGAGCACCGCCGTGAGGTCATCCGTCGGCGCAGTGAGTTCGATCTAGCGCGCACCAGGGCGCGCGCGCACATCCTGGAGGGGCTGCGGATTGCCCTGAACTTCCTCGATGAGGTGATCCAGATCGTCCGCAACGCCCCAGATGCCGAGAGCGCGAAGGCACAGCTGATAGCGCGCCTGTCGCTCAGCGACCTGCAAGCGCAGGCTATCCTGGACATGCAACTGCGTCGGCTCGCCGCACTGGAGCGCCAGAAGATCGAGGAAGAGTACCAAGAATGCCTCAAGACTATTGCGTATCTCGAGGACTTGCTTGCCCATCCAGCCAAGATTCTGGCGCTAGTCAAGGAGGAGACGCTTAAGCTCGCCGAGCGATACGCTCAGCCCCGTCGCACACGCATCATCGCAGACGCCCGCGAAGACTTCGACGATGAGGAGCTGATCCCGGAACGCGCCGAGCTGATCTCGCTCACCGAGAAGGGTTATATCAAACGCACCCCCGCTGACGCTTACCGCGCCCAAAGCCGCGGTGGACGCGGCGTGAACGGCATGGCGACGAAGGAAGAAGACGAGGTCATCTTTCTGCTCGGTGCGCAGACGCACGACACAGTGCTCTTCTTCAGCAACCGCGGTCGCGTGTATTCGCTCAAGGCACACCAGATCCCTGAGGGAGACCGTGCTGCAAAGGGGGTGTATTTGGCAAATTTGATCGCGCTCGGCGAGGGCGAGCGGATTACGGCTGCGCTGGCAATCCCTAAGGCAATGTTGGCGACGCTGCACAGCCGTGAAGATGCCCAAGACGACGCGCAGGAGATGGCTGCTGACCACAGCGCCGACGGCGCAACGCTGGATGAGGCGCTCGATGCAGACTTTGGCAGCGCACGGGAAGAGACGCCAACCCCAACAATCGCATTGTGCACGCGGATGGGCAAGATCAAGCGGGTTGACTTGGCTGAGTTCGCCAACATCCGCAGCAGCGGCTTGAACTGCATGACGCTCTCAGAGGGGGATGAGCTGAGCTACGTCCGCTTGACGCCAGGCAACGGTGAGCTGCTGTTGGTCACCGCTCAGGGTCAAGCGCTGCGCTTCAGCGAGTCCCTTGTGCGACGTATGGGGCGCACGGCTGGAGGGGTGCGCGCGATCCGTTTCAAGATCCCCGGCGACTACGTTGCTGGGATGGACGTGGTCGAGCCAGGGGGATACCTGCTCACAGTCACTGAGCGCGGCTTCGGCAAGTGCACCTCGCTTGACGAGTATGCCGCAAAAGGGCGCGGCGGAAGCGGCATGCGCACCATGAGCAGCGCGTTGGAGACGACGGGCGAGCTTGTGGCAGCGCGAGTCGTTCAGCCTGAGGATCAAATTACCATCATCAGCACCAGCGGTGTTGTCTTGCGACAGCACGTGCGCGACATTCCAAAGACCGGGCGCGCTGCTCGCGGCTCACGCCTGATTGCGCTGCGCGAGGGCGACAGCGTCGCCAGCGTAGCACGGTTGAGGCAGGTGAGCACCTAACCCCCTACTGCGGCACGCTGACGCCCAGCAAGGGCACAAGTGCGCTCGGCCAAAGACCGAGCAGCACTGTGAGCGCTATGCTCACAGCCAGCGTCAATCGCAGAGGGAGGTTATCTCCCTCTGGCGGTGTCTCGGCAGGCTGGCTTTCTGAAGAGACCTCTCGTGAAAGAATCTGATGCGCGCTGCGCAGCACGCCGATGCTGATGCTCGCTCCAGCAGCGAGGATCAACAGCATCCCTTCCAGGTCTGTCTGCCCAATTCCCCGCGCGGTTACCCAACGGGCTACAAACCCGATCGTGCCGGGAATCCCCGCCAGCGACAGCCCTCCCACAACCGCAGCTCCCAAAGCCCAAAGCCTCAGGCGTGTGGGCGCGCTTGTTGCTGAAGACTGGTCGAGCACGGCTAGACCGAGACAGAACGCACTGAGCGAGATGCTGCGCGCTAACGTGGAAAGCAAAAGCGCCTCGGCAGTGCGCGTTGAGTCCGTGACTACCAGCAGTAACCCACTACCTACCTCGGCAAACAGCGCTGCTGCAAGCGCCCGCGCAAATGACCGCTGTGCCCAACCGAGCAAGGCTGCAAGCGTCAACAGCAGGCTGCCCGTGGTGCTGAGCACAGAGCGGACGGTATCGTTCTGTAGCCAGTCAAGCTCGCGCCAAACTTCGAATGTCCAAAGCTGAGTTCCACCGAGAACGACAGCACCAAGCAAGGCGGAGACAAGCGGGGGAGCGTCTTTGACCGCAGGATGGATCCAACTGTAGAGCGGCAGGGCGCCGAGCAAAAGCACAAAGCCGATCAGCATGAGCGCGGTCGGCACGTCGTAAGCAGCAGCCGCGCTGGCAGGGTCTGCCGCTGTGGTTCGCGCAGCACGGTCTGCGAACCAGCCCGCGAAGAAGAGCGCTGCGAGCGCCAGCGTTGCGCTGACCAAATAGCGCCAACTGCTCAACGTCGAGCGCGACCCAGCGCGGTTGCCCTGCACCAAGATCGCTCCCGCAACGGCTGCGCCCTGAAAGGCTAGTGCTGCGTAAGCGAAGGGTCGCACTGTCAAGGCAATAAACAGAAAGAAAATCAGCGCAGCGCTGAGAGGGACGAAATATCTGCCCTGAGGCGTGCGCCAGGCGGTTGCCAGAAGGATCGCGCCTGAAGCCAATACCACCGCCGCGGACGAACGGCTTACCTCACTGAGCACGAATGCGCGCCCAAGCACTACAAAGGGTTGGGCAAAGTCGAGCGAGATGCCGAGCAAGGTAAGGCGCGCGCCAACCGGTAACGCTATAAGCCCAGCAAGCAGGGCACTGACCAGCGCCACAATGCTGGCGCTGAGCCATGGACGCTGATTCGTTGCGAGCGCAGAGACGCCTGCGATCAGCAAACCTGCAGCGCAGAGCAGGACCGCGGGGAGCGTGATCATCCCACCTCGGCATCAGCGGTGAGCGATGCCTCTGCTAAGGTCGCCTGGCTTGGCTCATCGGTTGGCTCGACATCGGCGAGCGTCAGCACAGAAACAGCCAGACCAACCATCAAGGTAACCACAGCGAGCAGCACGCTCACGCCAATGCTTGGCTCGAGCGGGGTAAAGGCGAGCTCGAACGCAGACAGCAGCAGCAAAATCCCTAGCCCGATGTTCATCGCCTCGAACGAAGTAGCAATCAGCGCCAGCCCAAACCCGGCGAGCACATACGCTGCTGCCACTAGCCCGGGCGCGCTCGTTGGAATGGGGAAGCGCGCTGCTGCGTTCAGTGCTGTGACTAAGACTAGAGCCGCAACAATCATGCGAAGCAGAAGCTGAGATGGGAGCTGTAGCCAGTTTGGGCGCCTAAGTCGCTCCAGTGCGATGGACTGACCGATCCGCTGGCGCATCTGGTCAGCTTGGAAGGCTGCCAGTGCCACGCCCAAGCAAGCGACTACGCCTGCGAGTGGCTTAATGAATGCAACAGTTGGGTCGAGCACCTGCGACAGCAGTGCTCCTGCAAGGACGAAGTGAGCCGCCGTTGCTGGCAGTGCAATCCGCCAGTTGTGAACGAGGACGGTGACGCCTGCAGCCGCAGCCAGCAGCAGCACGAGCGTCGGCGTCGCAACCTCGGAGAGGCGGCGCAAAAGTTCGATTGGATTCGACACGTGCTGTGATTGTAGCGCCCTGCGCCTTGCTTGTTCCCGTCGCGTCAGTATGGATTCCGAGCCACACGTCAGGCGTGGGGCACTCCGTCTGGATGTAGGGTCTGTATGCTTGATTATAAAATACAAAACCGCCCAGCCCGCTGCATGCTGCCTCCAAACTCACCCTTGAAAGTTTTGGCAATTAATGGGAAAATAGGGTGCTATGGCGAGCAAACTCCTCACCTTCAAGCGCACAGTTGCGGTGTCGGCTGAGCAAGTCTTCTACGCCTTCACAAACGCACTCAGCCTAAGTGAATGGTTATGCGACTTTGCTTATGTCAATCTATCGGCAGGCAATCGGCTCTACTGCCAGTGGCGAGATGGAAGAGCGCGCATGGGTCGTTATGTCACGCTCACACCAGCAAAGAAGGTTGTGCTCGACTGGCGTGGCGATGAGGAGGAGGACGTCTCGCAAGTCACAGTGACCATCTCTGAGAAAGAGGATAGCAGCACGGTGACGCTGACTGAGACAAGCGAAAGCAAAGGGTGGGCGAAGCGGGCGGCAGAAGCAGAGGCTTTCTGGAACGCAGCGCTTGACAACCTGGTCAGCACGCTGGAGTCTGGGTTCGACCTACGCACCAAGCGGCGCCCGTATCTTGGACTCGACGTAGCTGTCCACCAGAACAGCGAACCGGGCGCTGCAGTGACCGGTGTTGAACCGGAAAGCCCTGCCCACGCGGCTGGGCTGCAAGCCGGCGATGTGATTACGGCGCTGGGCAGCGACCGCGTGAGTGACCAACCTACCCTCGAAGCGGCGCTCTACAAGCATAGCGCTGGCGACAAGGTCAAGATCACCTACCTGCGCGACGGCAAGAAGCTCGCGGCGAATGTTGTCCTCGCTGCCGCAACCGAAACCGAGGTGCCGGAGTCACACGAGGTCTTGGCTGAGATCGTTGCGCGCAAATACACTGAGGTCAACCGCGACCTCACCCAAGCGCTCAAGGGCGTCAGCGATGAGCGCGCTGCGCGCGCGCCTGCTCCAGGTCGCTGGAGCGCGCGGCAGGTGCTTGCGCACCTCGTCGAAAGCGAACGCCACCTCCATCATTGGCTCACTTGCTTGATCGCGGGTGAGGTTGTGCTGCCGGAGAATCCTCCCAGTGGTCGCCGCGAGCGGCTCGACGCCGTGATCAACGGCTTCCCAACCGTGCAAGCGTTACTCACAGAGCTCAAGCGCAACGAAGCCGAAACGGTTGCCTTGCTCAACGCTCTGCCCCCTGCCTTCCTAGCCCGTAGAGCCAGCTACCGCCGAATGGCAGAGGTCATGCTCACCTGGCCTGATCATGCCCGCCAACACCTGGAGGAGATCAAATACGCCATTCGCAACGTCAAGGTCGTTGAGACATGGTGAGGCGGTGGTACCGAACACCGCCTCACTTCGTTGTCAATCTGCAAGCCTGTCTGCGAGCGCCTTGATTATCAGCCATGCACTGGTTGCGCCTGCATCTTGGTGACCACGGGCACGCTCACCGAGGCGACTGGCACGTCCGCGCTTCGGAACTAGGTCTTTGGTCTGCTCTACACCCCTCCATGCTGCCTCTACGGCGCTGTTGAGCGCTGTGCCCAGAGGTTCACCGCGCTGTGCTGCTGCGCGCACGGCCTGTGCAGCAGGAAACCATGCGTCAAGCAAGGTCTTGTCGCCAAGCTCCGCTTTGCCGACGCGTTGCATTTCTGAAGCCATTGCCTCGAAAATGTATGCCCAATCTACAGACGCATCCAAGCTGAGCTTACCTTGGGCTGCTTTTGCTGCAGCAGCAAAAGCCATCTCGTACAACACGCCAGACGCAGCACCTACCTCATCGGCGAAGGCGTCGCTCACTGTTTGAAAAGCCTGAGCCGGTGTAGGCGCATTCAGGGACTGCAGTGCCTTGCGCGCCGTGCGCATGCCGATCGTCATGCTTACCCCGTGGTCGCCGTCGCCGACTTCGCCGTCGAGGGCACACAAGTAGTCTTTATTCGACTCGATCACGTCGGCAACGTGGATCAGTGCTTCTGCTATGCGCGTTCCGTCAACTCTAGCCATGGCGTCAACTACCAGAGACTCAGAACAGTCGAATCATGGGTGTGTGCATCGGCGCCACCAACAGGTCATGCAATTCAGCGTCAAGGCGCATCAACGATATGGAAGCCCCAGCCATTTCGAGTGAAGTCGCATATTCACCGACAAACTTCAAGCGAATGCGGATGCGCTTGGCGTCTAGGATTTGTTTGACGCGCCGATACATCACGTAGAGTTCCTCATAGGGAGTTGCTCCTAAGCCGTTCACCAGGACAGCGACATCACTGTCGCCGAAGTCCAGGTCAGCGAGCAGTGTTTCCACGATCTCGTCCACAACCTTGTCAGCTGGGATGATCTTCGTGCGGCGCACTCCAGGCTCACCATGCACGCCCAACCCGATCTCCATTTCGTCCTCGGGGAGGCTGAAAGTGGGTCGCCCGTTGGCAGGGACCGTGCACGCAGTCAGACCAACGCCCATCGTGCGGGTGTTGTCGTTCGCTTTGCGAATCGCTGCAAGCACGGCATCGAAGTCAGCTTTGGTCTCAGCCTTTGCGCCTGCGCACTTGCATATCAAGAAAGCGCCAGCGATGCCACGGCGGTTGTGGATTTCTGTCTTAGGTGCGGAAGGGACATCGTCGGTGATCAGCACGGTTTCGACGCGGACGCCGTGCTCGTCTTGA
Organism: Thermoflexales bacterium; assembly: GCA_025054635.1. Taxonomy (GTDB): domain Bacteria; phylum Chloroflexota; class Anaerolineae; order J036; family Brachytrichaceae; genus DRWP01. The sequence continues at coordinate 7,214 of JANWZM010000060.1, forward strand.
GCAATTGCTGCTGCCCGGTCAAAGTTCAACACGTCACCTGCGTAATTGCCGTAAACGTAGATTACTCCCTCACCTCCGTTGGCTGCCAGCGTTGCCTCGAGGATAGGTTTCGCTGGAGGCGAGGCGAAGATGTTACCTACCGGAGCTGCGTCTGCCCCGCCCTTGCCGACGAAGGCGGTGTAGAGCGGCAGATGTCCTGACCCCCCGCCGACGACGATGCCCACTTTGCCTTTGATTGGCGCGTCAATCCGCGCCACGGCTCTGCGTCCAACGCGACAGATCAAATCATCATGCGCCAGGCAAAAGCCCTCCAGCATCTCCTCAACGAAGTCAAAGGGGTCGTTGATGAGCTTCTTCATGCAGTGTCTTCTCCTTCGTGCAAATTTCGGGCAGCAAGCTCCTGTTCCAGAGCGGCGATTTTGGCGACTTTACGCGCGCTGTTTCCTCCCTGGAACTCGCTGGCTAGCCACGCATCAACAATCTGCTTTGCTAACTCTGGACCGATCACCCGCGCGCCCATGGTGAGCACTTGGGCATTGTTGCTTTTGCGCGCGCGCTCTGCTGAGTAAGTGTCATGCGCTAGTGCCGCGTAGACTCCTGGCACCTTGTTTGCGGTGATCGCCATGCCAATGCCGGTGCCGCACATTAAGATGGCGCGGTCTGAGCGCCCTGCAGCCACGTCGCGTGCGACCTGAACAGCGATGTCCGGGTAATCCACTGGGTCGGGGGTGTGTACCCCGTAGTCGATCACCTCAATCCCCTTGGATTGCAGGTGAGCTTTGATCACCTCTTTCAAGCTAAACGCTGCCTCATCGCAGCCCAACAGCACCACCTTCTTTTCCGCCATAGCCGTGCTTACTCCGTCATTGGCAGGGTCTCCGCTGTGTTCATGAACTCGATAGTTTGTTCGAGGTTGACAATCCCAGCGTCTGAGCCAAGGGCTGTTGCCACTAGCGCAGACGCAGCGGTGGCAAGACGCATGCTCTGCTCGATATCCCAGCCCATGCCCAAACCAGCGATGAACCCTGCGCAATAGGCATCGCCACAACCTGTGGTGTCTACAACACGCACTTTGAACGCAGGCATGCGCAGGATGACACCGTTCTGATCCGCGTAAACGCTGCCGTTGGCGCCCATCTTGAACACACAAGCGCGTGCACCCTGGTTGAGGAAGAATTTGCACACATCGCGCCAATCCCGTAGCCCGCAAATCATGCGCGCCTCGTCTAGGCTAGGCATGAAGTAATCCAGGTAAGGCAGGCTAGGCGCGACAACGCTAAGCATGTCCTCCCGAGGAATGCCCAAAATGTCCATAGTGGTGCGCACCCCATGCTCGCGACAGAAGCGTGCAATTTGCCCCGCTGGCTCGCCGTCGAGCTTCGGCAGCAGATAGAACCCGCCAAGGTGAGCAAAGTCAACCTGCTTCAGCCTATCCCAGCAAATGTCGTCCAGCGAGAACTCGCCATTTGCGCCGATCACGTGCAGGGCTGGGCGCTCGCCATTGGGTCGGATTGGCAGCATTGTGGCTGAGGTTTGCACTGCCTTCTTCCGCACCAGGCAATCGGTGTCAATCCCGTAGTGCTGCATGATCCCAACGACAGTGTCGCCGATGTAGTCCTCACCGAGTGCGCCCATGGCGATGACTTTGACGCCAAGTTTGGCAAGGTCAACGGCTGTGCCTGCCGCTGTGCCCGCGACTGTGAAGCGGATCTCCTCCAGGAGGTCGATGTTTTGTCCATCTGGGATGCGCGTCACTGGTCGGCCGAGCACGTCGAGAATGTGCACTCCAAGACTTGCAACGGTTGTCATAGGCGTTCTAGGTTGTCGGAGCAGTTTGTAGATGACCGCGTTCTTGGGCGCGGTGATGGGCTGCTGCATTGAGTAGGCGTGCCTGGCGCAAGCTCAAGCACAAGGGCGTTCGACCTCGATGTAGGACTCATTCCTCTGCACAGCTTGCCAGGCGCGATATGCAGTGCGGAAGATGCTGACGAAGCGGTGGGGACGCAGTCCTGCACGCCCGACGCCCATGCCTGACGAGGCTGGAATGGCAGCGTAGTCCATGCAGTTCAACTCATCCACGCTGCCGCCGTAGAGCAAAGGCACAAGCTCGCCTTCACGTCCAAAACGACGAATCAACACCTTACGGATATTCTCGAATCCCTCGCTCACATAGCGCGAGTCAGCCGGCATACCTCCCTCTCCAACAGACCAAACTGGCTCGTAGAGCACCCACAGGTCACCTGGATGGGACACACCCTGCAGCGCCATTTGAAGCTGGTAAGCGACATAGGCATGCCCAGCACCAGCCTCGTAAGCAGCGCGTGGCTCACCCACACACAGCATCACGCCGAGTTTGTGCCGTAGCGCAGTCAGCACTTTGCGGTTGACTTGCTCGTCAGTCTCGCCAAACAGCGTTCGGCGCTCAGCGTGACCGAGCATCACGAAGCGCGCACCGCACGCCTTAACCATTCCTGCGGAGACTTCGCCAGTGTAGGCGCCTTCATCAGCCCAGTGAATGTTCTGAGCACCGATAACCAGCGGGCTATCGGTTGCTTCCTCCGCAGCCACTTCAAGTGAGGTAAACGGCGGGATAACCCAAACTTGGCACTGATGAACTCCCTCAACCTCAGACAAACCTGCCTTCACTGCCTGGACGTATTGGCGAGTCTGCGCAGGGGTTTGATGCATCTTGAGATTTGTGCCGAAGTGAAAGGTGGGCATTGCACAGGCTTTGCTATGTGGTCTCGGTCACCTCTTCGCTGCCGAATATGCGCACGCGGTGAGGTGGAAGCTCTAACCAAACCTCCTCTCCGACAGCAATTGCCTCACCCTCGCTTGCAGGGACTTTCGCGCGCACTGAGAGATCGCCGACGCGCAAAGTCACCAGATACTGCCCGCCGGTAACAATTGCTCTGCGGTGCACATGCGCCCGCACGGCGCCAGGGGATGGTGTCTTTGAAACGCGCACGTGCTCGGGGCGGATACCGAGCGTCACCACACGGTCTGCGGCATGACGTCCAGTGATTCGGAACGGTGCGGGGAATAACGGGCATGTGACCGCACCTGCCACAACCTCTAGTCCTTCGTAGAAGTTCATCCCTGGATTGCCCAGGAAGAAACCCGCAAAGGCGTCCTTCGGGTTGTCATAAAGGTCACGCGGGCTGCTCATTTGTGTGATCTCGCCCTCATTCATCAGGGCGATCTGGTCGGCTAACGTCATTGCTTCGGTCTGGTCATGGGTGACGTAGATGACAGTCTGCCTCAAGCGCGTGAACACCTCTTTCAGCGCCCGCTTAAGCTGCAGCTTGCTGTTGATGTCCACGTTGGTGATTGGCTCATCAAAGAGGATAATCCGTGGTCGCCGTGCAACCTCGCGAGCGCACGCCACCTTCTGGCGTGTGCCGTTATCCAACTCGCTGACTTCAGCGTCTGCCGCGTGGCGCATCTCGAGCACATCCAGTGCTTCTTCGATGCGCTCCTCGCGTTCTGCTTTGCTCAGACTGCGGTCCTCGAGCAGCGGCAGCTCAATGTTCTGGCGCACGGTTAGCCCGCGGTATACGACAGGGTATTGAAAAACCATTCCGATGTTGCGCTGGCGTGTGCTCAGGTTGTTTACGACTATGTCCCCGAAGCGCACCACGCCTGTAGTTGGCGTCTCCAAACCTGCGATGATGCGCATCAACGTTGTCTTCCCGCATCCGCTCGGGCCCAACAGGCAGGTCACCATACCTGCTGGGAAGGTCATATTCAGGCCTTTCAGCGCAGTGAAGTTGCCAAACTTCTTCGTCAGGTTCTCAACGGTAACGTCAACCATGACCAAAACCCTTAGCCACCTCGGGCAACATACCGGCCGTCAGCCGCATACACAACGATGTCACGCAAATGCACACAAACTTCCAGAGGCTGGTCGATCTCGATTTGCAGTGCTTCTTCCTCATCGCTGCGGAGCACAGTGGCTAACTGAAGCCCTCTGGCATCAAGGTAAACGATTTCTTCTCCGCCCAGATCCTCGCGGAGGAGCACTTTTGCTTGAAAGGATACAGCGCTGTCTGTTGAAGCAGCATGCAGGCGGATATGCTCTGGACGGATAGCTACGCTGACTTCAGCTTGGCTTGCTTCCTCAATGCTTTCCTGAGCATGAGAGGCCTGATGCACAGGGATCTCGAAGAGAGAGGTGCTCAACCAGTAGCGTCCGTCTCGACGATGCAACTGCCCATACAGCAGGTTCGCCTGTGGAAAGCCGACGTACCTCATTGTCTCGATGCGCTTCGGGCGCAAATAGAGCTCGTCGGGCGGGCCGACCTCGACAATCTCGCCGCGTTCCAGGACGGCAATACGTCCAGCAAGTTGCATCGCCTCGACCGCTTCTGAGGTTGTGTAGACAAATGTCACGCCGAGCTGTTCCTGCGTCACTTTCAAGTCCTCGATCAGCCGTTCGCGCAGCTTGAAGTCCAAACCAACTAGCGGGTCATCAAGGATGAAGATATCTGTGTGTTTGACCAAGCCGCGCGCAATTGCCACTCGTTGTTTCTGACCGCCCGAGAGCTGGTCCGGGCGGCGATCAAGGAAGCGTTCGATTTTCAAGAGCCGAGCTGCCTGCTCGACTTCAGCGCGGATGCGTGTCTTGTCCACACCTGCTAAGGTGAGCGGATAGGCGATGTTGTCGAACACACTGTAGTGCGGATAGAGCGCGAAGGACTGGGGAACATATCCTAGATTGCGGTCACCTGGGGGCATGCGCGTGACGTCCTGACCGCGCATGAAGATCTGTCCACCATCTGGCTTTTCTAAGCCAGTCAGCAGGCGCACCAAGACACTCTTACCGCTCACAGGCAAACCGTATATCACCATGAACTCACCTGGTTCGATGGTCAGCGAGACGTTGCGCAGCACGGTCTTTCTGCCGTAGCGCTTGGCGAGGTTGCGCAGCTCAATGATGCTCATGGGTTACCTTCCAAGGGCATAGAGCAGAGGTGTGAGGACGAACCCAAGGACGAACACGATCAGAATGATACCCATAAACGGCCAGAACAGGCGCATGGCACGTTTTAAGTCGAAGTGAGGCGGAATATTCCCGAATGCAATTTGTGCAATAGTTGAGGCGGTAAGCAGAATCAATCCAGCTTTATACAGTGTCATATCGAACTGCTGCCCAATCAGCACAAAACCTGACAGCATCAGGATAACCAAAACGATATGCACTGTTGCAGTGAAAGGCTGTCTCAACACTGTTCACACCTCACCGCGCACTGTGCCGAACGTCATGCCGACGAGCAAATAGCGCTGGAAGAAGAAGATCATCACTACAGGCAACGAGACGTACAAGATAGACAGTGCTGCGACGTATCCCCAATCGATGTTGCCACCTGCATTCACCAAGCCGACTGCTAGCGCATATGGGATCATCTGTGTGCCCTGCCCGCCCAGAATGAAATTGAACAGGAACTCGTTCCAGACAAAGATCAGGTTGAAGATAAACGCAGCGATCAACCCTGGGCGCACCTGCGGCAAGACAACTTTGAAGAGCACATGCAGTCGTGAGGCGCCATTGACGAAGCCAGTCTCGTCGTAGCGCGGCGACACACCATCAATGAAGCCTTTCAGGATCCACAGTGAGAAGGGGATACTGAACATGGTGTATAGCAGCAGCACTCCGGGGAAGCCGCGGAAGAAGGGTTGCGAGATCAAGCCCAGGTTGCGCAGCCCAATGTCAAAAGCGTTGTACATCTGGAAGATGGCAACCACCGTGGCTGAGGCAGGCACCATGCGTGTGCTCAGCATCAAGAACATCAAGAAGTTCGTCGCGCGTGGCTTGTAGCGCGAGAAGGCGTAGGCTGCTAGGAACGAAACGACTGTTGCCAGGGCAACTGAACCTAGCGAGAGCACCAAGCTGTTCACTAGGTATGGAATGGTGTTTGAGATGCCCGTGCCGCGCCCGAAAAGCGTCTTGTTGAACTGCTCTAGCGTTGGTGCAAAGATCAGCTTAGGCGGAACAGCGAGGATGTCCGCATCAGTCTTCAGCGCAGCAAGCAGAATCCAGAAAATTGGCAAGAAGAAGAAAATCGCCACCATCCACAGAATGGCGTAGTAGATGCGCGTCCGCATTGCACGGCTCATGTTCTGCTCTCTCCCTACCTTGACTCGACCCTGCGGCGTGCGTTGAGCACCCACAGGTAGATCGACGTGAACGCAATCGCAGCAATCAACAAGACGACAGCTAGTGCCGAGGAGAAGCCAATGTTCAAGCTAGCGAAGGCGTAGCGGTAGAGCTGCAAGCCAACCAACTCAGTGATGTTGCCTGGACCGCCGTTGGTCATCAGGAAGACCAGATCTGTCGTCTTGAAAGCGTCAATCGTGCGCAGCAGGATGCCAAGCATCAGGATGAATTTTCCATGCGGCCAGATCACGTAGCGTACTTTGCTCCGCCAGGACATCCGGTCTACTTCCGCTGCCTCGAGCTCAGCCTTCGGCACTGAGCCCAGCGCAGCCAGCGTCATCAAGATCATGAACGGCGTCCACATCCAAATGTCCACAAAGAGCACTGCTGGGAACGCCCACTGGTTGTTTGTCAAGAAGTCAATTGGCTGCCCGCCAAAAGTGCGGATGAGAAAGTTCAAGACACCGAACGTCGGCTCATAGATCAACCGCCAGAACAACCCACTCGCCACTGGCGTGATAACCATCGGCGTAAAGAGCAAGGTCAAGGCAACCCGTCTGCCAGGCATCTTGCTGCTGCCCCAGAAGAGGAAGCCAAGTGCCACGCCAAGCACAACTTCGATGACGACAGCCAAGACTACAAAGAGAAACGTGCGACCGAATGCACCCCATAGGGCTGGGTCTTCAAAGATGCGGATGTAGTTCCCGATAGGCAACTCGGCAGGAATGATGATTTGGAGCTGCTGCGTCAAAGACACCTGGATGCCAGTCGGGATGCTGAGCAACGTCGGGCAAGGACCGCTAACGCATGCTGGGCGCGGAATGTCTGGCGACTGCAAGCTGTAGCGGTAAAAGCTGAAACCGATGAGCCATAATGTCGGGATGACATTGAGCAGCACGAAAAACAGCAGAATCGGGGTGAGCAGCGCGGCTGGATAGGCACGCGATTCCTCGAAAGCGCGCAGTACGTTTCGGCGCGGCTGGGCAAGCGCGCGCTCGTTGCGCTCGGCAATCGTTACGGTCGCCATCGCTAGAAATGTGCTTGCTATGACTCCGAGTGGATAACTGGGTGGCTTCTAGGTAGGACAACCCTCCTCGGCTTTATGCCGAGGAGGGTGTTCCAGATATGTGCTTTGCCTAAGAGCTTAGCGCGGCTGGGCGTTGCGCAGCTTTTCTGGCACGGGAGTCTGTGTGCGCCCCTTGTCGAACAGAAGCGCTTGCTGACGTGCCGCGATAGCATCGAGCACTGCCTGTGGGTCGTTGAATTGACCTGCTGCATAGCCGTTGTAGGCTTCCTGCTGAATCGCCAACAATTCAGCATACTCAGGCAGGTGCCAGAAGTCGCGGCTGCGACCCTCTTCGAGCATGTAGACGAAGGGCTTGAACCATGTTGGCGGCTCACCCTCGAAGAGCGGGTTCTGGATGCCCTTCTTTGTCCATGGCAGACCACCCTCAGCGAGGAACTTCTTCTGGGTCTCGTCGGTGTACCACCACTTCAGGAAGTCGATGCATGCGCGCATGTGATCGTCGTCGTTGAACTTGTTGATCACCCATGGTTGACCGCCCATTGCGCCAATCACTTCGCTTGGACCGCCAGAGAACTCGATGCGCGGGTGTGGCAACGCCAGCACTTCTGCCTTCGGGTCTTCTGGCTTCATGAACAGCCCGACAGCAAGCCACTGGAAGGCAGTGATCACCTTGCCTTGCACAAATTGGTCGATCACCTCGCCAATGCCGAAGTTTTGCGAGCCAGCTGGTTGGTACTTCTGCAAGCTGCGGAAGTACTCGAGCTGCTTGGCATTCGCCTCAGTGTTCAGCACGCCGACAACATTATTTGTCTTCGGATCCCAAATGTCGCCACCTGTGGCATAGATGTAGGGGTGGAAAGCGCATGAGAAGAAGTCGTACTCTTTCGACTGCTGGATCGCCACTGCGCCCATACCGTTCTTGCCGTTCAGGAACTCCCAGATTGGCTCCCACTGCTGCACAGTGAGCTTGCTCAGCTCATCGTAGGTCAGTGGCAGATCCTTACCTGTAGCAGCCTTGTAATTCGCTGCTTCTGCCTTCAAGATGTCCAGGCGCACGAACAGACCTTGCGTGTCGGGCATTTGTGGAAAGCCCCAGCGGATGCCTGAGCCGTCTGGATAAACCTGGTAGGTGTCCCGCACTAGCGTTGAATACGGCTCCAAGTCGAGCTCAGGAACGAGTGCAAAGACGTCGTCTGCTTTGACAATCCACCCTGGCTCAGCCAGCGCGCCCAGCCACTGGCTATCTGAAACAATCAGGTTGTATTCCTGCGAGCGCGACGCCAAGGTGGGGGCGACTTTCTGGAACAGGGCAGCAAATGGCGCTTCAGTCTTGCGAACAGTCACCTCGTAGCCGTATTTGTCTTTCGCAAAGGCAGCGAAATCTGGGAAGAGCTTGATCGGAGCTTGGCTGGGCGGCCAACCTGCGATCACGGCTAAGCTCAGCTCCAGCTTCTTCCCGCGCATCTCACCACCTTGCGTGCCTGCTAGCGGGCTGCCTGCAGCTGTGGGGGCAGGACCACCTGCGGAGGGGGGTTGTCCACCATCGGCAGGTTGAGCAGGTGCAGGCGTCGCTGGCTGAGCACAGGCAGCTAAGCCTGCTGTTGCACCGAGGGCGAGCACGCCTTTCAAAAGCTGGCGACGCGTGAGCATTGTCTTCGAGGTCTGGTTCAAGTCTGACATGAAAGTTTCCTCCTGAGCCTCTAGTGCTCTGACGCTGATCATACAGAATGCAAGAGCAATGTCAACCTGTAAATCGTTTTACATCAGGGCTTACTCTCAAAAGTTAGGCTGCTTCTGACTCGAGTGGGCCTTTCTCAGCTTCACAACGTCCTGGTATGCATACAATCTAGGCAATGAGCGGCGAGG
>JANWZM010000067.1 GCA_025054635.1 Thermoflexales bacterium
GCCGTCGCTGCCGTCGCTGACTGCGCCCTTGATGCGGCAGAAGTCGTCCCAGATGGACGACCCACGCCCGTCCTGACGGGCTGCGCCCTCAACTTGGTAGGCAGACGTTGCCGTGCCCCAGACGAAATCGGCTGGGAATCGATAGCGTGTTGACATGGGTATGTTCCAGTGATGCAACTACATTCGAGCGATGCACCGCAAGCACAACACTTGCTGCATGCTTTAGCCTCGTGGGAAGCGATGCACAAGGCATAGTAAAGCTGGCGAGCATGTGCGACCTATGTGCTTGAATCACGCGCTTTGGTTGCACGTGCACGATGCCCTTCATGGGTTTGTGGAGGAGGCGGGCTTGCGGTGATGCACGACGACCTCCGTTGTGAGCGCGGTGACAGTCAGACTCGTTGCGACGCGTACTGCACGCTCTAGGATTTCTACAGCGTCCAAGACGCCTCGTTCAACCATGTCCGCCAAGTCGCCGCTGCGCACGTCAACGCCGAGCGCGGAAGCGTTCGGCATAGCAGCGATGTGTTGGGCGCGCGCGACAAGCGCACGCCCATCCAAGCCGGCATTTTCGGCAAGGGTGAGCATCGGTGCTTGCAAGGCTTGCGCAACGCAGCGCGCGCCCCAACATGGCTCGTGCGCCAGGGCAAGTGAGGCTTTGAGCAGGGCAGCGCCCCCGCCGGGGACAAGTCCGCCGCGCAGGGCGAGCTGCAGCGCGCGGCTGAGGCGCTCCGCCGTGTCGCGGCGCGCTTCTTGCACTTTCTGCGTCGGCGCGCCCACACGCAGGATACCCATGCTGCCCGTGAGCTGACCCAATCGTCGGCGTAAGTCGTTCAGCTCGTCCATGTCAGCCGTCTGCTCCATCTTGCGGCGCACGCCGGCGATGATCGCGCGCAGGGCAATCGGATCGCGTCGTCCTGCGATGATGCCGAACTGGCGCGCGTTTGCCCACACACGGCGCGCCTCGCCGACATCCTCGCGCGTCAACCGCTCGGCATAAGGAATGCCCTCCGCAAACAGCACCCGACCGCCGGTCAGCGCCGCAATGTCATGCAGTGCCGTTGCTCGTTTTTGCCCGCCGTAGGGTGTTTTGATCGGCAGCGGATGAAATAGACCGCGCAGCTTGGCTTGCAGCAGCACCGTCCGTGCTGACTCGAACAATTCGCTGGCGATAAGCGCTGCGCTCCGGTAGCCCATCGCCTCCAGTCGGCGCATCAGGGTGACCATGTTCTCGGCAGTGTCTAGCGCTCCATCGAGCACGACGACGGCTGCGTTCTGCAGCCGCGCGACTGATTCTGTTGGATCTGCCGTGAAGCCTGTGCTCAGCCATGGCGCGTCCCACAAAGCGCCTTCGAGGAACTCGTAGTCAATTCGATTTGGGTCATTGTTGTAAACGTTGATGTAGGCATCGTCGCCGAGCACAGCGACAAGGTCAATCAGAGCGCGACGCAGCTCTTCGTCGCTGAGGGTCGTGCTCATCCAGGCATCAAGCCAGGTGCGACGCTGCGGACCAAGAGGTGCAGGGCGGGCTTGCGCACGCAGGTTGGCGCAGACTTGGTCAGCACTGCGCTCGAGTTCCCTTCGTAGCATGACTGGCGAGGCACCAGCAGCTACGGCGCGCACGGCTGCGCGCAGCATCGCTTGAGCCATGACCGCCATCGTTGCGCCACCGTCCCCGCACCAAGTGTGCATCCGCCAGATGGCGTGGCGCATCATCATCGCGCCGACATCAACTGTCGGCTGTGCCAGCTCAATCACCCGCCGAGCAATCGTCGCAGCGTCATCGAGCACTTCTGGCGTGCGATTGCGCGTGACCCCTTCCACCATGACTAAGCGTGGCAGCGGACCGAGGGTTGGCTTGACCAAGTCGGCAATCAGGTCGATCCCCTCTAGAACTTGCACAGGCTTGAAGACAACCGCAGGGCGCTGAACGACGTTCGCTCGGTTGCGCGGTGCTGGCATCTCAGCTCTCCAAAGGTGCAGTATAGCGACTCAGCGCCCGAAGTCAGCGGGGTTTTCGCCCCACTCGTCCTTGCGCCATTTCAGCACTGCGTTGCAGTAGTCGTTCTCCGCCAGCCACTGCTCGGCGCGGGCGATCCGCTCAAATAGCTCAGCGTTGCGGTCGGTGCGCGGCAGCCTTGTCCTGCACTTGCCTTCGGCAATCCAAAAGGTAGCGATCATCGAGTCGCTATAGACTGGTGCGGTGCTGCCTTGCTGGCGCAGCCAAGCCAGCGCATGAACGATCGCTAAGAACTCGCCAACGTTGTTTGTGGCGTCTGGAAAAGGCCCACGACGGAAGACCTCTTGCTTGTCAGCAATTCGCACACAGCGATATTCCATCTCTTTGGTGATGCTGTTGCAGGCAGCATCCACTGCATAGCCCCTGCGCACTTTGTCGGGGAGCGCTGTGACAGGCAACTGGGAGGCAGGTAAGTCGGAGTCGTTAGGCGAACGCGCTTCAAACGCTTGCTGAGCCGCCTCTCGAGTCAGGAACGCCTTGTATCGCGCGCCCGGGAAATGCTCGACTTGCTGGCGTGCCTCTTCCCATGTTGAGTACACACCCGGGGTGCGACCATGCCAGACAACGTACCACTTGCCCACTAGAACAACGCTGGGATGTCTGTCGGCAGCTCGGCAACGCGGATGCCGGCTGCGCGCAGAGCCTCGATTTTAGCTTGGGCGGTGCCGCTTCCGCCCTCGACGATCGCGCCTGCATGACCCATGCGACGTCCCTCTGGCGCGGCTCGACCCGCGATGAAGCCAACCACGGGCTTTCGCACGTGGTCCTTGATCCAGGCAGCCGCGCGCTCCTCATCGCTGCCCCCGATCTCGCCGATCATCACAATGCGTTCTGTCTGCGGGTCGTCGTTGAACAATTTGACCACATCCAAGAAGTCCAAACCGTGCACAGGGTCGCCGCCGATGCCGACAATCGTGCTCTGCCCTAGCCCCGCCTGAGTCAACGCGGCAACGGCTTCATAGGTCAGCGTGCCGCTGCGCGAGACAACACCGACTGGACCGGGCATTGCAATTCCAGCAGGGATGATGCCGATTTTGGCTTGACCAGGGGTAAGCAATCCTGGGCAGTTCGGGCCGAGCAGAGTAGCGCCTTTCATGTCCAGGTAAGCGCGCACGCGGATCATGTCCAGCACGGGGATGCCCTCGGTGATGCACACAATCAGCTTGATGCCAGCGTCAGCCGCTTCCATCATCGCGTCTGGGGCAAATTTGGCAGGCACGTAAATCACGGTGGCGTTCGCGCCGACCTCACGCACGGCTTGACCCACAGTGTCGAACACAGGCACGCCATAGTCCGTCACCATGCCCCCTTTGCCCGGGGTTACGCCCCCGACGATGATTGGCGCATACGCCTGCATCTGTCGCGCGTGAAAGTCGCCCTCGCGTCCTGTGATGCCTTGCACAATCAAGCGTGTATTTTTGTCTGCGAGGATAGCCATAGATTGGGATTCCTTGTGAGGAAGGATGACCCCGAGATTATAAGCAAGGCGTAAGACTCAGACTGCTCATGGGAGTGACTACACGAACACATCGCAAGGTTGGTCACACTGCCCTCACCTCTGCGCCCCTCCCCTGAGGAAGAGGGAATAGGGGATAAGGGCAAGCCAACACACCACGCGCCAGGCATTCGAGCCTGGACACGCAGCCTGAGACACCTAGGGTCGCTTTCTCAGCTTACGGCAGCGTAGCGTAGCCGAGCGTCTGGGCAAGGCGACGCCCCTCCGCGCTGAGCGCCCATCGGACAAACTCGCGCAGATCGTCTTGAGGCTCACGTGCGGCGATTAGGTAAACCGCGCTGACCATCGGATACTGTCCCTCAGCGATGTTCTCAGGTGTCGGCAGCTTGCCATTCAGCGCCAACGGCTTCACTGAAAGGTCAGACTGCGCCAGAAAGGCAGCAGGGGCGTAGCCGATCGCGCCAGGGTTCAGGGCGATGTAGCTCAGCATGGTCTCAGGGGTGGGCATGATCACCGCCTCAAGCGTTAGGCGCAAGTCGCCCATGACGACGCTGTCAAACAGGGTGCGAGTTGTGTCGCCGCTGTCGCGCACGGCGACCTTGATGTCGCCCAGACCTGGTGCGCCATAGTCTGCCCAAGCATTGCGTTCGCCAGCAAAGATCGCGCGCACGTCCGAGACAGCCAACTCGCTCACTGGGTTCTGACGGTTAACGACAACCGCGATGCCATCCATTGCTAGGTCTGCTAGCCACCACTTCACCCCTGGCGCAGGCTGAGCTGGAATCGATGTGGTCGCCCCAAGCGCGGTTCGGGCTGACTTCAAGCGACTTTCGATAAACACTGGGTCGCCAACATCAATCACAAAGATGAGGTGGGGATGCGCAGTGCTGTACTGGCGAGTGAGCGCGCGCAGCAAGGGCGCTGAGGCTGGGTCAGCAACGAGAAGATACTGTCGTGGCACTGGGCGAGTGGGTGGCGGCTCAACGCGCGAGCAGCTAGAAACCATCACGAGCAGCAATGTTGCAGCGATGAATCCCTTTGACATGCAACGTCCATCCGACTGTTACGTACCCATCACCTCGCCGCGACAGAAGCCAGCCCAAGCATGACTTGCCCGATAGGAGGCACACCTGCCAGCGCGGAAGCGGCGCTAGGCGTCGCTAGATGTCGTCGGGGCGCACGACGCGCGAGCGGACGCGCGACTCAACGAACCCGCCGATGAAAAACATCACCAGCACATCAACCCACCCTGCCACCACCAGCGCGCCCATCGGCAGAAGCCAGGCTTGCGTGTCCAGCAGCGCACTCTCGCTGAGGGCACTTACGAGGAACTGGAGGATCAAGGCAGTCATCACAATCGCAATCGCCGCTGATCCTGCAGCGCTGCCAACTACCATGCGCCGTTTGAGCCAGAAGGGCAGCGCCACCAGCGACCCTAAGGCAATCGGGAAAAGCCCGTACACCAGCACCCACCACAACAGATAATCCAGGCGCATACTTGTGTCGCCTGATTATGCAAGATGGGTAGCCGCCAACAGCAGCCTTCGGTTGACTTTCAGCAGGTCGCGCATCGCCTTGCAGCCGCGCGGCTCGCGCCATGCCGCGCCTTGCCAGATAAGGCGCAAGCGGAACGCTTCCTGAGCGAACTGCTCACTGCGATCTTCCCCAACATCAGCGGTTACGCAGAGTCCTGCACTGCTGACGAGGCGCGCTGCCACCTGGAGGCTGCTTGGCAGGCAGGTTGCGCTGCGCTTGACCCCTTGCAGCGCGCTGGGCTTATTCATGCCGAGACGGTCATGGCGCACTTCTTCGCCGAGCGCCTGGAGCACATCGGTCGCCTAGCCTGGCTCGATGCCCAGGCGATCTTCGAGGGCGACCCTGCCGCCCGCAGCTTGGAGGAGGTCATTGCGACCTACCCTGGGTTGTTCGCTATCGCGGTGTATCGCGTGGCGCGCGCATTCTTTGAGCAGGGTGTGCCGATCTTTCCGCGCATGTTGACCGAGCTTGCCCACCAGCGCACTGGGATTGACATTCATCCTGGTGCGCGGATTGGTCATTCGTTTTGCATTGACCACGGCACAGGGATCGTGATCGGCGAGACGACAGTCATCGGCGACCGCGTCAAGCTGTACCAAGGGGTGACGCTCGGCGCGCTCAGTGTCAGCAAATCGCTCGCGGCGTCGAAGCGGCATCCGACTATCGAGGATGATGTGGTGATCTACGCCAACGCCACTATCCTTGGCGGTGACACCATCGTTGGTCATCACAGCGTTATCGGCGGCAACGTCTGGCTGATCGAAAGTGTGCCGCCTTACTCGATGGTGTATCACAAGGGCGACGTCATCATCAAGCAGCACGCTATGGACACCCCTCAGCACCCTATGGAGTAGCCATGAGAGCAAACACAATCCTTGAGACGATCGGAAATACCCCTCACGTCCGCATCAACCGCTTGTTTGGCAGCGATCACGAGGTCTGGATGAAGCTCGAGCGGGCAAACCCTGGCGGCAGCATCAAAGACCGCATTGCGCTTTCAATGATTGAAGATGCCGAGCAGCGTGGCGCGATCAACAAGGACACGGTGATTATCGAGCCGACCAGCGGCAACACCGGCATTGGCCTGGCGATGGTCTGCGCCGTCAAAGGCTATAAGCTGATCCTCGTCATGCCTGAGTCCATGAGCGTTGAGCGGCGGCGGTTGATGGCTGCCTACGGGGCGACGTTTGAACTCACCCCGCGCGAGAAGGGCATGAAAGGCGCAATCGCCCGCGCTCATGAGCTGCTTAACGAGCTACCCAACGCCTGGATGCCGCAACAGTTTGAGAACCTAGCAAACGTTGAGATTCATCGGAGGACAACCGCGCAGGAAATCCTGCGTGATTTCCCTGAGGGTGTTGATGTGCTGATCACTGGCGTCGGCACGGGAGGGCACATCACCGGTGTCGCTGAGGTGTTGAAGCCTTTGTGGTCGCAGCTCAGAGTGTTCGCCGTCGAGCCAGCCGCGTCACCTGTGATCAGCGGCGGGCAACCTTCGCCTCACCCAATCCAAGGCATCGGCGCAGGCTTCATCCCTGCCAACTTGAATACGGCGATCCTGGACGGGGTGATCACCGTGACTAAGGAGGAGGCATACGAAATGGCGCTGCGCTGCGCGCGCGAGGAGGGCATTTTGGTTGGGGTTTCCTCCGGCGCATCGCTGGCAGCGGTGCGCAAGAAGCTGCTTGAGCTGGCTCCAGGCAGCCGCGTGCTGACATTTTGCTACGACACAGGCGAGCGCTACCTCTCTGTAGAGGGCTTGTTCTAAAGTTACACCATCAGCGCGAAGGGGCGTTCGACAAGCCGGCGGACGTGCTGCCAAGAAGCGCGCAGCAGGCGCGCCGTCAACCACCCGATGACAAAGCTCAGGCTAAGCGTGATCATGGCGCGCCCGACAAGGCGGTCGTCGTCAAGCACAACCGCGCGGCGCTGAATGCGTCCAACCCCAAGGATTGCAGCTTGCGACGGATTCACCAGTGGGGTGAAACCGTCTATGTCAAACATGCCTAGATTGGTCAATGTGAACGTGCCGCCCGGCGTCGAGTCGGGCATAAGCTGCCTCTGTTGTGCTTGTTGCCAACTAAGCGCTGCCTCAGCATGGAGTTAGCGCAAGGAGAGCCGGTCAACGCGCTTGACCACAGGCACGAGCAACCTGCGCTCCGTGTCTACTGCAAGACCAGCGTTGATCTCTGAGTGAACGATCAGATAAATTTCTCACCCCCGTCCACCGCTTTGGACGGGGGTGAGGGAGGGTCTCAGAGGCTCAGCACCCTCAGATGCTTGGAGTTACCTCAGCCTGGAAGGGGACATCGAGCCTAGCTACTTCGTCTGACGATCGGCACGTAGCGTCGCTGCGACTCAACACCCGTGCTGACGGACAGTTGCTGGATAGGCACGTTGTCGAGATAGGCTGTTGCAGTGGCGGTGATTGGCCCGAAGAGCGTCTTCACCTTCACTGCGTAAGACAGGGTGTGCGACTGACCAGCCGGAATGTTCCCTTGCCAGAACACGACTGAGTTTGCTGCTTGACCACCGAGCAACGACTGGATGTCAAACATCTGCATGCTGCTCGGGCCGAAGCCACCGCTTGCGCTGCCGCTGACATACTCCGTCCCGCTCGGGATCGGGCTGACAATTAGCATGCCCTGCGCGTTGCCTGGACCAGCGTTGGTGAACGTAAAGGTGTAGGTCACCACTGAGCCTGCTGGCGCCGCAGCGCTGCCCACCGATTGCGTGACCACGCTAGGTGTGAAGTTGACCGTCGCCGCACTCTGCGTGAAGTTGAAGGTGACCGAAAGCGTCTGACTTGCACCCAGCGCGAACACTGTGCCTTGACCTGGGTTGAGCGGCGCGGTGAGTGTCACTACAACTTGCCCATTCGCGTCAGTCTGCGCTGCGGCTGAAGACAGCGTGCCAGCACTCGAGAAGAAGGTCACTGTGACACCGCTGAGCAGCGCGAGCGTATCGGGGTTGCGCAGTGTGACCGTAATGCGCGCGGTGCTAGCGCCGTCGGCAGGGAGCGTCCTCGGCGAAGCCGCGATAGTCTCTAGGAAGGTGAAGGTCAAAGGAAGCGGCTCGCCATCTGCTGTTGCGGTGACGGTAGCCGTGCCTGCGGTGATGGGTGCGGTGAGGGTGATGACCACCTGACCGCTGATGTTGGTCGTCGCTGACAGCGCCGACAGCGTCCCGCCGCTGGTCACAAAGCTCACCGTCGTCCCACTAATCGGCGACAGAACCGTGTTCCGCACCGTCACCGTAATCCGCGCCGTGCTCACCCCATCGGCAAGCAGCGTCGTCCGCGTCGCCGTGATGAGCGACCGCCGCAGATACTGGATGCGCCCCTCAATCGTCGGCGTCACCGGCGAGAACTGCTGGAAATACTCCTTCACCGCCTCATCCAGCGACGGACCAAAGTCATACGGGTTGAGCGCAAAGTCGCGCAGCATGGTGTAGCCATCCCCACCGTTGCGCACAAAGTTGTTCGTCACCATGCGATACACCACGCTCGGGTTCAACGGCACATACGCCATCAATGTCGGGCTATACACCTCTGCCGAGATCACCCGCGACCCAACTGGGCGGTAAAAGTCCCACAGATACCGCAGCCCAGCCACCTGCGGGAAACGCCCGTCGCCCGACACGCCCACATTCGCCAACCCGTTCTCCAGCGCCTGCAGAATCTGCGACCCCGTGATCTCCAGCGTCGCAATCGTGTTCCCGAACGGCAGCACCTCCAGAATCTCGCCCACCGTCACCGTCAACGCCGTGATCGGCGCGCGCAGACCGCCTCCATTCTGCAGCGCAATCTGGTAGTGCTGTGTCGGCGGCAGGCTGGAGTTGACCTTCCACAGCATCGCGTCCGACACTAGGTTGCCCAGCAAGCACTCCACGCGGCGGCACACCTGCACGCTGCCCACCAGCAGCGGCATGTCCACCGTTGTTGTCCCAACCACCTGGTTTTGCAACGCCGTCACGCCGCTGGTGTAGGTCGGCGACAGAATCCCCGTCACCACAGGGTCGACCG
>JANWZM010000142.1 GCA_025054635.1 Thermoflexales bacterium
GATTTGCTCTCTTCGCTGCCGTTTCAGATCCCGCAGAACGTGCTGTACCTCGGGCGGGCGGCAAATATCTTGGCTGGGATGCTGACAGCGCTTGATCCACAGTTTGACCCGTGGCGGGCGCTGCAACCCTTCGCCAACCGCTCTGAGCAATCCACTGCGCGCAGCACGGCAGCGACAACGCTCAGCGAAGCAGCGCGCTGGGTGCGCCAAGCAATCCAGCTCCCAGGGCAGAGCGAGGCATTCTTCGCTCGCGCGCTAAGTGGTCAACTTGAGGTGCGCGCGCAGCTCACTAGCGCCTCGATGGAAAGCTTCCGCCGAGTCGAGCGTGGCATCGGTCGGTTGTCTTGGGCGCTTGTCTTCACGGCTGCACTGGTCTGCGGCACGCTGCTCGTGCTGAACGCTCACGCTCTGTTAGGGGTGGGGCTCATCGTGCTGTCCGTGTTTGCGCTGGTGCGCATGGTTACACTTTAGTGCCGCTGGACGGGCAACCGACCGTAGGTCTGAGTCATTTTGCGCAGGCGCAGGGCGATTCCCTCAGCCACCTGATCCCAAGTGAAGCGCCACTGCCAATTCCCCTCAGACCGCCCTGGGAAGTTCATCCGCGCTTCGCTGCCTAGCCCAAGCAAGTCTTGCATGGTGAAGATCACCGTGTCTGCAACGGACATCATCAGTATGCGGATGAGATCCCAGTGGATCTCGTGTCCGTTTGTGCCGGTGTAGTCCAGCACCTGCTGGCGGATGTTCGGGTCGAGCTTGGCAAACCAGCCGCAGGTGGTGTCGTTGTCATGCGTGCCTAAGTAGGCGACCGTGTTGCGAACGTAGTTGTGCGGCAGAAAGTCTGAAGCAGTGTCAGCGACGAAGGCGAACTGCAGCACGCGCATTCCCGGGAAGCCCAACTGGTCACGCAACGCGCGAACCTCGTCCGTGATCACGCCCAAGTCTTCAGCGATGATCGGCAAGCGCCCTAGAGCGGCGCTGATGGCTTCAAACAGCGCGGCGCCAGGCCCTTTGACCCATCGCCCTTTGATCGCAGTTGGCTCGCTAGCAGGGACCTCCCAGTACGACTCAAAGCCTCGGAAGTGGTCAATCCGCAGCAGGTCATACAGTTGGAAGGCAACACGGCAACGCTCTATCCACCAGGCGTAGCCGTGCTGCGCCATCACGTCCCAACGGTAGAGCGGATTGCCCCAACGCTGTCCTGTCTCGCTGAAGTAATCGGGCGGGACACCCGCGACGAACAGCAGGTTGCCGCGCTCGTCAATCGAGAACAGCTCGCGGCGTGCCCAAGCGTCAGCACTGTCGTAGGCGACGAAGATCGGCGCGTCGCCGATGATCCGCACGCCGCGCTGGTTTGCATACGCTTTCAGCGCCGTCCACTGGCGGAAGAACAGAAACTGCCCATACTTGTGCTCACGAATCTGCTGTGCGAGGAGGTGGACGGCGCGCGCAAGCGCAGTTGGCGTGCGTCGCACTAAGTCATCTTCCCACGTGTTCCATGCATCGCCCTCGTGGGCGTCCTTCAGCGCCATGAACAGGGCGTATTCATCCAGCCAACTAGCGTTCGCCTTGCAGAACGCCTCGAATTCAGCCGCGATCGCTGCAGAGCCATACTGCAAAAAGTGCACGTAGGCACGGTGCAGCAAGTCGCGCTTGAAGGCAATCACCGCCCCGTAGTCAACACAATGCGACGGGAAACTCGGAATGTGGCGCAGATCTGCTTCGTCCAACAGCCCTTCGCTGACCAAGCGTTCTGGGCTGATCAGGATCGGGTTGCCAGCAAATGCCGAGAAGCACTGGTAGGGCGAGTCCCCGTAGCCTGTCGGCCCGAGCGGCAACACCTGCCAGAGCTGCTGCCCTGCCTCGACAAGAAAGTCAACGAAGCGGTATGCCTCATCGCCTAGGTCGCCAATGCCAAAGCGTCCTGGCAGCGAGGTAGGGTGCAGAAGAACCCCGCTGGCGCGTGTCATGTCTTCTCCGTGTGTGCCTCTAAACCAGTTTAGCACAATTCTGCTCGCTTTGCCCCTGCCCTCGTTCGGAGTGGCGAACAAAAAGTTGAAAAGTAGGAGCGATGCGCTGGATGAAAGGAGAGAGGCAAGGCAATTACACTAGGACACGAACCCACGAGACGTCCTATGAGCATTTGCCGTTTGGGCATCATCGGCGCGGGTGCAATGGCGCGCCATCACATTCGCCAGATTTTGAAGCAAACCGACACCACACAGATCACCGCGATCTGCGAGCCTGACCCCGAGCAATACCAAAAAGCAGCAGCGCTGTTCGAGGAGACAGGTCACCCCGTTCCACCGAACATCCCTGACTTCGACCGCTTTCTGGCAAAGCAGGCTGCGCACATTGACGCTGCATTTGTGGTGACCCCCCACAACCTTCATTTCCCGCAAGCCAAGGCGCTGCTTGAGGCGGGAAAAGACGTGCTGGTCGAAAAGCCGATGACGATTAGCGTTGCCGAAGCGAAGAAGCTGATCAAGACCCGCGACAAGACTGGGCGGCTGCTGGCAGTTGCCTTCAACGGCAGCATGTCGCCCTCGATCCGAACCGCGCATCGCCTACTGCACGACGGCACGATGGGACGCATCCTGAGCATCCAGGCAGCCGTCTGGCAAACTTGGGAGCAGTGGACGCACGGCACATGGCGGCAAGACCCGAAAGTCAGCGGCGGCGGCTTCATGTTCGACACGGGAGCACACTTGCTCAACACCGTCACTGATCTGCTCGGCGAGTCGTTCGAGCGCGTTGCAGCATTCATGGACAAGCGCAAGACAAAAGTTGACATCTTGACAGTCGCCATTGCGCGCACACGCAGCGGCGTTCTGCTGACGCTCCATGGCTGTGGCGCGGCGCCCGTGACCGATTCGGATGTCAAGGTGTGGTGCGAGAACGGCATGTTGGAAGTCGGCGTGTGGGGTGGCTACGTGCGCGTGCAGATGGCTGGCGAGACGCACCCGCGCGAGGTCGAGTTGCCACCTGACCTAGGGGTCTGGCACACGTTTGTGCGCGTGCGCAACGGTGAGATTGAGAACCCAAGTCCCGCCGAGAACGGGCTGCGCATGATTCAGCTTTGGGAGGCGCTCAAGAAGAGCGCGAAGCGAGGCGGTGAGGTCGTCGAAGTGTAGGCTCTTAAAATTTCACCAATGCGCATCAACTCAGGCATCGCGCGCGGGCGACACTTGAAGAGCGTCCCAAACGAATCAACGCGCCCAGTGACAGACCGCGTCAAGCAAGCGGTCTTCAACATCTTGGCAGGCGATGTGCTGGATTCGCGTTGGCTCGATCTCTTCGCCGGCACCGGGGCAGTCGGCATAGAGGCGCTCAGCCGAGGCGCGCGCGCTGCTACGTTCGTTGATATCGAACCAGCGGCAATTCGCACTATCAAGGAGAACCTGCAGATCACTGGCTTAGCTGACCGAGCCATTGTGATCCGCAGCGATGCCTTCGAGTTCATCCGCGCCAAGCCCAACACCAGTTTTGACTTCATCTACGTTGCACCGCCGCAATATCAGGGGTTGTGGGTGCGCGCATTAGCTGCGATCGATGAGAACGTCGGCTGGCTTGACCCAGATGGCGCTGTGATTGTGCAGCTTGACCCACAAGAGTTTGCGCCGATGCCGCTGATCAACCTCGAGCTTGTCGACCAACGGCGCTACGGCAAGACGATGCTGCTGTTCTACGAGCGCTCGAGCTAGCCAGCCCACACCAAGATCACTGTAGGCACAGGGTCAAGCGAGTTCATGGAGATACTGGTATGGGGTTGGCTTAACCAAAGCCCGCTTGAGCCACCCCCATCGAGGTTGAGTGCGCGCCAAACGTCTAGGTCGCTCGTGGCAAGGTAAATAGCCAAGTCGCTCAACCGCCACTGCGCCAGTTGCGTGACACCGAGCAGCACACGCCCGCTGCGGTCAAGGGCAACGAACGTGCGCCGATGGCGACGGTCGCTTTCGGGGATGCCCTCGACGACAGCGCCGTCAACGACAAGCATAGGGAAACCTTGCACGGCTTGCGTGATGCTTGCGTCAGGGCGGTAAGGCTCGTCCCGCAGCCATTGGAGAGAGGGAGCACCGCTGCGCAGCGCAAACATCCCCCCGAATCCAACGTAAGAGCGCCCAAAAACCTGACCATCCGCTACAACCAATCCTGTGGTGCGGTTCTGCTGATCGAAGAACCCCGCGTTCACGACTAGGTCTGCCTGGCTAGTCAGATGCCACTCGCGCACAGTTTTGGGCGCGTCAGGAGCATAGGCGACGCGCATCCGCGCACGACGAGGCTGGACTCGAGCGACTAGAATCCACTCGCGTCGGCCGTCCTGTGTGGCTTCAATCAGCGCGTATTCGATGCCAGGCGCTTTGATCTGCCAGCGTCCGTCGTAAACGAGTGAGGTCGGCGTTGGAGGAACGGCAGGTATGGCTGTCGGCGTAGGGTAATACGTCACCGCAGGGGGCGCCATCGGTCGCGCGGGGGAAGTGCAGCCAGCACCAAGCAACCCGAACGCCACGGCTGCTTGTGCAATCCAATGCTTCACTTCACAACAGATCACTGGCTATGGAATGCGCAAGACTTGACCTGGATAGATCAGGTTCGAGCGCAGTCCGTTTGCAGCGCGCAGCGCGCTTACAGTTGTCCCGTGGTTCAGAGCGACACGGAAAAGCGTGTCGCCAGGTTGCACCACGTATGTCCGACCTCGACCGCGGCTTGCGCGTCCAGCGCAGGTGACGACAACAAGCCGTTGTCCAGCACGGATTTGGCGCACGTCTGGGATGTCATTCAGGTTGGCGATGGATTGGGCTGTCGTGTTGTAGCGCAAGGCGATGCGGAACAGGTTCTCGCCTGGGCGCACAACGTGCGTGATGCGTCGGTTGCATGTGACACGAGTGCTTGGCACAGCAGGTGCGCCAATCGGGAAGGGATCCGGACCGCTGACCTCCGCTGGGGGCGACTGAGGCGACGCAGGGGGCGGTGGCTTAGGGGTGGGTGCAGGCGCCGGCGTTGGCTCGGGCGGAGGCGGCACCGGCGTGGACGGTGGCTCAGCAGGAGGCGGCGAAGTTGGTGGCAGCTCAGGCGTTGGAGGCGCCTCAACAGGGGGAACTTCACGAGGCGCTGCGGGTTCAGGAGGGGGAGCTGCAGCGATGGCTTGCCCTGGCGGGGGTGTTGCCATGCCCTCAGCAGCAGGTAGGCTGAGCGCGCCGCGCAGCACCAGAACAGATAGTATGGCGAGTACACCGAGTAGCACGAGCAGCAACGTGCCAGCGAAAATAACTGCCAAAGAAAAAAGAGGTGGCGTGCCGCGCCGTGGCACAGACCTGAGCATGAATGCTAAGGTACACTATCCCTGCTGAAATTGCAACAGTGCCACTGCATCAGCTAACTTGCACAGACCTGTACGGGATACATGCATCGAGAAGAACCGCCTCGACAGGAGATTCTGACCTGGAGCGAGGTCGAAGCGCTGATTGACATTCTGACGCCTCAGATCACTGGCGCAGTCGATTTGCTGGTGATGGTGACGCGCGGCGGGATCATCCCAGGTGGAATGATTGCCGAGGCGCTGGACATCAAGCACATTTTGACTGCTGCTGTCGAGTTCCCTGCAGCGGATGTTCCTCGCCTGCTTGCCTGGCCGACGTTCCTGCAGTTTCCAGACGAGTCGCTCACGCGCGGCAAGCGCGTAC
The DNA here is from genome assembly GCA_025054635.1 of Thermoflexales bacterium. GTDB lineage: Bacteria > Chloroflexota > Anaerolineae > J036 > Brachytrichaceae > DRWP01. The sequence continues at coordinate 5,682 of JANWZM010000142.1, forward strand.
TCGTCGTGGACGATGTATGGACTCACGGTAGGCACATCATGACTGTCCGCGGGCGGATCGAGGCGAGTGGCGCTCTAGTCGAGACGGCTGTGTTGCATTACAAGCCAAATCAGTCGCTCTTCCCCAACCATCGCCCGACCTACTACGCGGCAATAACCGACGCCTACATCGTGTATCCCTGGGAGCTCGACCGGCGGGGGCGAAAGATGCGACCGCTCGTGCCTGAACCTTCTTTGCTGTGACTGTTGCCGACCTCAGATCACTCCCAAAGAACACTTGCCCGCTATGTCGTCAGCCTGCACTGCTAATGGAAGGCGAGGTCTGGACATGCGAGTTTTGCGGGTGTGAGTTGGCATATGACCCACGGACCCGGCGCGCACGGCTGAGCTACATCCCAAAGCCGTACGCGGCTATCGGTGAGGCTATTGGTGGATCGTGGCTGACTCGGCGTGAGATGTTCGAGCGTGCAGAGCGTGCCGAGGTGCTCGCAGCAGGGCAAGCCTTGCCGAATCCACCGCCTGTCGGTCCGCTAGTTGTGCTGGTGTCCAGCCTGACGACGGCGCTCGTCATCCTGGCTTCTATCGCGACTGCGCTGCTGCTCAGCCCGAGCATTGAGCGGACGCGCCGCTCGATCTCAGCCGCCTACCAACCCTCGCCAACGCCGGTCATGGTGGTTGCAAACTTGGAAACTCCACTCGCTACACCAACACCACAACCCCCTCAAGGAGGGGATGGCTCTAGAGGTGGCAACGCTGAACCGCCCGCCGCGCCGACTCAGGATGTGCCCCTGCCTGTGCAGAGCCCACAGCCTCCTCAGCCGACTGTTCACTCAGTTGAACCATCCCCTACTCCGCCTGCAGTAACAATCGTCGTACCTCCGTCGCCAACGCCGCCTCCGACGTTCACTCCCCTCCCAACCCTCACGCCGCCAGTTCAGCTCACCTTGCCACCAGTCGTTGTCCCGCCGTCACCGACACCAACAGGAATAGTCAACGTCGCTACACCTGAGCCACCCATGCAGACATCAACGCCGCTGCCAACAGCGACCCCCGTGCCCCCAACATCCACACCGACGCCGCAACCTGCGTCTGTGCAGATCGTTAGTGTCAGGAAGGATGGCACGCCTGCGATCAACGAAGCAGATGAGTTTGTCGAGATCGCAAACACCACTGCTTTGCCTGTGCTGCTCGGGCGCTGGTCTGTCCGCGTATTCAACGAAGTCGGTCAGCTCACTGCGCAATACACATTCAGCGACGGGTTTGTGATTCAGGGTGGGCAGCGCTGCCGGATTTACACCAATCTCACGGCGGGGGAGAACGATTGTGGGCTGAGCGGTGGATTCCGCAGCCCAATTGGCTTGCTTTCACCTGCGGGCGGGCGCGTAGTGCTCGTTGACCCTGCGGGCGTTGAACTGCAAGTCTATCCGTTCTGACTAGCGCGCGACCTCAACCTCGTCGAACAAATTCGGCCGGTCGGCAGGGCCTGCCTCTGGGTCGTTGATGATCTCCACGATCTTGTTTCGGGCGCGCGGCTGGAGCAACGCCTGAACCATCACCTCAGCGACGTCATCGCGGCTGATCATCCCGAAGCCAGGCAGCGTTCGCGCAATCGCAACGCCGTTGCTCGGTGCATTGGTCAACCCCCCTGGGCGCACGATCGTAAATGGCACACCGCTGCCCTCGAGGGCAAGCTCGCCCCGTCGCTTCTGACGCAAGATCTCAGCTAACGGCGGGATCATGTCCGGGATCTCGACGCCCATCGAGGAGCACAACACAAACTGCTCAACCCCATTCTCGTAAGCGATCTGGGCTGCTTCTGCGATTGTGGTGAACTCGACCAACTCGATGTGGGCAGCGTCGGTCGGCGCTTTGCTGCCCAGCGCGCTGACCACGTAGCGCACCCCCTGCATTGCACGCCTCAGGTCATCTTCTTGGGTGACCTCGCCAACGACCACCTCGACGCTATCGCTCTCTAGCTCAGGGCGTGAGGCTGGGTTTCGCACCAACGCACGCACGGGGAAACCATGTCGCTGCAACGCCTTGACCACTCGCCGACCTGTTCGCCCAGAAGCACCCAGCACAAGCACACGTCCTCGGCTCATGGTTATCTGCGAGTTTACCGAAACTTGTGCCCTCCGTTGACAATAGGGCTGAGCGTGTAAACGCACCTAGCGTGCCGGTCGTGCCGCTGCGTCTTTTTGGAGTGCTGCGCCACAGCAAATGCTTTGGTTCAGCGAGTCTCCTTGCAATGAATAGAATCCTGTTGCACGATGAAGTCCGATTTGCCTGTTCTCATGCGCGAGCGCGGTCTGGACGCGCTTGTCGTGTTTGGACCAGATGGCGCAGGGCGCGCTAACGCACCCTTCACCTACTTTGTCGGCACCGCCCATGTCACGAGTGGTCTCGTTGTGGTGCGGCAGGACGGCGCGACGTTTCTAGTCCACAGCAGCATGGAGCGCGACGAGGCAGCAAAAACAGGGCTGCGGCTTGTTGACCGCGCACGCTACGACTACCCCGAGCTGCTGCGCGCCAACAACGGCGACAGACTGCGCGCCGACGCAGCCCTGTTACAGCACATCCTGACAGATCTCGGCGTAGCAGGTAGAGTTGCGTTTTACGGGCTGGAGCAGGTCAACCGCGCGCTCCCACTGCTGCGCGCGCTTGAGGCGACAGGAGGATGCGAGGTAGTGCTCGAGTATGAGCAGGACATAATCACGAAGGCGCGTGCAACAAAAGACGCCTACGAGATCGAACAGATCCGCCATACCTGCCGGTTGACCGAGCAAGTGATGGCGGAGACTCGCGCCTTCTTGCGCAGTCACCGCGTCTTTGATCGGGTGCTTGTGCAGGCTGACGGTTCGCCGCTCACGGTCGGTCACGTCAAGCAGTTTGTCCGCCGTGAGGCGGCTGCGCTCGGGCTTGAGCTCGATGACTTCATTTTCGCCATCGGTCGAGACGCTGGCGTTCCCCACAGCGTTGGTGACCCCGTGGCGCCTGTCGAGATAGGCAAACCAATCGTGTTTGACCTCTACCCACGCGGCGCGAATGGCTACCATGCTGACCTCACCCGCACCTGGTGTTTGGGCGAGGCGCCGTCGCACATTGTGGAGGCGCACGCACTTGTGCTAAAGGCACTCTCGCTCGCTGAGAGCCGCTTCAACGCAGATGAGATGACTTACGCTTTCAATGAAGCGGTGTGCGAGCTGTTTGAATCGCACGGCTTCCCTACGCTGCGCCAGGACGCACAAACCAGGCGCGGCTATGTGCACAGCCTCGGTCACGGCTTTGGGCTTGCCGTGCACGAATCACCTGCGATGAGTTTGAAGGGCTGGCGACCCGATGAAAAGCTCGCCCCGGGCAGTGTGTTTTGCGCTGAGCCAGGGTTGTACGACCCCGACGATGCCCGGGGCGGCTGGGGGGTTCGCGTCGAAGACGACTACTACCTAGATGAGGCTGGGCGGCTGTGTCGCCTGACGACGCTTGAGCGCGACCTCGTTGTGCCGCTGTGAGCACTACTCGGGCCAGTGCACAGGGCGGATGAGCATGACCGGGCAAGGCGCACTGCGCATCACGCCCTCCGCGACGCTGCCCATCAGCAACCGCCGCAGCCCTGTTCGCCCGTGGGTGCACATGACGATCAGGTCCACGTCCGCCTCTCGGGCAAAGCGAACGATGGCGCTAGCGACCTTTCCCTCGAGCACTGCGCTGCTTGCCTTGAAGCCTGATGCGCGCAAGCGCTGCTCGTGCTGCTGCAAGTATTCACCCACCGACAGTTGAGTTACTTCTGGCAGTGCACTCACAGGGACGAACAATCCAGGCGGCGGCTCGTATCGCTCGTCCACTCGTGCGAGGATGATTTCGCCACCGTCGCACGAGGCAATCTCGCGCGCCGCAGACAGGGCAAGCTCAGAAAATGTCGAGCCGTCCAGCGGGACGAGGATGCGCTTGAACATCAGGGGCTAGACTACGGCGACAGGCGGCAGTTGCTGCACAGGCTTAGGCTCTGCACTTGTCTCCTCTTCTTCTGAGAGCATCACTGCGCGGAAGATGTCCGACTCGGTGATGATGCCGACAAGCTCGCCATGCTGAAGCACAGGCAACCCGCTGACTTTGTGCTTGATCATCAGGCGCGCAGCTTCGCGCAATGAGGTTTCTGGCGTCACCGTCAGGACGGGCTGCGACATGACTGCTTCGACAGGCGACTTCTCTGCCTCGCTGCCGGGGATGTTGGCACCCGCTTGCCGTAGGTCACCCAGCGTCACGATGCCGACCAGCTTGCCGCCTTCAACGACAGGCAAGCGTCGGATACGCCGCTCGGTCATCAGGGCGTAAGCCTCAGTTAGGCGGGTTGTGGGCAGAACAATCACCGGGTTGCGCGTCATCCAATCACCTACACGCGTTTTGACCATCGGTCTCACCTCCTGGACAAACATTATGTCGGTGTTAAAAGAGTAGGCTCGCCCTGCCCAGAAGGGATCGGAGTAGCGATGGGTTTAAGCCCTGACAAGGCGGATAGTTTTTTAAGAGTAGCCTATCCAGGGGTTGACTGTGACACCGCACACTGATTCATAGCCAGGCTAAAGCGGCAAAGCCCTGCAGCCCAGCTCAAAACGCGCTCTCGAGAGACGCATTGACAGTTCGCCTGCAACGTGGTATTCATGCAGCACCATGTTCACTGCAGAGTGCCCAGAGTGCAGCGCAACAGTTCCGTTCAATGCAAAACCCATCCTTCATGAGCTCGTCCGCTGCCCTGATTGTGGCGCCGAACTCGAGGTCATCTCTCTGGACCCGCTTGCGCTCGACCTTGCCCCAATCGAAGAAGAGGACTGGGGGGAGTAGCCGTTGAAAGTCTGCTTAGTGTGCAGCTTGGTGCGCCCCGAGGAGCGGATGCTCATCGAGGCGTTCAACCAGCGCGGCGTTGAGGTTGATGTTGTTGACGACCGCAGCGTGGTCTTCGACTTAAATGACCTTTCATCCTGGCGGCGCTACGACGTGTGCTTTGAGCGTTGCGTCTCACAAAGTCGCGCGCTCTACATCCAGCGGATCATGAGGCTGGCTGGCGTACGCACGGTCAACACGCACGAGGTGATCGAGAACTGCGGAGACAAGTTCATCACCACGCAGCTTCTGCTCCAACACGGCGTGCCGACGACGCGCGTGATGATGGCATTCACCCCTGCGAGCGCGCTGCAAGCTATCGAGCAGCTCGGCTATCCCTGCGTGCTGAAGCCGGTCGTCGGCTCATGGGGACGCGGCGTAGTGCGCGTTAACGACCGAGACGCCGCTGAGGCAGTCGTCACGCTGCGCGACGAGCTGGGCAACTACACTCAGCACATC
>JANWZM010000146.1 GCA_025054635.1 Thermoflexales bacterium
CTTCCTCGTCGGCGCGCCCGAGCTGGTCGTCGAGGTCGCTGTCGCCAGCGCCGAGCGCGACCTCGGCGCCAAGCGCGCGCTTTACCAACGCGCCGGCGTGCAGGAATACCTGGTCTGGGAAGCCGAAGCGCAGCAGTTGCATGGATGGACACTGCACGAGGGGCGTTACCGCCCGCTGATGCCCGACGCCGAGGGCGTGTGGCGCAGCCAGGTCTTCCCCGGCTTGTGGCTGGACGTGTCGGCGCTGGCGCGTCAGGACTTGGCGGTGCTGCTGGCGCGGTTGGAGGCGGGGCTGCGCTCGCCTGAGCACACCGCGTTCTGCGCTGGATGAACTCGGCGCGTCGCTTCCGCGAGCTGACAGACGTTTGCTCAGGTTTGGGCTGCACCTGTGCGGAAAGTCCAGGCAACCTTACAATTCAGGCTTAAATGACGCAGCTCGCTATCCAAGAACTTGAGCAGCAGTTCACCTCGGGCGTATACCCTAAGCGCGACCTGGTGATCCTTCGCGGCAGGGACGCTGTCCTGTGGGACGACAGGGGGTTTGCCTACGTGGACTGCGTGGGCGGGCAGGGAGTGAGCACACTTGGTCACGCCAACGAAGCGGTGGCAAGGGCGATTGCCGAGCAAGCGTTGACCTTGGTCTCCTGCCCCGAGATTTTCTACAATGACCGCCGCGCCGAGTTCGAGGCGCTGCTGGTTTCGCTGCTGCCGGCTGGGTTGCGACGGGTGTATCTATGTAACAGCGGCGCGGAAGCAGTCGAAGCCGCGATCAAGTTCGCCCGCCTGAGCACAGGGCGACCCAACATCGTCGCTGCTGTGCGCGGCTTCCACGGGCGCACTATGGGCGCGCTCAGCGCGACCTACGAGCCGAAATACCGTGACCCGTTCAAGCCGCTTGTCCCAGGCTTTGTCCACGTGCCCTTCAATAATGCTGCTGCGCTAGAAGCTGCGATTGACGACCAGACCGCGGCTGTGCTGGTTGAGCCAGTCCAAGGAGAAGGGGGCGTGCACCCTGCCACACCCGAATTCCTGCACGCGGCTCGCGCACTCACTGCACAGCGCGGCGCGCTGCTGATCGCTGACGAGGTGCAGACTGGATTTGCTCGCACGGGGCGCTGGTTCGCTGTGCAGCACTTCGACGTGTCGCCAGACCTGATGGCGATGGGCAAGGCGATCGCGGGCGGCGTGCCAATGGGCGCGGTCGGCATCAGCGACGCCGTCAAGAACCTTGCCCCCGGCGTCCACGGCAGCACGTTCGGCGGCAACCCGCTGGCATGTGCAGCCGGCATTGCCTCCATCCGCGAGATGCAGCGCCTAGACCTACCCCGCCTCGCGGCTGAGAAGGGCAAATACTTCAAAGAGCGCCTGATGGCGATTGATGCGCCTGTGATCCGCGAAGTTCGAGGGCTTGGGTTGTTGCTTGGGATAGAGCTGCGCACGAAGGTCGCGCCCTACTTGCGCGCGCTGCAAGCCGAGGGGGTATTGGCACTGCCAGCAGGGCTGAACGTGTTGCGCCTGTTGCCTCCTGCGGTGATCACCTACGAGCAGATCGACTTCGTCGTTGAGAAGATCGCGGCTGTGCTGGCGAAGGGCACAGACGTGTAGCACCCGATGGATTACCCGCTGCTGTCCGAACTGCCTCCCTGCGAGGAGACCACTCTTGCCTCGCCGATCAGCGGCTCGCTCTTCCTGCGCCACTGGCCTGCGCAGGGGGCAAAGCGTGGCTGCGCGGTGCTCGCTCACGGCATCTTCGAGCACACTGGGCGCTATCATCACATCGCCCAGCACTTCACCGCGCTGGGCTTCGACGTGTGGGCTGCTGATCACTTCGGGCATGGTCGTTCTCCGGGGCTGCGGGGTCATATCCTGCGCGACGATCACTACGTGGCTGATCTCGGCTTGGTCGTCGAGCACGCCTGGCGGCAAAGCGGCGCTGCGCCGGTGCTGCTCGGGCACAGTATGGGCGGCGCAATTGCGGCACGCTACGCAGTGGACAACCAGGACAAGCTGCGCGGATTGATCCTCTCTGCACCTGCTTTGATGGTGCATGCCTCACCACTTTACATTCGGGTGGGCAAGGTGATCAGCCGACTAATCCCTGCCCAGCCGATGCCGCCCAACAGCGGGTTGAGCAAACCAGCGACGCACAACGAGGACTGGGAGGCATGGAAGCGCAACGACCCCTACAAGCACGACGTGCTGCGGTTTGGCACTGCCCGCTTCGTCGTTGAAGCGGGGGAGTACGCGCGAGCGCGTGCCCACACGCTGCGCCTGCCCGTGCTGATCCTGCTTGCCGAGATCGACACCTACGTCAACAACCAGGGCGCAAGGCTCTTCTTCCAGGCGTTACCACCGGGGTCGAACGAGCTGCACGAGTACCCCGGCTTATTCCACGAGGTGCTGAGCGAAATCGGGCGCGAAAAGCCCTTCGGCGAAATCGAGGCATGGATGCGGCGAGCAGGGATTCTGCATGATTGAGCTGCTCGAACGCTGCGTGCGCATTCCTTCCCTCAGCGGGCAGGAGCGCGCTGTCGCCGAGTTCTTGTGCGCTGAGATGCAGCAGCGCGGCTTTGACCGCGCCTTCATTGACGCGGCGGGCAACGCGGTTGGTGTCATCGGCGAGGACACGCGCCCGATTGTGTTGCTCGGGCACATGGACATAGTGGGTGGCAGCGTGCCTGTGCGCTACGAGGCAGGCAAGCTCTACGGACGCGGCACGGTTGACGCCAAAGGCGCCCTGTGCGCGTTCATCCTCGCTGCCGAAGCAGTGAAGCCGCTGGTCAAGCGGCACAACCGAAGCCTGGTCGTGATCGGCGCGGTTGAGGAGGAGTGCGCAACCTCAAAGGGCGCTCGCTTCGCGGCTGAGCAATACCAGCCTGAAAGCTGCGTCATCGGCGAGCCGAGCGGCGCCGATGGGATCACGGTGGGCTACAAGGGTCGGCTGCTGATCCATGCCTTCGCCGAGCGCAGCGCCCGCCACACAGCGACCCCTGAGCCAAACCCGAGCGAGCGCATTGTTGCCCTGTGGAATTACGTGTCAAACCTCGCTGAGCAGTGGAACCGCGATCGCACCCGCGCGTTCGACCAAATCCTGCCCTCGCTGCGCATGATCCGCTCCGGCGAGGACGGGCTGCGCGAGTGGTGTGAAGCGACGATTGCCGCACGCTTGCCCGTTGCGTTCACCCCAGCAGACCTGCAAGGTGCGGTCGAGCAATGGCGCGCTGCTCAGCCAGACGCCGAGGCGTTGCGGCTGAGCTTCTCTGGCGCAGAGGTAGCCTGGCAGTCACCCAAAGATACCCTCCTGGCGCGCGCTTTTGTTGACGCCATCCGCGCTGAGGGCATGCGCCCTGCCTTCAAGCTCAAGACAGGCACCGCAGACTTCAACGTGGTTGGGCCGATCTGGCGCTGCCCTATCGTCGCCTATGGACCAGGTGACTCGGCGCTCGACCACACGCCAGACGAGCACATCGAGATCGCAGAGTTCGAGCGCGCAGTGCGCGTTTTGACCCGTGCGCTGAGCGCGCTGTTGGCAACGCGGTAGTACACTTGCGCGCATCGCGCTGAACCATGCCGACGTTTGCATTCAGGCAGTATCACCCCCGCCCGCTCGAGATCATTGACACGACCCTGCGCGAAGGGCAGCAATCCTCGCTGCTGCACGATCACCACAAGTATTTCTTCACCACTCAAGACAAGGAAGAGATCACCCGCGCGCTGATCCTCTACGGTGTGAAGTTCATCGAGCTTTTTGCGCCAAACGTCAGCGCCCAAGAGGCGGCTGATTGGCAGGCGATCAAGGCCGTGCGCGACGAGCTCATCTTGCAAAAGGGATACACCTTTCTGCTCGCCCACGTGCGCTGCCACCCTGCCGACGTAGAGGCAGCTATCCAGGCAGGCGCTGATGGCTTGAACATGTATATCGGCACGTCGGAGATCTCGCGCAGCTACAACCACGGTCAGGGGCTGGACGAGATCGCTCGGCGAGCGCGTTCGCTGATCGAAGACGTGCGCCGCAATCACCCCCATTTGGTGTTGCGCTTCAGCGGCGAGGACGCCTTCCGCACGCGGGAAGCTGACCTGTTTCGGGTGTACGACCAGCTCGCCGACTGCGTGGATCGTTTCGGCACGCCGGACACTGTCGGTGTGGCGACGCCAGCGACGGTCAACCACCGTGTGCATGCGCTGCGCGAGCGCTACCCCCACGTTGCTTTGGAAGGGCACTTCCACGATGACCGCGGCTTCTCCCTGATCAACGCGCTCGAAGCCGTGCGCTGCGGCATGCAGTATGTGCAAACGACCTTGCTCGGGATCGGCGAACGCAGCGGGATCACCAGCATGACCGCGTTGCTGTTCAACCTGTTCATTGACAGGGAATACGACAAGTTGGAGGGCTATCACCTCCGCGGCTCATACCCGATCAACGTGATGATGGCGGACAAACTGCGCAAACTCGTGCCCTCCAAAGAGCCAGTGAGCTTGACCAATCGCACGCACTCCGCGGGTGTGCACCAGAAGGCAGTCATCAACAGCAGCACCACCTACGAGGCGCACCCGCTCGACCAATTCGGCGTCACCGAATCTGAGGTCTTGCTTGGGCCGCTGAGCGGCTGGAACATCGTGCATTACTTCCTGCGCGAAATCTGCGGCTTCACCCTAGACGAGGTGACCGCGAAGGCAATCGCTGCTGACTTCAAGCAGCGCGTTTATCGCCTTGCCCCGGGTGACTCACCAGCAAGCATGTTGATCGCAATTGCGGAGAAGGAGTACGGGCTGAAGCCGATCCACGTCCCTGAGCAGTTCCGCAACGCGGTCGAGCAAAACATGACCGACAGCGCGACGAGCAGCAGCGAGATCCGCGCCGTGCCGCATGCCAGCGGCGTGATCCTGCGCTCGAAGCGCTGAGCGTCTAGCGCACCTCGAAGTTTGCTACGAACTGCAGCGTGTTGCCCAGCGCGATCCGCACCTCGTACAGCCCTGTGGCGAATCCACCCTCTGGCGACCACATCACGTAGCTCGTCCCGACGGCTGCATCGGGCAGAGGTTGTGAGTCGAAGTGGACGCTGCTGCCATCGCGGAACCAGGTGTGGCGCACGGTTGCGCTTGGGGGCGCATTGCGGTAGTCGAAGACAATGTAGATCGCAGCGACGCCTGGACTAAACGTGGTTTGGTTCTCGATAGGCATGCCCTGACCGTCCAGCGCACTGCTGATCGCGCGCAACGTCAGCCGTCGGGTCTGAGTCTCTGCAGCGGGCTGAGGCACAGCGTCGGGGACGGAGAGCGGGAGCAGAACGGCAGGCGTCTCGGTGGGTGTAGGAATAGGCGTGGGCGCTTCTGTAGGTGAAGGGGTTGCGCTCGGCAGCAGGGCAGTCTGAGTTGCCGCCGGCGAGGGTTCGGGAGAAGCCGCAGGAACAGTCGGCAGCGCAGAGCGGGGAAGCGCAGGTGTCATTGCCGTGGACAAAGAAGCCACAACGGGCTGGGCAAGTGGCGTAGTGGTGGGCTGCACGAACCGCGCTGCGGTGAGGGAGGCAATAGCCGCGAGGAGCGTGATAAACGCGCGCGAGACGTGCTGCCCTGCTTGCCGGCGCGCCGCGCGTCGCTGGCTGTAGTAAGGGGCATTTCGACCGCGCCGATCTGCGCTGACCGCCAAAAGCACGAACAGCCCAGTGACGCTGAATAGCCCAACTGCGATGAGGGTGAGCGCCTGCGCCGACAGCAGCACGGTGCGGCACAATTATAGAGACGCATGATTGATCAACTGCGCCTGTTCTTCACCGTGAACGAGGTGATTGTGCACTTTGTGCACGGGCAGGTGTTTTTCACCTTGGGCTTAATGATGGGCGTGCAGTGGCTTGTTCAGCGCAGCCGACTGGAGCTTGTGCGCGCCTTGCCCTGGCTGGCTGCCTTTGGTGTGCTCGAAGCCGTAGCGACCTGGGGGAACGTGTTTACCCCTGTTCAAGAACGGCTGCTCCCTGCCGATCTTATTCAGAACTTGAGATTTATACAGTTATTGGTTTACATGTTGAACTTTGCAACTTTATTTGGATTTGGCTTGCGGCTGAGCGAACCTAGCGTGCCTTCTTGGGCACCGGTTTACGTACCGCTGGTGATCGTGCTCTTCGGCTCAGCCGCGCTGGCGACCGCACGCGCGCTCACTAGTCCGGAAGACCTACTCGCCAATGCTTCCATCGAGGCGCTGCTTCGCTATAGCCTGGGCATGCCGGCTGCCCTGTTGGTGGCGTATGGGCTGCGGCTACAAGCCGCACGGCTGGTCGGGCCACTGAAGAGCGAGCGGCTGATCAACGTGCTGCGCGTGGCGGGCATCGGGTTCGTCTTTTACGCTCTGTTCGAGGGCGTTGTTGTGCCGCCTGCTCAGTTCCACCCAGCCGTTTGGCTCAACACCGAGTCGCTCTTCGCGCTGACTGGCGTGCCCGCAGGCATCTTTCGCAGTGCAGTAGGTGCAGTGATTGCTTGGTTTCTGTTCCGCTCACTGGAGGCGTTTCGCATCGAAGCGGAGCGGCAAGATGAGCTGCTGCGCCGTCAACAATCGTTGATTGCTGAGCGCGAGCGAATCAGCCGAGACCTCCACGATGGGACGATCCAGTCCATCTACGCCGCCGGGCTAGTGCTGGATGACGCTCGGCATGCGCTCGCTCAAGCCCAGGCGACCGGCTTGGACTCACCTGCCCTAAGCCGAGCGCAAGCCCAAGTCGAGGTCGTGATGCAGATGCTCAACAAGACGAACGCCGAGATTCGCACCTACATCCATGGCTTGCGCGCCTCATCAAGCGACGATAAAGACCTCGCACGCGGGATTTTGGACATCATCACTGAGTTTCGCCTGCGCGCGCGCATCCCAATCGAGTGGCACAGCGAGCACTGCGCTGGGGTTGACGTGTCGCCTGAGCAACGTCAGCACATCTATCAAATCGTGCGCGAGGCGCTCAGCAACGTGATCCGTCACTCGAATGCAAGTTGCGCATCAGTCGTGCTCGTTTGTCGGTCAACAGAGAATGCTCAGCGCGATTGCCTACGGCTGGAGATTAGCGATAATGGCAAAGGGATTGGCGCTGTGACGACCGAAAGCGGTCATGGTTTGTCAAACATGCGTGAGCGCGCTGCCCTGCTCGGCGGGAAACTAGAGGTCATTAGTGCGCCTGGTCAAGGCACGCGCGTTGTGTTGAACCTTCCGCTCAAGCGCTTAAATACTTGAGAGAGCACGAGCAATGGCAAAAGTCCGTCTAATCCTCGTTGACGACCACGAAGTTGTGCGTATCGGTCTGCGTGCGCTTCTGGCTCGCCGCCCAGAATTTGAAATCGTGGACGAAGCCTCAACTGGGCAAGAAGCCGTGCGCAAGGCGCTGATGCATCGCCCAGATGTCGTTGTGATGGACGTCCGCCTAGGTGGGATGAGCGGCATCGAGGCTTGCCGCGAGATCACCCAAGCCGCGCCCAGCGTCAAGGTAATCATGCTCACTTCCTACAGCGACGATGAGACCTTGTTCGAGGCGATCGCTGCGGGTGCTTCTGGGTACGTGCTCAAGCAGATCGGCAGCGACGACCTCATCCGCGCTATCGAGAGCGTCGCCCGCGGAGAGTCGTCGCTCGACCCAGCGACGACCTCGCGCGTCTTCGCCCGCATGCGCGAGATGGCACGCCGCCGTGAAGAAAGCGCCTTCTCCCAACTGACCGAACAAGAGCTGCGCGTGCTGGCGCACCTCGCTGAAGGACGCACCAATCGCGAGATCGCTGAGATCCTGATGCTCGGAGAGGGCACGGTGCGAAACTACGTGAGCAGCATCTTCGCCAAGCTACATGTGAACAACCGCGCTGAGGCAGCCGCCTACGCCGCCGCGCACAACATCCGAGACTACCTGTGACCCTCCACCCTTTGAGGAGACCTGCCCATGAATCACTTCCATTTCATCAACGGGAAGTTCACTCGCGGTCATTCGACTGAGACAATCGCGGTGGATAACCCAGCCACCGAGCAAGTCATCGCCACTGTCCCTCGCGGCACAGACCAAGATGTTGATGACGCTGTCCAGGCAGCCAAGGCTGCCTTCGCGTCCTGGAAGCGAGTTAGCGCCAGCGAGCGCGCCGAGATGCTTCACGAGGCGAGCCAAAAAATGCGTCGCCACAAGCACGAAATCATCGAGCTGCTCACCCGCGAGGAGGGCAAGCCGCTGCCTGAGAACGAAGAGGAAGTCGTTTGGACATACTCGACGTTTGACTACTACGCGGAGCTCGGTCGCCACAGCCGAGGTCGCGTGATCCCGAGCACCGAAGACGGTGTGCTCAATATGGTGATCAAAGAGCCGTATGGGGTTGTCGGCTGCATCGTGCCGTGGAACTATCCCTTGCTGCTGCTGGCGTGGAAGGTCGCCCCAGCATTGGCAGCGGGCAACACCGTGGTGATTAAGCCGAGTGAGATGACGCCGCTGACCGCGCTCCAACTCTGCGAGCTCGCCTTCGACCACTTTCCGCCGGGGGTAATCAACGTGGTCACAGGCGACGGCACTACAGGCGAGGCGCTAGTGCGCCATCCCGAGGTGCCCATGATTGCATTCACCGGATCGCTCAGCACAGGGCAGAAGATCGCCAGCATCGCCGCGCCGATGATGAAGAAACTGCACTTCGAGCTAGGCGGGAAAGACGCTTTCGTCATCGCAGACGACGCTGACCCTGAGCTTGCCGCGCGGGCTGTGGCTTACGCGGGCTTGATCAATGCCGGACAAGTGTGCACCAGCACCGAGCGCGTTTACGTGCCTCAGGCGCTCGCTGGGCGCTTCATTGAAGACCTGGTTGACCTGGTCAGCTCCCTCAACCTCGGCGACGGCATGGATCCGAATACAGACATCGGCCCGATGATCGGCACGCGCTACCGCCAGAAAGTCGTTGACCACATCGCTGATGCAAAGGCAAAAGGCGCGCGCGTGCTCATCGGCGGGAACATCCCGAACCGCAAGGGCTACTTCCACGAGCCAACCGTGCTGGTTGACGTTAACCACAGCATGAAGATCATGACCGAGGAGACCTTCGGGCCGGCTATTCCTGTGATGACCTACACGGACTTCGACGAAGCGATCCGGCTCGCCAACGACAGCATCTATGGGCTGGGCGCGTGTCTGTTCACCAGCGACGCCAAGAAAGCACGACGCTTCTTCGAGGAGGTCAAGGCAGGCACGATCTGGATCAACGACCCGCTCACCGACAACTACGCCGGCCCGTTTGGCGGGATGAAATACACCGGCGGCGGGCGCGAGCTTGGCGAGGAGGGACTCGACGAGTTCCGCGAGACCAAGCACGTGCACTGGGACATCGAGGCGCGCCCGAAGAGCTGGTGGCTGCCCTACCACAAGTAGCGCGCTCTGGGTGACTACATCAACACGCAGCGGAGCTTGTTACGCTGCCCTCACCCCCTATCCCCTCTCCCTCAGGGAGAGGGGGCAGGGGTGAGGGCAAGCCAGCACCCTACGCACCGTGTATTCGAGCCTAGACACCCCCTGTGCGCTCAGCGCCAGCGGAATTGACCGACGATAACGAGGTCTTTGCCCTCGTTCGTCTGCCAGCGCGCTGCGTTGGGGAGCATCGGGTCGTAGATCCCCACTCGAACTTCGTAATCGCCAGGCGGAAGATCAGAGAGCCTGAAGCCGAACAAACGCACCTCGCTGCGCAAGTCCTCGGTTGCGAAGATGGGGTCGCGTTGGAGTGTGGCAATATACGGTTGCCCCACTGGACCGATGTGGATGAACTGCTTCTCGCTGCCGCGCAGGGCGCTTGGCTCGCCGCGCCAGCTCAGCCCAAGCTCGAGCAGCTCCCCGCGAGCATC
>JANWZM010000162.1 GCA_025054635.1 Thermoflexales bacterium
CCAGCGGGTTGCGCCTAGAAAGCTACGTCCGCGCCTTCGCTCAACCGCGCGAGCCGGCGATCCACTGGTTCAGCCATCTCTACGCGGGTGGCACGCGCGTCGCTCAGCAGGACACAGGGGGCATCCGCCCGAGCCAATGGCGGGCGGGCGACGTGTTGCTGCTCTGGTTCGACCTGGCGCTGCCCTCGTCGGTGTTGCCCTGCCCTTGCGTCCTGCAGTTCGGCGCATACACTTACCCGCAGATCGTCCGGGTGCCGCTGATTGACCCCTCGGGTGCGCCAGTGGGTGACGCGGTCGAGATAACGATCCCGAAGTAACCGATGCACTTCGTCATTGTCGGCGCGGGCGCTGTTGGGCAGTGGATCGGCGCAAACCTGATCCGCGCAGGGCATCGCGTGACGTTTGTCGGGCGACCTGGCTTTGTCGAAGCTGTGCGGCGCGAGGGGATATCTGCTCAAGCAGCCAGCGGCGAACGCTGGCGTATCCAGCCCGTCGAAGCGACAGCGACGCTTGACCCAACCGTTGCCTGCGACGCCTTCGTCGCCTGCGTCAAGGCGTATGACGTGCGCGAGGTCGCGGCTCTGCTTGCCCCTGCGTCTGCGCCGGTGGTCGCGATGCAGAACGGCATTGGCAGCGAGGAGGCATTCGTGGAGCAGCTCGGCGCCGAGCGCGTGATCGCAGGGACGTTGGTCACCGCCGTGACGCTGGATTCTGCCGCTCCCATCGTCACCGCGCAGCGGCGCAGTGGAGGGGTGGGGCTAGCGGCAGTGGGTGAGGTGCCGACGTTCGCAGCGATTGCCCGAGCCTTTACCCAGGCATCGCTGCTGCGGACGCGGGTTTACGCTGACTGGCGAGCGATGAAATGGTCGAAGCTTCTGCTCAACCTGACGGGCAACCTCACCAGCGCGCTGTTCAGGCAACCCTACGACAAGTTGCTGCGCGATGCCCGAGCTGCTGACATCGAGATGCGCATGCTGCGCGAGGCAGAAGCCGTCATGCGCGCGCTGGGGATTCGCGCGGTCAACCTGCCCGGCGCGCCAGCCGCTTTGTTCGCGTTCGCCCTGCAGCGGCTGCCCGATCCACTCCTGCGCTTGGTGCTGGCGCGCTTCCTTGCCCGCGCGCGCGGCGACAAACTCCCCTCGTTGTATTACGACCTGGCGCAGGGGCGCGCCAAGTCGGAAGTGGACGTGCTCAACGGCGCAGTCGTGCGTTTCGGACAGGCGGCAGGTGTGCCTACCCCCGTGAATATCGCCCTGCTTGAGGCGCTGCAGCTCGCGCCGCTGACGCCCGAGCGCGTGATTGACTACGTGACCAAGCAGCTTTCTGCGAAACTCACACCGCTTGCGAGATGAACGCCAAAGACCTTGTCGGCTACTTGAACGCCTACCTTGCCATTGATCGCTACGCTGACCGCAGCAACAACGGCTTGCAGATTCAGTGCCCCGAGACGATCACCCGCGTCGCCTTCGCAGTGGACGCCTGTCTGGCGTCTTTTCAGCAGGCAGTTGCGCTCGGGGCGCAGCTCCTAGTCGTCCACCATGGCTTGTTTTGGTCTGAGCCTGTGATGCTTGTGGGCGCGCACTTCGAGCGCGTGCGGACGCTGATCCAGGGCGGATGCGGGCTTTACGCGGCCCATATCCCGCTGGATGCACACCCTGAGGTGGGCAACAACGCCCAGCTCGCTCGAATCGCCGAGCTGAAGGACATCCAACCTTGGGGGTCGCACAAAGGGGCGTTGATCGGCGTGATCGGCGAACTCGATACTCGCTTGGACGCCGAAGCGTTTGCCGACCGGATCTGCAAGCGCCTCGGCGCGCTCGCCCGCGTTCAAGCAGCGCCCGGCGCGACCTGCCGCCGCGTAGCCGTGTGCAGCGGCTTCGGCGTCACCTTGCTGGATGAGGCGCTGCGCGCCGGCGCAGATACGCTGCTCACGGGCGAGACCAGCCACATGTGGCATCACCCCGTCGCCGAGAGCGGACTGACGGTGATCTACGGCGGGCACTACAACACCGAGACGGTCGGCTTGAAAGCGCTCGCAGCCCATCTTGCGGAGCAGTTCGACCTGGAGACTGTTTTCATAGACCTGCCGACAAGCCTTTAGCGATTTCCTCAGCCTTCGGACATACCATCTGCTTTAAGCATGAGCGAGATTCAGTTCTATGACGACGAGCAGGGGGACAACCCGTTCGACCGACTGCCCTCACGCTCGCCGAGCGACGCGCGGGTGACCGACTACCGCGTCATGCCCTGGCCCGACGGCACGCGGGTGACGGTTGAGATGGGGTTGACGCCATTCAAAGAGTTCCCAACCATTGATGTCAGCATCCTGAGCGAAAGCGGCGAGGTGCTGCGTCACATCTCGATGGTCGGCACGATGGAGCGCCGACCTGCGCCGACGATGTGGCTGCCGCGCGGCATCCCCAAGGGCACCCCGCTGGTCGCGCTGATCGAGGTGGTGGGCGACAACGAGCCGCTCCAAACCATCCGCGTGGCGTTCACGGTGGCAGGGCCGATCGTCAAGCAGGTCGTGACGTGAAGCGCCCAACGCGACCGGACACAGATCACCCCTAGAGCGCAGACAACTACAATTCGTGTCGACGCAGCTCAGCGCCGCGACCAGCCATGCACATCGAAAGCCTCGAGATTGAGAACTATCGCCTGTTCCGCAGAGCCGTGCTCGCTGACCTGCCGCGCATGGTCGTTGTCGTCGGCGCAAACGGCTCCGGCAAGAGCACGCTGTTTGACGTATTCAGCTTCCTCAAGGAGTCGCTCACCCAGAACGTCGCCGTTGCGGTTGCCCAACGGGGTGGGTTCCGCGAGCTGGTCAGCCGAGGGGAGAAGGGGCCGATTCGTATTGTGGTCAAGTTCCGCGAGAGCAGCGGACGGCTCGCGACCTACACGCTCGAAGTGGGCGCTGACGAGCGGGGTCGCCCTGTCGTGGAGCGGGAGGAACTCAGGTTTCGCCGCGGACAACACGGAAGACCATGGAAGTTCGTTGACTTCTCCAGAGGCAAGGGAACAGCCATCACGAATGAGCACGCCTACGGCAGCGAGGGCGCCGAGGAAGAGCGTCAGGAGTATCAGCTCGACGACCCAAGCATCCTGGCGATCAAGGGGCTAGGGCAGTTCAAGGACTTCCGCGTGGTCTCGGAGTTCCGCAGCCTGCTCGAGAACTGGCACATCTCCGACTTTCACATCAGCGACGCGCGCCCCAGCATCGAGGCAGGCTATGCCGAGCATTTATCCGTGCACGGCGAGAACCTCGCCCAGGTCGCGCAGTTTCTCTACGAGCGCCATCCAGAGGTGTTCGCCAAAATCCTCGAAGTGATGCGGCGCCGCGTGCCCGGCGTCGAGCAAGTCGAAGCAAAGCTCACCGAAGATGGGCGGCTGGTGCTGCGCTTCCGCGACGGCGCGTTCCAAGACCCGTTCATCGCGCGCTACGTCTCCGATGGCACGATCAAGATGTTTGCCTACCTGGTGCTGCTCTACGACCCCAAGCCCCATTCGCTGCTTGCTGTCGAGGAGCCCGAGAACCAGCTTTATCCGCAACTCCTGCATGAGCTTGCCGAGGAGTTTCGCGCCTACGCCAAGCGCGGGGGACAAGTCTTCATCTCGACCCACTCGCCCGATTTCTTGAACGCCGTCGAGTTGGATGAGATTTACTGGCTGGTCAAGAAGGACGGTTTCAGCACCGTCAGGCGCGCGCGCGACAGCGAGCTGCTGCGCAACTTGATCGCCGAAGGCGATCTACCCGGCAACTTGTGGATGCAACGGCTGTTCGAGGGCGCCAACCTGTGACCCCCCAAGTTGTCTTCTTGCTCGAAGAGCTGTCTGCTGCCGAGCTGCTCGAGGCGCTGCTGCCGAAGCTCTTTCCAGGCTTGAGCTTCTTGTGCGTGCCTCACAACGGCAAGAGCAACTTGAAGCAAAGCATACCGCGCAAGTTGCGCGCGTGGAAAGACGCAAACACGCGCTTTGTTGTGCTGATTGACCAGGACAACGACGACTGCTTGGCGTTGAAGCGCGAGTTGGTGCAGCTTTGTCACCGCGCAGGACGCCCCGACACGATTGTGCGCATCGTCTGCCGCGAGCTGGAGGCTTGGTATCTAGGTGACCCGCAAGCGATGGCGCAGGCGTTCGATGACCCAACGTTGGTGCAGCGCGTCAAGCGCAGCCAACGGCTGAGCAACCCTGACCTCGTCGTCAAGCCAAGCGAGGAGGTCAAGCGGCTAGTGCCCAGCTTCGGCAAGGTCAGCGGCGCGCGCGCGATTGGGGACAAACTCGACCCCAAGCGCAATCGCTCGCACAGCTTTGGTGTGTTCATCCAAGCGCTGATACAGATAACGTGTGCGTCTTCCGATACAGACGCGAGCATAGAATAAGTGCAGTGTGAGCGAGCTTGGGGACAACAAAACCGCCCCTGCTGACAACTTGGCGCCTCCTGGAATCATCGCTCGGGTTGAGGCAGCTCGGTATCGCTCGCTGCTGTATGTCTCTCAGCGCCTCAGGCGCTTTCACGCCCTGGTCGGCCCGAATGCCAGCGGCAAATCTACCCTCCTGGATGTGTTCGCCTTCGTTGGTGACATCCTGCGAGGAGGGCTCGTGGCTGCAATTGAGGGGGATGTGCGTCTGGGGATTCCCTTCCGTGCACCAGATGGCAAGCACTTGACTTGGATGCGCTCGCCTAACGGCTTTGAACTCGCTATCGAAGCCACAGTTCCACCGGAAATCGCCGCTAGAGTGCAAAACGGAAGCCCTAGTCTCTGCCGCTACGAGCTCGCTATTGACGTGAGCGAGCAACCCCAAATTAGAATCGAGACGCTCTGGTTAATTCAGCACACCTACTCAGGCACACCCGAAGGTGGCATGCAGCGCCTGTTCCCTGACCCTGACATCCCAACGAAAGGTGTTGTGATTCACCGCAGGCGTGCCCCAGAGGGTTGGCGAAAGGTTGTCAGCCGGGGCGAGTCCCCAGAGCAAGTGCGCTTCCAGTCTGAGACTTCAGGCTGGGGTAACCCCTTCCGGATCAGAGCGAGCGAAGCAGCGCTCGCCAACCTGCCAGAAGACGCGGAGCGTTTCCCAGTAGCGACCTGGCTGCGACGCTTCTTAACCGAGGGGATACAGCGAGTGGTGCTATCAGCTGAGCACATGCGACGCCCCTCCCCGCCCAGTCGCGTTCGCGGCTATCTGCCAGATGGATCCAACTTGCCCCACGCGATCCACGAGCTCAAAACCAAGCATCCTGCGCGATTTCAACGCTGGATAGACCATCTGCGCGAGGCCCTGCCAAACCTACACGACGTGAGCACGCACGAACGGGAGGAGGATCGCCATCGCTACTTGATCGTCCACTACAAGAACGGCGACCAAATTCTCGACGCGCCCTCTTGGCTGGTGTCGGACGGGACGCTCCGCATGCTTGCTCTCACCCTGCTCGCTTACCTGCCTGACTTGACAGGCGTTTACTTAATCGAGGAGCCTGAGAACGGCATCCACCCTCAGGCTATCGAGCCAGTTATTCAGTCGCTCTCTTCGGTATATAGCGCCCAAGTGCTGCTTGCCACTCACTCGCCCGTCGTCCTGAGCACGCTGCCCCCGTCGCAAATTCTTTGCTTTGCGCTCAACCCGCAAGGAGCGACAGACGTGATCTCTGGTGACGAGCATCCGCGCCTGCGCGAATGGAAGGGCACATCAGACCTGGGCACACTCTTAGCCGCCGGCGTTTTGTCATGACGAGCTACTGGGACTTGGTCTGCCTCGTGGCGGACAAGAGTATGGAGTCGGTCTTCAAAGAGCTTCTCAATCGCCACCAAGCTCTTGGCATCCGTCCGATCTGCTCTGAGGTTATCCGACACCCAGGGCACGACCCTGGATGTTTTGGCTTGCCTGAGGGCCTGCTTGCTGGTTACGACAAGCACGCAGCACATGCCCTTGTCGTCCTTGATCGAGCCTGGCATGGCGCGCCCCAAGAGCTATCCGCTGCGGCCATGGAACAGGACATCGAAAGAAGGCTCGCGCAGCGCTTCAAACCAGATTGGGCGCGCGCAGTGGTCATTGACCCTGAGTTGGAAGCATGGGTGTTCACGTCCTCACATCACGTCGCAACCGTACTCGGCTGGAATCAAGGGACAAGCCACATGCGGCAAGCATTGACTCAACAAGGCTTGTGGAGCGCTGCACATCCGAAGCCGCACGATCCCAAACGGGCAATGGACTGGGTGCTCCGACAAACAGGGGTAGCGCGGTCGTCGTCGCTATTTCGACAGCTTGCCCAGAAAGTAAGCCTCGCAGAATGTCAGGACAGGGCGTTTCAACGGCTTAAAAGCATTCTGCAGCAGTGGTTTCCCTGAGGAGCAGTTAGTTTTAGGTCAGAGCTGGTTTCGCCATTTCCTGCAATCGCCCGTAGGTCAGCGTCCGCCACAGCCACTCCAGCAGCCCGAAGCGGAATCGACTAAGCCAGGCGACGCTCAACGGAAGTTGGGCTAGCCAGATAGCCAACGTGAGCAGCAAGCCTGCGAACGCACCAACCTTGCCGAACAACCCGAGACCGTAGCTGTAGAAGATTAAGGTGCAAATCACCGACTGCGCGATGTAGTTGGTCAGCGCCATGCGCCCAGCCGCAGCAAGCGGCGCAAGCAACCGCTTCGTCTCTGCTCGACGCGCTAACAGCACAAACCCCGAGAGATAGCCAAATCCTAGGAGCGGGCCGAACACTTGCAGCAGCGTGCCCTGCAGTGCCGCCGATGATGCGTTCACAGCGCTGTCAGAAAGGTGTCGCATCCACGCCAGCGCGAAATTCGCAGGCAAGCCCATGCCCAGCCCAATGAGCAGCCCGGCGCGGAACAGCCGCACGTGCGCATCGAGCTGCTGAAAGATCTCGCGGCGGGCGAAATACATCCCGAACAAAAACAGGGCGATGAGCTGAACCCAGCTTGTCGAGAGCGAGGCGGTCAGGAAGACCATCCATTCCAGCGCGCGGAAGAGAAAGATCTCGCCCCAACTGCCGCGGGCGTAAAC
>JANWZM010000173.1 GCA_025054635.1 Thermoflexales bacterium
GAGGCGCATTGCCTCGACAGCCTCCAACACGCGCGCGTTCTCATACACAACGTGCGTTGCGCGCTTGGCGAGCAGCTCGGTCAGCAGAGAACGATGCGACTCGAACACTGCGGGTGAGAGGTCGCGCAGCGCCTTGACCCCAAGCAACTGCGCGGCTTGCTCGCACTGCGCTCGGCGCTCGTTATACGCGCTCGCTGCCAAGCTGCGCGGGGCTGCAGTGTCTATGACCAGGAGGGTGACCTCAGATGGGAGAGGCACAGGTTGATACTCGAGTGAGCGGCAGTCAATCAGCAGAGCATGCCCAGCGCGCCCAAGTGCAGCAATGAGTTGATCCATGATGCCGCATTTCACGCCGACGAACTCGTTCTCTGCGCGTTGGGCAAGGCGTGCAGCCATGGGGGGATCGATCTCCAGTCCGGGTGTCGCGGCTTGGAAAGCAGCCAGCGTTGCCATTTCGATTGCTGCAGAGGAGGAAAGCCCACTGCCTACAGGAACGTCGCCGTAGACAACACCGTCGAAGCCTACGAGCGTGTGTCCTGCCTCGCGCAACGACCAAGCAACGCCACGGCAGTAGTTGCTCCACGGCGCGTGAGAAGAGGGCCTAATGTCGTCCAGGTCAAACTCAGCAAGCTGATCGAAATTCAAAGAGTACAGGCGCACATGCTGACCCACCCGCGGGCGACCATAGATGCGCACGCTGCGGTCAATTGCCACAGGTAAAACAAATCCCTCGTTGTAATCTGTGTGCTCGCCGATCAGGTTGACTCGCCCGGGAGCGTGCGCTAGAAAGCTAGGAGCAGCGCCAAACGTGCGCTCAAACTGAGCGCGGATTGCTTCATCGGTGGTTGGGCTTGGCATTGCGCGCACAAAAAAACCGGGCTATCAGGATAGCCCGGCTTCAGCGGTTTTCAGCAAGCAACTCAGGGCACAAACAGACGCACGCTGTTCAACAGCGAAGCGAGTGAAGCGATCACCAGCATCACTGCGACGACCATCAGGAAGCCGGCAATCAGGCGGACGAACCGGAGCGTGTCCGCAGACCCGAACGCCTGATTGATTCGTCCAGCCAGAGGCAGGCGCAGCGCCTTCTCTTCAGGAAGGATCAGCGTTGCGTAGCCGCTTGCGAAGAGCAGCACGGCTACGATAAGGGCGACAAAGACACCGATGACTGCTGAACTCATGGCTCAAACCTCCTGGTCAGGGATATGCGCTTATGTCTATATCCTACCAGAACCTAAAGGTGTTTAGGGGAGCGCCCTGCTCAAGCGCCCTGTCTGGTCACAGGTTTCAAGCCTTAGCCACTCCTGCACTCAACAACCCCTCCTCGTGCTATGGTTAGCGCATAACAATGCTGCAGCTTGTCGAGATCTTTCTCAACGTCCTTGCACCTGTGTTCATCATTCTCGGTCTGGCGTACGCGATCACGAAGCCGCTCGGTTTGAACAGCCAGACGCTTTCGCGGATTGCTTACTACGTGTTGACGCCTGCGTTTGTGTTTGCTTTGCTCAGCAGCGCGCGAATTGATGTGGCACTCGCCCTGCGCATGATCGGCTTCATCACTGCGGTTTACGTCGGCTCGACGCTGATCGCGTTCCTGTTCGCGCGGCTGCTCAAGCGCAGCCGCGAGATGACCTCCGCTTGGATGATGATCGCCTCGTTCGGCAACGTCGGTAACTTTGGCTTGCCGATCGCCCAGTTTGCTGAGGGCAACCAAGCCTTGCTGCCAGCGACGGTTTACTTCTTGGCAAACCTTGTCTTTGCATTTGTGGTTTGCGTCACGCTGGCGAACGTGCGGCGTGACAACTTGGGTCAGTCTGTCCTGCGCGTCCTCAAAACGCCAGGGTTGATCGCCGTTCTCCCCGCGCTGCTCGTGAACAGCCTAGCCCTGCCAGTGCCAACTGTGTTCAGCCGGGTTGCCGATCTGCTGGCGAGCGCGCTTGTGCCAGCAATGCTGCTCGCGCTCGGGGTGCAGTTTGCCAACGTTGGCTTGCCTCGGGTTACGCCAGATATGGTCATCGGCGCAGGGATTCGGCTGATCTCCGGTCCGGCGCTGGCGTTTGCGTTAGCAGGCGCATTCGGGCTAAGCGGCGTCGAGCGGAATGTGGGCATCCTGCAAGCTAGCATGCCTACTGCAGTGCTGGTGTCGATCATTGCTTTGGAAAGCAAGTTGCTGCCTGAATACGTGACTGCGACTGTGCTGTTCAGCAATTTGGCGAGCATTCTGACTTTGCCGATGGTGCTTGCCTTCCTGGCGTAATGCATAGCCTGCCCTGTGCTGTTGCAGTGCCCTCTCACTCATCTCTTATGTTGTGCCGCTATACTCCTCACATGCCGGCGATGGAACATATTCTTGTCATCGAAGATGATCCCGAGATCCGCGACATGCTCCGTCGCGGGTTGACCTATGAAAATTACAAAGTGACCACTGCAAAGGACGGTCCGAGCGGCTTAGCTGCAGCGCGTGACACACCCCCTGATTTGGTCATCCTCGACTGGATGCTGCCAGGTTTGGACGGGCTTGAGGTGTGCATGCGCCTGCGCGCGGCAAGCAACGTGCCAATCCTGATGCTGACCGCGAAAGATTCGATCCACGATCGCGTGCTCGGCTTAGAGAGTGGCGCAGACGATTACCTGCCCAAGCCGTTCAAGTTCGAGGAGCTGCGCGCTCGCGTGCGCGCGTTGCTGCGGCGCACCCAGCCCAGCAGCAAGCCAGAAGTGCTCAAGTTCTCCGATCTGCAGCTTGACACCGGCACGCGGCTAGCAAAGCGCGGCAACCGCCAGTTTGAGCTGACCGCGAAGGAGTATGCGCTGCTGGAATACCTGATGCGCAACCCGCGCCAGGTGCTCACGCGCGAGCAAATCCTCGACCGCGTGTGGGGCTTCGACTTCGACGGCGAGAGCAACGTCCTCGAGGTTTACATCCGCTATCTGCGTCAGAAGACCGAGGCAGGGGGCGAACCGCGCCTGATCCACACTGTGCGCAGCGTGGGCTACGTCCTGCGAGAGGAGTAAGCCCAAGGCTGCCTGTTAGCTTGACTTTTGCAGCAGGGCAATCAGCGATGTGCCCTGCTAGCTTTTCGTTATTCATGCGACAATGTCCGTGTCATGGCTAAGCAATACCGCACCCCGCCCCCGATGGTGATCGACCCGCAGAAGAAGTATCGAGCGATCCTCAGGACAGGCAAGGGCGAGATCGAAGTGGAGCTCTTTGCAGACAAAGTGCCTGTTACGGTCAATAACTTCGTCTTCTTGGCGCGCGAGGGGTTCTATAACAACACCACGTTCCACCGCGTTATCAAGAACTTCATGATCCAAGGCGGCGACCCCACCGGTACAGGACGCGGTGGGCCGGGGTATCGCTTCAACGACGAGTTTCATCCTGACCTTCGTCACGACGGTCCAGGGGTGCTCTCAATGGCAAACGCTGGTCCAAACACGAACGGCTCGCAATTCTTCATCACCCATGTTGCCACACCTTGGCTCGACGGCAAGCACGCCGTGTTTGGGCGCGTCATCCGCGGGATGGACGTCGTCCTTGCTATTCCCGAGCGCGATCCTGCCCGCGCGCGCCAACCGGGCGAGGCGCTGATCGCCGTCGAGATCATCGAGACATAGCACGCTAGGCTTGATCGGCGTATTCGATTCGGGGATCGGCGGGCTGTCCATCTTGCGCGAGCTTGCCCGCCTGCTGCCACAGATCAGCACGCTTTACCTGGCAGATCAAGCCCATCTTCCCTACGGAGAGCGACTTGCAGAGGAGGTGCAAGCGCTGACGTTGCGCTGCGCGTCCTGGTTGGTTGCGCGCGGCTGCGATCCGATTGTGATTGCCTGCAACACAGCGTCGGCAGCCGCCCTGGATCTGCTGCGGCAGCGTTTCCCGCACATACGCTTTGTTGGTGTCGAGCCTGCGGTCAAACCCGCAGCGCGCCAGACGCGCAGCGGCGTGATCGGTGTGCTGGCAACCCGAGCTACGTTGCAAAGCCGGCGCTACGCTGACCTGCTCGACCGCTGGGTCACAAGCGCCCGGATTGTCGAGCACGCCTGCCCAAGTTGGGTTGAAGCCGTGGAGGCGATGGCAGATCAGTCTGTGCTGGAAGCGCTGGTTGCCCCCTGTGTTCACAGCTTGCTCGACCAAGGCGCAGACGCATTGGTGCTTGGCTGCACGCACTTCCCCTTTCTCTCTCCTTGGATTGCCCGAGCGATCGCAGCTTGGCGTGAGGCGCACCCCGACGCGCCAGAAATCACGGTGATTGACCCAGCACCTGCAGTTGCACAGCAAACCGTGCGCCAGATTGGTGAGGGCTTCGCCCAGCCCGAGTCCGTCGTTGTTCGCCGTTTTGTCACCACAGGTGATCCTATGCACTTTAGTGCAGTCGCCTCATACTGGCTGGGATGGAACGTTGATGCCGAGCACGCACAGTGCTGAGCTGGAGCGCATGGGAAGCTGATTGCAGCACACGCCCAAGGCAAAACAGCTCGTGCGCTTTCGCTATACAAGCCTTAACGGCGCGTGATTTTCTTGACAAAAGCAAAGCCTTTTAGTAGATTGCTGGGCTCATGGAACGGGTGGCTAGCGTCTGCAGACGGCGCGCTTACGCGCTAGCAGATGTGCGGCCGTTCGATTCAGTGTCAAGGAGGTGCATAAGGCCACACGACATGACAACTTGGACGTTGTTTCTTTGCATCGACGGCACTTCATCGCGCAAAGGGTGGCCTCCTGCACGCGCAACCATGAGCCGTCGCCATTTGCGAGATTTACCCGTAAGTTGCTGAGTCTGTTCAACATACTCACGGATAAGCTTAGGGAGACCTGCTATGAGGACGCCAACTGCCAAACTCGCCTTCAGTGCTGCACTTGCGACCATCCTGCTAGCTGCATGCGCTGCACCGACGCCAGCGCCAGCACCCGCTGAGCCCACGCAGCCTGCACCGCCTGCCGAACAGCCGACTGCAACGCCTGTGCCGGCACAGCCCACTGAGGCGCCAACTGCAACCCCAGAGCCAGCGACGCCTACGCCTGCGCCGGCTGCAACCAACAAGATCAAGATCGCCACGCAAAGCCCGCTCTCGGGTGGGCAAGCAGCGCTCGGCGTCGGCATTCGCAACGGTGCTGACCTGGCGCTGAACGACATGAAGAAGATGCTGACTGACCTCGGGTTTGAGGTGGAGCTTGCGCCGTTCGACGACCAGGCGAAGCCTGAGGTTGGCGCGGCAAACGCTAAGAACATTGCCTCTGATCCTGACATCTTGTGCGTGGTTGGTCACCTGAACTCAGGTGTGGCGCTGGCTTCGCTGCCCACCTACCGCGATGTCAACCTGGCAATGGTCTCGCCGGCGAACACTAACCCGAAGATCACTGAGAGCGGCTATCCAAACGCCTTCCGCGTGGTCGGTCGCGATGATGTCCAGGGCGCGGTCGGTGAGGAGTTCGCCCGCACTGAGATGGGCATCAAGAGCGTCTACATCATCCACGACAAGACAGACTACGGCCAGGGCGTTGCTGAGTTCTTCCGCCAGCAAGCCGAGAAGAACGGCATCAAGGTGCTCGGCTTCGAGGGCACAGAGGAGAAGGCAAACTTCGAGTCCATCCT
>JANWZM010000007.1 GCA_025054635.1 Thermoflexales bacterium
GACCATCGGCTGATTAACGGCGTGGGCGGCGCGGAGTTCCTGAACGCCGTCGCGCAGAACATCGAGAACGCCGAGTCGCTGGTGCAGGCAGGCATGCGTTCGTAGCGTCGGCGTCCCGCCGACGACAGGCGCATGCCGTAGCGTTGGCGTCCCGCCGACGATTTGCCCCCGTTTACGGCAATCGCCGCATCAGCGTCCACAGGTCGGCGACCGCCCGCGCGTAGCGCTCCAGCCCGTAGCGCGATTTGCCGTGCGCGCGGGGGCGATGCTCCACCGCCAACTCCGCTACGCGATAACCCAGCCTGTGCGCAATCAGCGGTAGGTAGCGGTGGAAGTCGCGCTCCAGCCACTCAGTGAGGGCATGCGCGACCTCCCGCCGCATGCCCTTGAAACCGCAGTTCGCATCGTGCAACGGCAACCCAAACAGCAAGCGCAGCCCTGCGTTGAACACGCGCGACGCCCACACCTTCGGCGCAGGGTCGAGCCGTTTCTTGCGCCAGCCCACCACCATATCCGCCGCGCCCGATTGCAGCATGCGCAGCATTGGCGCTATCGCGTCAGGATTCTCTTGCAAATCGGCGTCGATGGTGAACAGATACTCGCCTCGCGCCGCCGCGAAGCCTGTGCGGTAGGCGGCGGTCTTGCCTTGCTTTTCGGCGTGGCGCAGCGCGTGCAGGCGCGGCTCTGTCCCCTGCGCCGCCTGCAAATACTCCCAGCTGCCGTCGTCGCTGCCGTCGTCCACCAAAATCATCTCCCAAGGCTGCCCTGTCGCGTCGAGGGCGCAGGCGCACTGCCGAATCAGCTCTGGCAGGTTCGGGCGTTCGTTGTGGAGGGGCGTAATCAGGCTCAGCGTGGGGGATTCCATCGGTAGGCTCGCGTAATCTCCAGCGGCGTCTCGTAGTCCAGCGTGAAGCGGAACGGGGCGTTCGTGCGGATAATCGCATAGTACGCTGCTCCCTCAAAGTCCATCGTGCGCAGGGGCAACAGCGGCGGATGCGCCTGCTCGTCCACCAGCGTCGCGTTGCGCTCGAAGTCGGGGGGCATCTTGCCCTTATACACGCGCTGCGGTACCAAAATCACATCCCCGCGTTGCAGCCCTGCGCCATCGGGCAGCAGTTTACGAAAGCCTTGCTGCTCGGCGTAGAACATCCAGCCCCACGAGCCTGCGTACCACACGCGCTCGCCCTTGAACAGTTCGGCGAAGTAGTGGGCAGTGCGCTTGTAGCGGACGGCGTAATCGTAGTCGGCGGCGATAATCAGCAGGCTTAGCGCGCCCTGCAGCAGCAACAGGTTCGGGCGTTTGCCCACTGCAGGCAGAAGCAGCAACACCATCGGCGGCAGGGCGTACAGCAGATGGCGCATCGCCTGAAATGGGACGCCCCACACGGCAGCGGCAAGTGCAAGCAAGAACCAGAAGGAGAGGAAGGTTTTTATGCCCTCACCCCCGTCCCCTCTCCCACGGGGAGAGGGGCACAGGGGTGAGGCAAATCAACGCGCCAAGCGCGATGTATTCGAGCCTAGACACTCCTGCGTGTTGAAAACCGCGCTGCTCCTCATGCACATCGCTGCTCTGCAAGCACTCTAGGGGCGGGCATCCCCATGCAACCTATAATCCCAGCCCAGGACGACGTGCCATGCTCAAGTACAAGCTTCTCCATCCAGAGATCCTCGCTGTACTCGGCAGCGCGGGACACGGCGCCAAAATCCTGATCGCCGACAGCAACTACCCGTTCATCACACGCGCGAACCCCGCCGCAGAACGGGTCTATCTGAATTTCGCCCCTGGGCTGATCAACGCGACAGACGTGCTGCGCGTGCTGGTTGACGCCATCCCCATCGAGGCTGCCGACGTGATGGTGCGCGACGATGGCAGCGAGGCGCCCATCGTCGCTGAGTTCCGCGCGCTCCTCCCACCCGACGTACCCGTGCGCCCTCACATGCGCTTCGACTTCTACCAGGCGTGCATGGACGAGGACACCGCGCTGGTGATCGCCACAGGCGAGCAGCGCGTGTATGCCAACATCCTGCTGACCATCGGTGTGGTCTTCCCGCCTCAGTAGATGGACGCAAGAGGCGCGCGCACGCCTGACGCTGATCGTCTTAGCCGTCACACTGCTTGCAGCGCTGCTGCGCGCCTACAAGATTGACGCGCAGTCTTTCTGGTACGACGAAGGGAACAGCGCTCGGCTCGCCGAGCGATCCGTACAACTCATCATCGAAGGGGCGGCAGGTGACATTCACCCGCCGCTCTACTATTTGCTGCTCAAGTATTGGCGGGCCGTCTTCGGCGAGAGCGAAGCGGCGCTGCGCGCTTTGTCCGCGCTCGCCAGCATGCTAACGACGGTCTTCGTCTTTGCACTCGGGCGGCGGCTGTTCAGCGCTCGGGTCGGCTTGATTGCGAGTGGGCTTTGGGCGGGGTCGCCGTTCGCCATCTACTATGCCCAGGAGGTGCGCATGTATGCCCTGCTTGGGCTATGGGCAGCAGCATCGAGCTGGGCGTTGGCGCTCTGGGCGCAAGAGCGCAAACGCGCCGCCTATCTCACCTATGTCGCAGCCACAGCGGCTGGGCTTTACACGCATTACGCTTACCCCTTCGTCATCGCCGCCCAGCTTCTCTGCGCGCTGCTCGCGGGTTGGCGCCAGCGCGACGAACGCTCGGTTGCCCTGCGCACGGTCGTTGGTACGGTCGGGATGGTGTGGACTGCAGGGCTGCTCTACCTGCCCTGGCTTCCAACAGCCCTCGCTCGGGTGAGCAGTTGGGAGACCGCCAACGAACCAGTCGCTCTCAGCACGGCAGCCTCGGCGATCTACCGCGTGCTCGTCGTCGGGCACACTGCCTCTCACGATGAAGCTCGCGCTGCGCTCATCCTCTGGGGGGCACTCGCCACAGCAGGTGTGCTGGTCGGCTCACAGGGGTGGACGGCGAGGCTCTGGCTCGTCGCGCTGTGCGGCGCGCCGATTGCCGGGCTGCTGATCTTAGGCGTATACCGGGAGACTTACCTGAAGTTCTTGCTGATCAGCCTTGCGCCCTTCCTCGTGCTGGTCGCGCGCGGACTGGTGAGCCTCATCGAGGGCGTCGCTGCGCGCGCTCGATGGGCATCAGGCTGGGGGCATACTGCTGCACAGGGGGCTGGCGCGCTGCTGCTTGTCGTGTCGGTAGCGCCCTCCCTGCACAATCTGTATGACAATCCACGCTACGCCCGTGACGACTACCGCGGCTTGCAGCGCCTGATCGCTTCTCAGGCGCGCGCAGAGGATGCGGTGATCTTCCTTGCGCCGAACCAGTGGGAGGTTTACACCTACTACCAGCGCGACGACCGCAACCTCTACCCGCTGCGATACCGCCCGCCCTCCTACGAGGCAGTTGGCGAGCAGATGCGCGCGATCAGCGCAGACCACCCCCGCCTGTTTGCCCTGTACTACGCTGAGCACGAGGCTGACCCGGACGGGTGGTACGAGCGCTGGCTGGGCGAGCACACCTACAAAGCTCACGAGCGCTGGGTGGGAAACATCCGCTTCGCGGTGTATGCAGCGCCGCGCGCTCAAGCGATGCCAACCGACAGGGTGAGCTACCGCTTTGGCAACGACATTGAGCTAGTCGAAGCGGTCGTGCCTTTCAGCAGCGCTGCACGCAGGGGCGAGGTCATCCCCGTGCAGCTCGTGTGGCGCGCGCACGCCCCAATCCCAGGGCGCTACAAAGTCTTCGTGCACATCGGCGCAGAAGACGCACCTCCAGTCGCCCAGTTCGACGGCGAGCCAGCGCACGGCTACCGCCCGACGAACACCTGGCACGTCGGCGAACTGATTGTTGACCGCCGCGGCGTGTGGTTGGCTGAGGTTTCGGCTGAAGCTGAAACAGAATGGGGGGTGTTCATTGGGCTTTACGACGCTGAGTCGGGTGCACGGCTGCCGATCTCGCGCGAGGGGACACCCGTCGGCGACCGCCTGCGGATCGCCGAGGTGCGTTTCTTGCCGTAGGACTTGATTAAATACCTGCCTACCTGCCGCAGGGATAGCAGTATGCTTTAAAGCGAACCGATGAATCGTTTACACGCACGTTACCTCGTGATCTCGGCTATTTCGGTCGCGGCGTCGGCGATTTTGGTGCAGTGGCTGCTGCTGTCGCTGCTTGTGCGCGACGCCAGCTTGCTTGCCGGCGCAGCGTTCATCGCGGGCTACCTCGGCGCGCTTGTGGCTGCAGGCACAGTTGCGATCATCGCGGGGCGCAAAGCAGCCGAGGGATTCGTTGACCCGCGCATTGGCTGGATCGCCGGCATCGCTGTTGGCATCTGGGTTGGGGTCGGCTCGATCATCGGTCAAGTGATCGCAGGGCTAGGGTTGCTGATCCAAGTGCCGAATGCCGAGCTGCGTCCGGGCTTGGTAGTCGTCTTCGGTCTGGTCTGCTTCGTGGTCAGCGTTATCGCCGCGGGGCTGACTGGACGCGAAACGGCGCAGCCGCCCGAGGTCGAGGAGGAGTGAGTCAGCGCATTGGCGCTTGGGGCGAACACATCGCCTGTCGCTTTCTCGCGGATCGCGGCTTTGTCGTGCGCGATCGCAACTGGCGCTGCGCCTCAGGTGAGATTGACCTAGTCGCGCAGGACGGAGAGGAGATCATTTTTGTCGAGGTGCGCACACGCCACAGCGCTGACTTCGGCGCGCCTGAGGAGACCGTCACCCCGCGCAAGCGTCAAGCGCTCATCGCTGCAGCGCAGCATTACCTCGCTGCACACGCTCTGCACGACAAGCCGTGGCGAATCGACTTCGTCGCAGTCGAACTTGATGCGCGCAACGCTGTGCGCCGCATCGAGCACATCCCCTGCGCGATTCAGGCGTCGTGAGCCTCCCCCGCCGCGAACAACCCGAGCTGCTCGACCTCGGCGCATACGATGACTTGGACGAGCTGCGCCAGAACCTGGACGACATGGCGCGTTATGCTCGCCTGTTGAGACTGACTGCCGCGCTCGAACAATTACTGCCCAAAGGAACATCACACGTGCTCGACGTTGGGTGCGGCTCCGGCGCGTTGCTCCGCGAACTTGTGGAAGGATTGGGCGCTCGATACGTGGGTGTTGACCGCTCTAGCGCAGTGCTCAGGCTCGCTCAGCAGATCCAGCCGCGCAGCCAATTTGTGCGCGCGGACGGCGCGCGACTCCCGTTTGCCGACGCAAGCTTCGACAGCGTCGTCTGCGTCCACACTTTGCATCACTTCTCACCTCAAGGCGCGGCTCATCTGCTTGCAGAGTGCGCGCGCATCGCTCGGCAGCGCGTGATCTGCATTGACCTGCATCGCTCGGCGCTTGGGCTTGTCGGTGCATGGGTGCTGACGCGCCTAACCAGCCGCAACCGGTTGACACGCGCTGACGGGGTGACTTCCGTGCAGCGCGCTTACACGCTGCAAGAAGCACAGCGCCTCGCCCTGGCGGCAGGATGGGCAAATTTCAGGACGTGCCGCGCTGGGGTCGCTGGGTATGCGCTCGTGCTGGACAACTCAGGCACTTCAGCCAACTGAGGCTTTGCGGCAAACGCGCCTGCTCACGGAATTTGGAACGTCTGCAGCATCAGGCTGTTGCCTGCCGCGTCATCTTGCGGGTCGTCAATGGCTCGGCGCGCGCCGGTTTGCCGGTCATACACGCCGACGCGCACCTGATACACGCCCGAGGGCAGATCGGCTGGCAGCGTGACCCAGTGCGGATCGCTCACCACCTCGCCGTAAACCCAGCGGTCAAACGGATAGCTGCCGTAGACAGGTTGCTTGTCAGCAACGAGCACGACTGCGCCCGTGGACTGGTCAACAACATGGAGCAGAACCGTGTCATCGGGCAACCGCTGAGCATGCGACTGCCAGTAGAGCCTCACGAACAGCTCACGCGCAGCATCGTCATAGCGCACTTCGCCACCGAGCAGGCGCAGCCCATGCTCGAAGCGCGCATCGCGCAGGGGCAAGTCCTGCGGAGGCGCGAATTGCCGCGGCGCAGGGCGAGCCGTGTAAATCAGCGTGTTGGTCGTGCCGTCGCGCTCACGAAGCGCAGCTTCGAGGACGAGCCGCTTGTGCTGCTGAAGTGCTGCACGCTCAAGGCGCTCCCAACGCTTCGGGAACGCTGTGTATTCAGGCGCGTGAAACAGATACACATTGTCTGGTTCTCGTATCAGCGCGGTCGCGAGCTGGTCAAACTCCGCGTTCGGCAGCAGGGTGTATCCAAACGCCTCGCGCGGGCGCACTCGGTTCTCGGTGAGAAACTCAAGGCTGCGCCGAAACCCCCAGTCCATAGCGACTATCGTCCTACCGGCAAATCGCTGCTCCAGCATCCCAGCCAGGTCATACACTACATCAGACCAGAACCCCCGTCCACCTGTCTCGGCGAAGAAACGATGCGTTGCGACGCTAGTTACGAGATGGTTGAGCATGATGCCAGACAACAGCGCCCATAAACCGACGTGCGCTGCCTTGAGGCGCAAGCGGCTCAGCCACTCAAGCGCGGCAGCAGCGACCAACAGCCATGCCAGCGGCAGCAGGGTGAACAGATACGTTGCGCCGATGCTGCTTGTGCTGATAGTGCTCAGCGGCAGCATCGCCACGGGCGTCAGCACCAGGGCGAGGCGAGCCAGTGACGCCGAAGGCTTCAGCCAACGCAACATGCCGTAAAGCCAAGCAGCGACAAACATCCCTGCCCCGATGGGCACGCCCGCAGGCGCCCAAAAGTGGATTGTGTCGCCCCCCATCACCCGCAGGAACTCGCCCGACACCTTGCGCAGGTTGTTAAGGAAGTCCAAATTGTTGTGACCGTAAAGTTGGGTCTGCGCCGCGTTCGCTAGGATGAAACGCAGCGTCTCGCCATTGGGGAGGTTGTGGGCGATGAGGGGTGCAGCACCTAAAGCGAACGCGAGCAGCGCACCTACCCACCTTGCCCTACCCAATCCCCGAAGGCGCGTCTCCAAGGGCGCTCGTCGCTGTCTGATCGCTACTAACCCGACCAGCGTTATCGGCGCAAGCCACCAGACGAACAGGATTTTCGTCGTCAAGCCAAGCCCGAACAAAAACGCTGCGAGAAGCAGCGCAGTCAAGCTGCCTCTGCGCCACCAGTGCGTCAGCGCTAGCCACATGAACAGCGCCATTGGCAGCAGCGGCACAGTCCAATTTGCACCCGCTCGGCTCCACCACACAAACGGCGGTGAGGTCGCACAGAGCAACACAGCGAGCGCCGCTACCCGCCCGTCGAACCAATGCCGCGCCAACAGCCACACCCCGACCAACGCCAATCCGCCGACGGCGAGTTGGCTCACCCGCAGCGCCTCGACGGAGATCCCCAACGTCGCCAGCCCAACCAAGCTAGTGTAAATCGTTGTCGGGCCGATGTGGTGCAGCATCATTAACGGCAGGCGTTTGCCGAATATAGTGACGTTCCGCGCTGTGCTTGGCTCCCTGCCCTGCAGGACTTCAATCGCAGGCACAGCATCTGCCGCCTCGTCGTATTGCAGCCCAGGCAGACGAAGGTTAAACAACCCCACTGCGAAGTAGAGAGTCAACCCCAGGATGAGAGGCACTGCGCCTCGCGTAAGGGTGTTGATGAGGCGGCTCGCCAACTGACCGCGATTTGAAGCGATCACGGGCATAATTCCAACAGCGCTTGGGCGATTCTGATCGAGGCTTCTGGGCGCGCTAGGGCACGCGAGCACCGCCGCGCTAGGTCGAGCGACTGTTTGTGGTTGAGCCACCAGCGCAGTTGAGCGACGACATCTTCAGGCGTCGGACACCAGGCAGCTGCGCCGTGCAGCACGGCGTAGTCGCGCGGCCCCTCCTCTTGACCGGGCAGCGCGTCAAACAGGATAATCGGCAGCCCGGCAATGAACCCCTCGGCAAGCGTCGTGGATCCAGCCTTGGTGATCAAGACATCGGCTGCGCCCATCCACTCGGGCACATCATCAACGAAGCCGAGCACGCGCGCGGTCTGGCGTGGCAGCACGCGCTGCAACCCATCGCGCAGCGCATGGTTTCTGCCGCAGATGACTACTTGCTGAACAGGCAAGCGTGATTCAGCGATCGCGATCGCAATTCGCCCAATCACCCCCATGCCCTCACCGCCGCCGAGGATCAGCACTGCCAGCAAGTCATCGCGCAACCCCCACCGCGCACGCGCCCGCCGACCTGCCTGCACACGCCGCTCGAGGTCAGGCATGACCGGCTGACCTGTCGTCACGATGCGCTCAGCGCACATGCCGTGCGCGATCAGCTCCTGACGCGCTTCCTCAGTTGGCGTTGTGACCAAACGTGCCTCGTGCGTGACGTGAAAACGGTGTAAGCGACTGAGGTCGGTGACAACATGCGCATAGCGCGCGTAAGGCGCCACAGTGCGCATGACTGGCGGCACAAACGGGTTGAAGTGCGGCTGGCAAGATACATACACATCGGCAGGGTGCTTCTGCAGCAGCATCCGTAAGCGCTTGCCGTCGAGCAAGCGCAGCAGCGCGCTGAGCAATTGCATTCGCCGCACCCCGTTCATGGCGAGGTAACTCAAGTAGTGCAGCCACCGCGCATGGCGAATCGCTGCTCGGTAGGTCTGCTCGCTGCGATTGAAAGGTGTGGGCAAGCAGCCGATTGCATTGACAACCTCAACGCGGTGCTGCTGACCACTCACCAAATGAAAGGCTTGTTTGATGCTGTCCGCAGCCGTCCTGTGACCGCCCCCGGTATCGGAGTAGAGCAGCACGAAGGTGGCCATGCGCGCTCGCATTCTATCCACACAGCAACTCGACGAACACGACGCGAGTGCGCGTTAAAGCACGGAGGCAGCTCTGGCGGTTGCTATTGGTCTTTGCACTTGCCTGGCAGGGTTGAGCTTCCCCTGCCTCTCGCGTCGTTCCAAGTATCAGTTCAGCCGAGCAAATCCGCCTATGCGAACCACCCTTCAGCGCCGACTTCCCCGTGAGTCAAGCCGTTCGTTGATCGCCTGCCGAGCGCACCATGCGACAGGCCCTACGGTCTGCAAGAGTCGTCCCCGCCCGACAAATATCAAGACTGATACCGTTTGCTCTACGTCCAGCTTCACGTCTCTCTTGCTAGATGCTCCCTCTGCAGGTAAACTACGAGAGTGAAACGAGCTAACACCATCCCTGGGGGCTTGCTTGCATGAACTTCCGCATTTGGTCTGTGCTCGCCGCACTTGTCGCAACGGCTGCGTTCCCGCTGCCGAGCCAGGCAGCAACCGTCACCCTTCCTATCATCCCCTACGCAACAGGTGAGGGGAACTTCGGCACAAATGGCGTTGGGCAAACTTCAGGGGTGATCCCCAACCCACTCGCAGGTGACTACCGTTGGGGGTGGCACGACACCTCAGGCAACTACGACAACGGCTGGTTCCCGCAAGTTGGGCT
>JANWZM010000012.1 GCA_025054635.1 Thermoflexales bacterium
AAACGCTCGCCCGCGCCGCCGCACCACCTCCACCTGCCACCCCAACGACTCGCGCACCCATGCCTCAAACCCACCTGCATACCCGCCATCCACCCACACTCTCGCAACACGCTGCAGTCGCCCTGACTCCACCGCCTGCCGCAGCAGCTCCCGCCCTCGGGCACGTCCGCCGCGCGCACCGCTGCCGCATGAATCAACCCTGCGCTGTCCACTGCCACCCAGCGCTTTCGCCCCCATCCCAGCCACGTAAGCCCCCCGTGCCGTTGTCTTCACTGACTGGCTGTCCACACTCACCCTGCCCGGCTCAGCCGCCTGCCCTTGCGCCTCGCGCAGCGTCTTGACTAGCGCCGCGTTTAGCTGCTCCCATGTGCCGTTCTTGCGCCAGCGGCAGAAGTCGTGATACACCCAGGCGGGGAAGTCGTGTGGCAGCATACGCCATGAACAGCCTGTGCACAGCACGTGGAGAATGGCAGAATCTGGCGGGGCGAGTGGATGCGCTTGCGACCGCATGGGGGGGCGCTTGGGGAGGTGTGGCTCGATGAGTGCTACTGCGCCTCGCTGAGGTCGGTTGGGTAACGCTTGCGCTCCGACATGGCTCTGTTCTCCTTCCACACCGAACTGTAAGACATGCTCTCAGGCATCAGCACATCCCTGCGCCCAGCGAGCGTGACTCGGCTGCTGGCTTTGCTCTTGTTCGCCGACGCTTTTGCGTTTCGCTCGGTGCCAAGGCGATCGCCAGTACTTGATCGACGCGATCCACGAGTTCAAACTCGACCGCTCGGCGCACTTCCTCTGGCAGGTCTTCGAGGTCTGGCGCATTTCGGCGCGGCAAGACCACCGTCTTTATCCCCGCCCTGTGCGCTGCGAGCACCTTCTCTTTAATGCCACCAACAGGCA
The DNA here is from genome assembly GCA_025054635.1 of Thermoflexales bacterium. Classification (GTDB taxonomy): domain Bacteria; phylum Chloroflexota; class Anaerolineae; order J036; family Brachytrichaceae; genus DRWP01. Next base: position 898 of record JANWZM010000012.1, read on the forward strand.
GCACCGAGCCGCGCAACGTGATCTCGCCGGTCATCGCGACGTCGGGTCGCACGCGCCGCTCGGTAAGCAACGATGCAAGCGCCGTTGCGATGGTGACGCCAGCAGACGGCCCATCCTTTGGCTGCGCGCCAGCCGGGACGTGCACGTGCAGGTCGCTTGCCTTAAACGTGCTTGGATCAATCCCGATCTGCTCCGCGCGGCTGCGGATGTAGGAGTGCGCAGCTTGGGCGCTCTCCTTCATCACATCGCCGAGCTGTCCGGTCAGCAGGAACTTGCCTCGCCCAGGCATTCGGGTTGCCTCGACAAACATCACCTCGCCTCCCATCGGCGTCCAGCTCAAGCCAATGGCGACGCCGGGCAGCTCTGTGCGTTCGGCAAGCTCGTTGTCGTAGCGCGGCTTGCCGAGCAGCTCGCGCACGAGCGCGTCGGTGACCAAAATGGGGAAGGTGACCTTGCCTTCCTGTGCGCGAACAAGCAGCTTGCGACAGATTCTTCCGATCTCGCGCTCCAAGTTGCGCACCCCTGCCTCGCGGGTGTATTCGCGGATCAGGCGTAGCAGCGCCGCTTCGGTGAAAGTCACTTCGTTCGCAAGCAAGCCATTCTCGCGGATCTGACGCGGCAGCAGGTGGCGGCGGGCGATCTCGAGCTTTTCTTGCTCGGTGTAGCCGCTAATGTGGAGCACCTCCATCCGATCGCGCAGAGGGCCGGGGATAGTATCGAGCGTGTTTGCTGTGCAGATGAACAAGGTCTGCGACAGGTCGAACGGCACATCCAAGTAGTGGTCGCGGAATTCGCGGTTCTGCTCAGGGTCGAGCACTTCAAGCAGGGCGCTGGCAGGGTCGCCTCGGTAGTCCAAGCCGATTTTGTCCACCTCGTCAATCACGAAGACGGGGTTACGTGTGCCAACGCGACGCAGGCTTTGCACGATGCGCCCCGGCACAGCGCCGATATAGGTGCGGCGGAAGCCACGAATGTCGCTTTCGTCGCGGATGCCGCCGACGCTCATGCGCACGAACTTGCGCCCCATTGCGCGAGCAATGCTTGCCCCAAGCGAGGTCTTGCCCACCCCAGGCGGACCAACGAAGCATAGGATCGCCCCCTCGCGGTCCGGGCGCGACGAGGGCAGCTTGTCAGACTCGCCCTTGCGCCGTCCGCGGCTGAGCTCTTGACGGCGCTTGCGCACGGCGAGAAACTCCAAAATGCGCTCCTTTGCATCGGTCAAGCCGTAGTGATCCTCGTCGAGCACCGCTCGGGCATGCGACAAACTGAGGTTGTCCTTCGTCGCCGTTTTCCAGGGCATGGCGACCAGCCAATCCAGATACGTGCGGATGACGCTGTATTCTGGCGAAATAGTCGGGATCTTCGATAGGCGATCCAGCTCGCGCAAGGCTTCGCGGTGCGCTTCAGGATTCATCCCTGCGGCTTCGATCTTGGCGCGCAGCTCTTCGACCTCGGTTGCCTCGTCGCTGAGCTCCCCTAATTCGCGGCGGATCACCTTAAGTTGCTCGCGCAGGAAGTGCTCGCGTTGCGTCTTCTCAATCTCGCCCTGCACTTCGGACTGGATCTGTCGGCTCAGTTGCAACAGCGACAGCTCGCGGTTGAGAATGCTGAGCAGTAGGCGCATCTTTTCGGCTGCGCCATTCATCTCGAGGATGCGCTGGGCATCTTCCATCCCCATGCGCATGTAGGTGGCGAGCAGGTAAGTCAGCCGACGCGAGCTTTGCGTCGCCATGATCAGCCCTTGCAGCTCTTCGTGGATGTCGCCGCGCAACTCGGCGATCTTGCCGAACACCTCGCGCAGCTCGCGCTGCAGCACCTCGACTTCGGATGACTCCTCCCACACTTCGGGCAAGATCTGCACTTGAGCGACGAAGTAGGGCGTCTCGGTGACGATCTCGACAATCCGAAACCGTTCCACCCCTTCAACCAGCAGGTTGAGCGTGCCGTCGGGCATCCTGATGTGGCGCTCGATGTTGACCATTGTGCCCACGGTATAAAGTTCGCCGGGGGTTGGGTTGTCGTTGCCCGTTCGAGTGGCAACCGTGCCTACGGGCTGACGATTGACCAAGGCATCCTCAACGAGGCGCACCAAGTTCGGCTCACTCACTCGAAGCGGCAGCGGAGCAAGCGGATACGCCAACTGCCAGCGCAAGGGCAGAATGCTCAGCGTCTGTGTGTCGTTTGCAAAGTTGCCAGTTGCATGTTGTGGCTCAGCGTTGGAGTTGGAGAGCGGGTCCATGGCTTAGGACAATAGGCTATCACACAAGGCAACGTGCAAAGTGAGCGCGCTGCAGCTCGCGTCTAAGCCTAGGCGTTCCTGGCAAGCAAGCCCTGCGTCTCGCGGAATCATGGCTTGATGAGGACGAGCAACCGGCGTCTATCGGCGTTGGGCTGTGCGCTGCGCGAGCGCAGGCGGCAGGTCAACGTGATAGACCTCTTCCATTGACTCGAGGATGTCCTGCAGCGACTGCACCTGCTCGCTGATGCTTTCCCTCAATTGTTGTGCCCTTCCGCTGTCCACTTCGCGGGCGCTGAGCAAGAGCACCTGCGAGTAGATCGTCCCCAGGGCGGTCAGGGTGTTTTCCAGTTGCAGCTCGGCGCGCGCCATCGTGTCCCTGAGCCTGAGCAAACTGTCATACTGCGCCTCACGTCGGGCGATGGTTGCCTGCAGCTCGGTCTGAATAGCTGGGCTGCGCTCGATTGCGAGGCGCTGCTTGAGCTTCTGGATGGCGTCGGGCACGGCGCGCAGGTCGTTGTGAACCAGAGGGTCGCGGTTGAAAGCGTCTAGCCGTAGGGCGAGGGCGTAGATCCGCTGCAGCCAGTCCTCAACTTGGTCAGCGATATCCTGCACACGCACGCGCATCGGGCTGTCCCCAAAACGCTGAACGACAGCGTCAATTTGCTCGCGATACCGGATCGCCTGTTCGACACTTCGGCGTAAGGCAGCCGTCGCAAGGACGCTGGTGTCAAACTGAGCGCGGATCGCTTGTGAGGCGGCGTGCTCACCAGCGCGCGGGTTGAGCAACCCGATTGCAACAACCACAACCCACAATGGCACAAGCCCAACCAGCCACCATGCTGGCGACAGACCGAGCCAGTCGCCGATGACTGGAATAGGAATACCTAAACCAACGAGGATGATCGCAAGCGCGATGACTAGCCCGCTGGGCACGCTGAAGACGGCGTTTTGGATCAGTTGACCCAACGTTCGCCGTCGCAGGTCGCGCATTCCTCTAGCCGCAGTGGGTGTTTAGCTGCCGATGCCCAAGCGGCGCTTGCGCTCTTCAAGCTGCGCGTCAAGCTCTTGGCGCCCAAGGATCTCGTCCATCTGGGCGTCCAAGTTTTGTGCCGCGATCTCGGCGCGCGCAGACGCTGCGTCCAGGCGGGCGCGGATGGACTCGGCAATCCGAGCGACATCAGCATCGCCAACACCAGCGAGGTCGTTCAGGGAGCGAATGGTTCGGTTGGTGAGCTCTTTCGCTTTGGCTAGCTCGAGCAGCGCAGCCATTTCCTGTCGCTGCTGGCGGATGGTGGCGAGTTTGGTTTGGAGTTTGATCCGCGCGTCGAGCAGAGCTTTGTATTCACGCTGCTGGCGCTCGAGCTGCTCTTGAAAGTTCTCATAGAGATCGCGCGTTGAGTTCAGCTTTGCCTGCGCTGCGCGCGCAAGGTCGTCCTTGCCTTGGGTCAGGAACACGTCAATGTTGCGGTCAAGCTCTTCCATTTGCTTCTTGTACTCGTCCCGCTTGCGCTCCAACGTCTTGACTTGACCCCCCACTGTTGCAGCCGCATCCTCCAGAGCATCCAGGTTGTTGGTGACGTCTCGGATGTACTGATCAATCACAGCAATCGAGTTTGACTGAAGCGCGCGATCCACTAGGGCGTGCAAATTAGCCTGAATGAGCGTGTTGACCTTCTCGAGAAGCGATGCCATCGGTTTTCCCTCCGTTTGCTCACCTGCAGTTGTATGCGCCGAGGGCGAGCACGTTTTGCGCGAGCGGATTATAGCTAGGGCAGCTTCAGAATGGCGTGGTGAACGCACTTTTGACGGGGAACGTGCACAGCTTACCGACGCGCTGCACACAATCATATGCAGCAGCGCGCCGCTCGCGCGCGGGATGTTAACCAAGCGCAGTTACAGTATGCAACTGTGTTGACGCAGAACTCGTTGCTTCGCTCTAGGCATTGGCAAGAAGCGTGGACACGGTCGCGCGATGGCGCATTTTTAACCGTGGGAGCGCTGATTCAGTCCGTTTCAGTTGCGGTCTTCTTATCTCCCGCAAACCTCGCTCCGGGTGGGGTGAGCGGGTTAGCACTGATCCTGAGCCGTGAGCTGCCGATCACCATCGGCGTGGGTGTGTGGATTTTGCTGCTCAACCTGCCGCTGATGGCGCTTGGCATTCGGTATCTCGGCGGGCTGCGCTTCCTGGCGCGGACGATTTACGTCGTCGCCCTGTACTCCGCTGGGACAGCCGCTTTGGAATGGGTGGGGGTCGGTGCGCTGACACAAGATGTCTTTCTGAACACGCTCTTCGGCGCAATCGTCGGCGGCATTGGTGCTGGATTGGTCTTTCGCGCTCAGGGCACGACGGGCGGAACGGATATCTTAGTGCTGCTGCTCGTGCGCTGGCGCGGCATTCCGATGAGCCAAAGTTATGTCCTCACCGATGCTGTTGTCCTGGGGCTTGCCGCGCTTTCGTTTGGTTGGGAGAAGGCACTGTATGCGGTGATCGCCTTGTACGTTGCTGGGTTAGCCGCTGAGGCAGTCTCGGAAGGTGCACACATCAGCCGCATGGCGCTCATCATCACCCAGCACCCCGAGGCAGTCGCCGACGCCGTGATGCATCGCATGGGGCGCGGCGTGACATACTGGCACGGCATTGGCGCTTACACAGGCGCAACTCGCCCGATCCTGTTCGTCGTTATCAGCCGAGCGGAGGCGGCTTTGCTCAAATCAATTGTCGCCCGGACAGATCCGCACGCCTTCTTGGTGATCGGTCAAGCCCAAGAGGTGTACGGAGAGGGCTTTCGCCAGTTTGAGCGATAATGAGGTGCGTCCACTGTCCAGAGGGCTTCGGAGATGAGGACTGTAGTGCTGATGCGGAAGTCTGGGCGCTCCCCTGAGGGCGCGCTCCTGAAGGAGGGATATGTGTGCTGCTGCACGAACGCGCTGCGTGCGCCTAGCGTTGCAGCCGCAAACCATGTGCAGCGCACTGATTTCCCCGAATCCAGAGCGAATCCGTCCCCCGAGCGAGACACAGAAGTCGCCATCGAAGAAGCGCAGCAGGTGTGGGTTGAGCCGCCGTGGCGTGTGTTGATCCACAACGACAACGTGACGACATTCGAGTTCGTCGAGCGGATTCTGCAAACCATCTTCAAGCTCTCGCGCGAGATCGCCGAGACCATCGCCTGGCGAGCGCACACCGAGGGCATCGCGCTGGTGTGCGTGCGCCCGCGCAGCGAAGCGGAGCGTCTCGTCGGTCAAGCCATCTTCGCCGCACGGCTGGAAGGCTTTCCGCTTCTGCTCACCTGCGAGCCAGACACGTAGGAACGCGCCTCACTGTCATCTTCACAGCGCACACACTCTAGGGCAAGGCGCATACGGATGGACGAGTGCCCGCCAGCAGTTGAGTCCTCTCGGGACTTGACATCTGTGTTCGCCTGTGCAAGTTGCAGATAACGGGGGATAGATGTGGGTCCGATCGCACCCGCAATCCCCCAATCAGCACATGCGAGCGATTCCTCGAGTGCGCCCTGCGAGCGTTGGAACGTCTGCTGCTTGGCGCGCGTCTAGGGTGTTAGGTGATAATCCCAAGCGAGGTTTTCTTCACAAGCTCGCTGCTTCGCAGCAGGAGTGTTCTCATGACAAAAGGATTCGAGCGTGTTGCACGACTGTTCTTCCTTGGGGTAATTGTGCTGGCTGGGTGTGGGGCGCCTGCAGAATTGCCAACGCCAGCGCCATTGACCCCACAGGTGACGCTTCAACCGAGCACCCCTACTGCCACAACACCGACACCGCGCCCGCCGAGCAGCCCACTGGTCATCGACCGCTTGCCAGCGCGCGGTGAGGAGCTGCAGCCTGACCAACCGATTGAGATCGTCTTTGACCAGCCGATGGATCGGCGCTCGGTCGAGCAGGCGCTGCAGGTGCGCGCGAGCGATGGCACGCTCGTCGCCGGAACACTGACCTGGAAGAGTGACTCGGTTGTTGTCTTCAAGCCAGCACAGCCCTGGCTTCAGGCGGAGCGGTACACCGTTTCGCTGGCTGCCGAGGCAAAGAGCGCCAAGGGGTTTGCTCTAGCTCGCCCTGAGCAGTTTGAGGTCAACACAGTGGGCAAGCTTGCTGTCGCCCAAACCCTCCCCCAAGATGGCGCGATGGATGTCACGGCTGACGCAGCAATCACCGTACTGTTCAACCGCCCCGTTGTGCCGCTCACGGCCTTGTCCGAGCAGAGCACCTTACCGCAACCCCTTGTGCTCGAACCTACTGTCGAGGGACGCGGTGAGTGGTTGAACACCAGTATTTACCTCTTCCGACCCACCCAGCCGCTTCAAGCTGGCGTAGCTTATCGCGCGCGCGTGCCTGCTGGGCTACGAGACACGACTGGAAGTGTGCTCGACGCAGACTACGGTTGGACGTTCACCGTTGCTCCACCTGTGGTGAAATTCGTCTTGCCTGCACCAGGGTCGCCCCCCGTTGACTTGCGCCAGCCGATCACTGTGGTCTTCAGCCAGCGCATGGATCGTGCGTCCGCTCAGGCTGCGTTCTCAATCCAACCTCCTGTGCGCGGCAGCTTTCGCTGGTCTGAGGAGACGCCTGACCTTGCGCCCGCTCCAGGTGCGCCGACAGCTGCAGGCGAGCCAACGCCCTCAGCGTTGCTGGGCACCTCGCGCGGCGAGGTAATGACCTTCATTCCTGAGGAGAATTACGAGCGCGGTCAAGGCTACGTGGTCACTGTGCGCGCAGGGGCGCGCGCGGCTGCAGGCAGCGGAGCAACGACACAACCAACCGTGTTCGGGTTCACGACCTTCCCACTGCCCGAGGTCATAGGCACCGTCCCCGCTGATGGCGCAACCCAAGCAGACCCGAACAGTAGCTTCGTCATTCGCTTCAACGCACCGATATCTGTGCCGACGATCTTGCCCAACTTGACCTTCGAGCCGCCGGTGTCGCTGACTCGGGTCTACAGCTTCTACGATCGCTTTTCGAACGAATTTTTCCTTGGAGTTCAACTTGCGCCTTCGACAGCGTATCGCGTGCGTATCGGAGGAGGCGCAACGGATCAGTATGGCGTGCCGCTAGGCAAGGACACGGAGGTGCGTTTCACCACTGCACCGCTGCAGCCGTTTGTCGCTCTAGAGAATGAGGGGTTCGTCGGTGTCTACAACGCGAGTCGCCCCACGCGCCTGTTCGTCGCGCATCGCAACGTCACTCGGATTGACCTCGAGCTTGTCCGCCTGTCGCTGGAAGAGTTTTACCAGTTCACGGGCGCAGTGAACTCGTTCGAGCGAGTCCAAACCTACAAGCCGCAGCCTGAAGCTCTGCTGCGCCGATGGTCTGAACGCGTGACCCCTGAGCTAAACCAGCTCAAGCGCCTGCGATTGGACCTAGTGGAAGGAGGTGGCTCGCTGCCGACAGGTGTTTACTTGCTCAGCGTTAGTGCGCCAGAGCTAAATCAACCGGAGACCAACCCTGTCCAAGTCGTCCGCCACATCTTAGTGGTCAGCGATCTGCACGTGACATTGAAGCACGGGGACACCAGCGGCTTGGTCTGGGTGACTGACTTGAACACCAGCCAGCCGCTCGGTGGCGTTGAAGTCACCTTCCGCGACCACACCTTTTCAGAGATTGCCAGAGCACAGACTAGCTCTGCCGCTGATACGCTCGGTCAAGCACTGGTAAGCCTCCCAGCGAGCTACAAGCCATACCGCACGCTATACGCAGTCGTCGGTCAGCCCGGCGGGCGTTTCGGGATTGCCTGGAGCGAAATGTCGCGTGGAATTGCGATCTACGACTTCGGGCTGCCAGGGCGATACTTTGCTGAGCCCTACCTGGTTTACTTGTTCACTGACCGACCGATCTACCGCCCCGGTCAACGGGTTTTCTTCAAGGGCTACGTGCGCAGGGACAACGACGCCCGCTACTCGTTGCCTGACGTGCCTGCCGTGCAAGTCGCCATCGAGTCCTTTAACGGCTTCAGGGTCTTCAGCCAGACGTTGCGACTAGACGACAACGGCGGCTTCGAGGGTGAGCTTGCGCTAGACCAAAGGATCACTCCTGGCACATACTTCATTCAAGTCTGCGTGCCGCTTCAACCCGTCAAAGACCCTGAGGAGCCAACGTGCGCGTTTGGGAGCACATTCTTTGCCGTTGCTGCTTACCGCGCACCTGAGTTCGAGGTTTCCGTGAGCGCGGATAAGACTGACTACCTCGACGGCGAGATCATGCAGTTCACAATTGAGGCGCGCTACTTCTTCGGCGGCGCGGCTGCCAACGCATCAGTGCGTTGGTCTCTGATGGCGGAAGACTACCTCTTCGACCGCTACCGCGGTCCGGGTCTATACGACTTCGGCGATTATGATGTTTTCTCGACAGATAGCCGCCTCTTCCCAGGCTTCAGCGAGCCTGTCGCCAACGGCGAGGGGGTAACCGATAGCCAGGGGCGTCTGGTGCTACGGTTGCCTGCCGACTTGAGCAAACGCAGAACAAGTGCCCGCTTCACGCTCGAAGCAACAGTCACCGATGCCAACGACCAGAGCGCCTCAGCGCGCCAAAGTGTGGTTGCGCACAAAGCACCTGTTTACTTCGGCGTCAGCACGGAAGGTTATGTGTACGAGGTCGGTAGCCCGATCACGGTCAACGTCATCGCAGTGGACTGGCAGGGCAAGCCACTTGCTGGGCAAACCGGCGAGCTTGTTTTCAGCCAACGTGAGTGGATGACCGTTCAAGAGGAGGACCCGCAAGGGCAGGTGTTCTACACCTCGAACCCCAGCGACACGGTCATCTCAAAGATCACGATTACAACCGACGCTGAAGGGCGTGCCAGCGCAACGTTCACGCCCCAGGCAGGCGGTGAGCATCGGGTCAAGATTGCTAACGCTGCGCGCTCGATCTTTGTTGCAGACCCTAGCCGCTACGTCGGTTGGCGCATTGAGAACAACGACCGCATCGAGTTGCAAGCTGACAAGGACACCTACGAGGTCGGCGAGGTTGCCCGTGTGTTGGTGCCCTCGCCGTTCCAGGGCACGGTCAGCGCCCTGCTCACCGTCGAACGCGGAAGCTTCCTGCAGCGACGCACACTGACGCTGAACAACAACAGCACTGTGCTGGAGATCCCCATCGAAGAGAGCTTCGCGCCGAACGCCTATGTCTCGGTGCTGCTGGTGAAGGGGGTGGACGCCACAAACCCAGTGCCTGCCTTCCGCTTGGGCTACACCAGCTTCCGCGTCTCGCC
>JANWZM010000014.1 GCA_025054635.1 Thermoflexales bacterium
AGCGTTTAGGGTGTTGCCGCGGCGGTGGGTGGTGGAGCGGACGTTTGCGTGCTAGGGTGGTATCGGCGGTTGAGCAAGGACTATGAGTTCGTGTTAGAGAGCAGTGTGAGCTGGATTTACTTGGCGATGGTGCACATTGTCGTGCGGCGGCTGGAAGGGCTTGAGACTGGAACAAATGTTCAATTGCAAGACATGCTCTCAGTTCAGCTCATGACATGGCATTCCTCCTGTGCGCGCTGAATAAGACTGTTGCGATTGTATTCAAGTTGTCAAAACATGCTTTAAGGTGGACACGGGCAAGCCCTCCCGTGTACGGGAAGCCCATTGCTGCGGTGGTTCTCTGGGCGTTTAGAGTTGCTGGTAGAGCTCGATCAACGCCTGGACGCGCCCTTCCCAGCCGAATGCCTGCCACACGTGAGCTTGTGCTGCCTGACCTAGCGCATGGGCGAGCGCGGGATTGTCCATGAGTTGCAGGAGCGCCTGGCGGAAGGCGGCAGCGTCTCCCGGCGGGGTGAGCATTCCACAGCGCCCGCCGTCTAGGTAAACCTGATTCATGCCCAAGTTGCTGACAACCATCGGCTTGCCGCAAGCCATGTAATCAATCACCTTGCCGCTGCACTTGGCGCGGTTGATCAGGGTGTCGCGGTATGGATAGAGGGCAATATCTGCGGCAACCAGTCGCTCGACGAGCTGCGCGTGCGGCATGAAGCCATGCCACTCCACACGGCGGTCGAGACCAGCGCGAGCGATCTGTTGGCGCAGCGAGGGCAAGCCGTCACCCGTGGCGATGATTGCCCAGCGCCAGGGCTTGTCGCGCAGTCCAGCGAGCGCCTGAACGGCAACATCCAGGTCGTGGTTAACAGGCACTGTGCCAGCGTAAATCAGCACCCACTCATCACCCCAGCCAAACCGCTGGCGCAACGCTTGGCGCTGCTGCTCCGCTCGGGCAACCTGTGCACGCAGCGTTTCGCGCGGTCCGTTGGGGAACAGCAACACAGGCTTGCTTGCCCCACCCAGCGTCCTACTGCGCTCGACAAGGGCGGTGCTAGCGCAGGTGACCGCTGCTGCGCGGCGTAGCGCCCAGCGTTCCTGCCAGAGCATGAACCAGCGCAGCAGCCGAGGGTAAGGATTCACATCTACCCAGCCGCCGCGCCCCTCCCAGTCGTCGTTGTCCACAACGGCGGCTTGGCGCAAGCCGAACAGCCCCAGCGCGCCAACGCCGACAGGCTTGAAGACGTGCACAACCTCAGGGTTGAGCGCCTGCACGCTACGCACGATCTGCCGCGCTAGGTCAGCAAACTGCGCTAGAGAGAACGGCAGCCGCCTCAACCTCATGTTCTCGATGGCTACGCCGTCTTGCTGCCAGCGTCGTCCGCTGTACGAAGGGTTGTCGTAGGGTGGAATGAGCACATGGACAACGTGCCCGCGGCGCGCCAGCGCCGTCGCGATGGGCATCATTCGTGCGCTGACGGTCGCTTTGGGCGCGTAGGCAAACGGCGCAATGAGGGCAATTCGCATCAAAGAGAATCGCTGCGACCGCGAGAGGCAGGAACTTTCTGAGTGTCAGCTCAGAGCTACAAAGATAGTCCCTTACCGTGTTTTGGTTTCGTGAGTTGCCCTCCGCGCGAGGTTACGGGCTTCCTCACTCTCGGCTTCTCTGCTTCGAGTGATCTTAAGACCTGAATGAACTCGTCTAGGGTTTGTGCCTGCAGAGCTACCTTGAACAAGCGGTCGAGGGCTTCGAGGTCTTGCAGGATGGCGAGCTTGGCGGAAACTTCTTCCGAAATCGGGGTGAAGCTGCTGGCAAATCGGTCGCTCAGCACTTCTAGAATAGCCTCGGCTTTGCCCTCAGCCTTGCCGCGGTCGAGGATCTCTCTGTAAAGCGGGGATTCGCGCATAACTCTTTCAGGCAAGAATCGCTCAACCTCTTGCTTGCTGAATTTTAGCCTGGCGAGTGTGGCAGTGCAAAAAACTTCATCGGCGAACCCACTTCCTGACTTCTCAGCAGCGCCCTCTCTGGAAGCTTCTAGTTGCTCACGCACTGACTGCAAGGCATCTCTTTCTCCCCAGTCTGCAAGCACAGCAAGAGGAATCAGCGGCTGATATGCGCATAGCTCTAGACCGTTTATCTCCCAGAGCTTGATCACCCTAAAACGGTGCCGAGTGAGGGGACGCTCAGGTGGGTAGACAAACTCCTCAGCAACGCTGCTGCGCCTCAACACGACAACAACTTGCTGGATCAGGCCTTCTTGGTGATAAAGCTTGTAAAGTCGCGCGAAGTAATGCAGCATCCGCCAAGGCACGTCCGGCTTGAAGTCAGTCTGAAACTCGATGTGCACTACAACAGGGCTGTCGTCCCTGCGGACTCGAAGTAGCGAGTCGGCGCGCAGAGGGTGCGCCGGCAGCTCTTCGCTGAGCACATCAACCGTGAACTCCTCCTTAGGCTCAAGCAGGAAGCGGACGAACGCATCAGGTGACCGCTTGACCAGGAACTTGCAAACGTTGTCGGCTTCACCCATGCTACCTAGGATGGTCGCTCACAGGCTATCCAGGAATCGCTGCGCCTGAGCGCGCAAGGCAGCGACCTCTGCAGCGGGCATCTGACGCAAGGCTTTGACTGGCATGCTTGTGCGCGGGTTTGCGCCCAGCCGTTCAGCATGGCGATCGATGAAGTCCCAGTACAGCGCGTTGAACGGACAAGCATCCTCACCGAGGCGCTGATCAGGACGGTAGCGGCAGTGCTGACAGTACGTGCTCATCTTGTTGATGTAGTTCGCGCTAGCCGCGTAGGGTTTCGTGCCGACGATGCCGCCATCAGCGAAGACGCCCATCCCGATCACGTTAGGCGTCACCACCCAGTCGTAGGCATCCACGTAGGCGGAGAGGAACCACTCGTTGATCGCTTGAGGCAGCACGCCTGCCAGCATGGCGAAGTTGCTCAGCACCATCAGCCGTTGAATGTGATGGGTGTAGCCGCGCTCCCATACGCTCCGCACTGATTCGCGCAGGCATGCCATGTCGGTCTGCGCGTTCCAATAAAAAGCGGGCAGGGGGCGTTGCGCGTTAAGCGTGTTCATTTCGCGTAGGCGAGGCATCTCGCGCCAGTAGATCGCGTAGATAAACTCGCGCCAGCCAATCAGTTGGCGGATGAATCCCTCGACGGAGTTGAGTGGCGCATGCCCTTCGCGCCAAGCGCGTTCGGCAGCTTGGCACATCTCGTCGCGCTCAAGCAGCCCGACGTTGATCAACGGCGAGACGACCGCATGGAACAGCGTCGGCTGACCGCTGACCATCGCATCCTCATACGGACCAAAATTGGGCAGGCGGTTGGCGACGAAATCCTCGAAGAAGCGCAAAGCATCCTCGCGCGTGACGGGTAGAGCAAAGCCCTCCAGCGCGCCCCAAGCAGTCTCAATCTGAGCGACTTCAGCGATCACTTGACGTGTAATCGCGTTGGGCGGAAAAGCAGGGATCGGCGGGATGTCTAGGGTTGCCCCGCGCCGCCATTCCTTGCGCGGGGGTAGGCGGTTCTGGTCGTCGTAGTTCCATTTGCCCCCTGCGGGCTGACCGCCGTCCATCAGGTAACCTGTGCGGCGTCGCATGTTGCGGTAGAACGTCTCTAGCAACGGCGATCGCGCTGTGCCCAAGTCCTGTGGCTTTGCCAGAAACATTCGATTGGGCATGACCTCGAGCGCAAGGTCGGGCAGCGCCTGCTTGAGGCGTGATTCAACGAACTGCGCTCCCTGCCAAGTGCTCGGGCGCATCACTAGAACGCGGTGAGGTCGGTGTTCGGCGAGGTGTGCTTTCAAGCCTTCAAGGAACGTTGGGGCACGGCGATAGTCCACCCGCCATCCCTGAGCGCGCATTGCCTCGGCAAAGTGGCGCATGGCGCTGAGCACGAAGATCAACTTATGCCGATGCCACGGTCGTGCGCGGAGTTGGCGCGCGCTCTCGACAAAAAGCACTTGAGCATTTGCCTGCCCGAGTCCACGCTCGCGAAGCCACTCAGCCCAGCGATGCGAGAGTTGATCGGCGAAGATCCAAACAGTCGTCTGCGACATCTGCACTTCGGATTATGGCGAGGCGATAGGCGCATCTGAGAAGCGCACATGGGCATAGAATCCGCGTATGCATGTCGAGACGCTCGCGGTGCGCGTCGGCAGGACAATAGACCCCTGCACTCGGGCTGTTGCACCGACGATTGTTCTTTCGACCACGTTTGAACGCGCCGAGGACGGCAGCTACCCGAGCGGGTTCACTTACGCGCGGAGCGACAATCCCACCCGTCGCGCCCTTGAGCAGGCGCTCGCTGCGCTAGAGGGTGGGGCAGTTGCGGCTGCGTTCAGCTCGGGTAATGCTGCGACGGCTGCAATTCTTTCGGCGCTGCAAACTGGCGACCATGTCGTGCTCCCCGAGGAAACCTACCACGGCACGCGCCTAGTTGCAACGCAGGTGCTTGCCCGTTGGGGGCTGCACGTGAGCTTCGCGGACTTCAGCGACCCCAGTGCAGTTCAGCGCGCCATCCAGCCTAACACGCGCTTGGTTTGGGTTGAGACACCCTCGAACCCAACATTGCGGGTCACAGACATCGCGCGAGTGGCTGAGATCGCTCATGCGGCTGGTGCACTGTGCGCTTGCGATAACACGTTCGCCACGCCTGCGCTGCAACAGCCGCTCAAGCTAGGAGCAGACCTGGTGATGCACTCAACGACGAAATACATCGGCGGGCACAGCGATGTCCTCGGCGGTGTCGTGGTTGGGCGCGAAGACAGTGCTTTCTTTCAGCGTGTGCGCGACTACCAAGCGCTGGGCGGTGCTTCGCCTTCTGCGTTTGATTGCTGGCTGCTGCTGCGCAGCCTCCCAACGTTACCTTTGCGCATACGCGCGCAGTCTGAAAGCGCGATGCGCGTGGCGGAATTCTTAGCAAGCCACCCTGTAGTGGCAAAAGTGCACTACCCAGGCTTGCCTCGCCACCCAGGGCACGCAGTGGCTTGCCGCCAGATGCGCGGCGGGTTTGGCGGCGTCGTCAGCTTCGAAGTGCACGGAGGCGCACCAGCCGCGATGGCTGTCGCGGCAGCAGTGCGGGTGTTCACGCGCGCGACGAGCCTCGGCTGCGTCGAAAGCTTGATTGAGCACCGAGCTTCGATTCCTGACGCGCCCCCTGGCATTCCGCCCGGGCTGCTGCGGCTGTCCATCGGCTTGGAGCACCCCGATGACCTCATCGCTGACCTTGCTCAGGCGCTGAGCGTTCTTTAAAACTTGTGCGAGTGACTTAGCTCCCTGTGGCATACTCACGATGACGTGAGCGAAGCGCCTCGTTTGGAAACGCTGAGCAGTGTCTCGCCCGAGACGAACTCAAACGATGAGTTCATCCGCTTGCGCGCGCGCGTTGCTGAGGTCATGTACGTCGAGCAAGCGCGCACGGACTCTGACACGATGGCGACGTTTACAGGGAAGCTGCGGATGGATTCTGACGAGGCATATCGCCACTTGAGACAGCGGCTGGCGAGCATGGGCTATGTTCCGCTGCTGCGTGAGGGTGAGTCTGACCGCCAAGTGGTGATTGCCGTCAAAGGCAACTTGACGGCTGAGGCGCCTGCTCGAGTTTGGCTGAGCCTAGCCCTCTTCCTGGCAACGGTTGTCACCACGACAATCTTTGGTGGATTGTTCGCCTTCTCTGTCAGCCGCCCTTCCGGCCCGCTCACGCTGCAGGCGGTCTTGGCGAATGGTATTCCGTTCTCACTGACGCTGCTCGCGATCTTGGGCATGCACGAGCTTGGGCACTACATCCAAGCACGGCGACACAACCTGCCTGTCACGTTGCCGTACTTCATCCCTGTGCCCTTGCCAGGCACGCTTGGCACGCTTGGTGCGTTCATCCAGATGCGCGGTGCAGTTGAAAACCGCCGCGTCCTCTTCGACGTAGGGCTGGGCGGCCCGATTGCAGGCTTGGTCGTTGCAGTGCCGCTGTATGTTGTCGGGCTGCTCACCAGCGAGATTGCACCCTCGCCAGCGCCCGATAACCGTTCGCTGCTGACACAGTTTCTGATTGCGCTCTTCTTGCCCGAGGCAATTGACAACGGCATTTACCTGAACCCTGTGCTGCTGGCTGCGCGCTTCGGTCTAGTGGTAACCGCAATCAACCTGCTTCCTGTTGGTCAACTGGATGGTGGACACATCGCGTATGCAGCGCTGGGCGGCACTTGGGCGCGACGACTGGGTTTGGCTGTGATTGGGCTGATGGCAGTGCTTGGAATCACTGCTTCGCCGTCGTGGTTCGTCTGGATGGCGTTTGCCCTGTTCAGCGCAGCCGCTCAGGCGCGTCCGCTCGATGACATCACCCAATTGGATACGCCGAGGATGCTGTCGTGTTTTGGTGCGGTCGCCATCCTGGTGGCTATCTTCACGGCGCGTCCTCTGTAACGAGTGTAACGAGCGACGCTGCAGCGCGCGTGCTACACGCCTCTACACTTGGAGGCATGCTGCGCGCATTTCATGTCACGCTTGCACTGCAACTCGCTGTTGCGCTTTCAGCGCCTTCCTACGCCCAGCGCCCCTTTTCACCTGCGCTAGCACAGGAGACCTTTCAGCGCGCTTGGGAGTATGTGCGCGACCATTACGCCGACCCTGGCTACAACGGCGTGGACTGGTCGGCTGTTCGAGCGACGTTTGAACCACGTGTGCGCGCCGCACAGACTACTGAGCAGTTCTACGCGCTGATGGCGCAGATGATCGCCAGTTTGGGCGACGACCATTCAGCTTTCCTTCCGCCCGTCGCAGCGCAGTTGATGCAGAGCCAACGGGTAGGCGCAGCCAGCCCACCGATTTACGGCTTGGCAGCAAACCTGCGACGAATGCCTGACCGCAGTCTGCTCGTTCTTCAAGTGATGCCCGGCACTCAGGCTGAGCTGTTGTTCAGCTTCGGTGATCGCATCACGGCGATCAACCGCATGCCACTGGACGTGGAAGACCGAACCGCTGACCTATACGGCAAGATGGGCGAGGTGCAACTCACAGTGCACTCGCCCGATGGCAGCACGCGCGAGGTGGTCGCGTCGCGCGAGGCGTTCACAACGGCGCAATTTCCGTCCCCTGTCTTGGCTCGGGTCTTGTCGAGCGGAGCAGGCTACCTTGCCCTCTTCGACTTCCTCTCGTTTTCAACCGCGTCTGAAGTGCGCGACGCATTGCGCCGACTATTGCGCGAGCATCAACCCGGCGGACTTATCCTCGACTTGCGCGCGAACGATGGCGGCATTGTGGTGCAGGCACTTGAAGTGCTCAGTTTATTCCTCGACGGCGGCTCGGCAGGTGCCCACGTGGACCGCCGCGGCAACGCGACAACATACACAATTCCCTCTGGTCGCACGCTGCCCGAAGCCCGCGTGCCGATTGTCATTTTGGTCGGACAGAACACGAACAGTGCAGGGGAACTCTTTGCAGCCGTGATGCAAGCGCACCAGCGCGCGCGCATCCTAGGAGTCACGACACCTGGGAATGTCGAGATGGCGCGCGACTTCCGCCTGCCGGATGGCTCGATGCTTTGGCTTGCTGTCGGGCGCTACCGCGATCCGCTCGGCAGGATGCTCGAGGGACGTGGCGTTCTCCCCGACCGAGTTGTGCCTGCCGAGTGGTGGCGCTTTCAGCTAGAGAAAGATCCTCAAGTGCGCGCAGCCGTCGAGGAGCTGCACGCACAAGGGGCGCGCTTACGCCCTCCTCTGGTTCGCGTTGAGCCTACCCCGTTGCCACTGGTGCCGATCTTCACCGAAACACCGCTCCAGCCGGGACAAGCCCAGGCAACTTTCGACGCATTTTGGGCGCTGCTTGACGCGCATCATCTGGATCGCTCGGCGCGGCGAGCCGAATGGAAGACGCTGCGGGCGCGCTTCCTGCCTCGCTTGAGCCAGGTGCGACACACCGCTGAGCTGGATGCGCTCATGCACGAGTTGACACAGGCGCTTGGCTTGAGTTATGCCAGCCGCGATACGGCGAGCGTGCTGCGCGATCTGGAGCGAGGCAGGGAGAGCCAGGTGGCTACGGTTGGCGCTTCTATGCTTGTCCAAGAGGATGGCAGCGCGCGCGTAGTTGGGCTAGCGGCTGGCAGTCCAGCCACCAGCGCAGGGCTACGCATTGGCGACCGCGTTCTGCACATCAACGGTGAGCTGCTGCCTCAACGGTCATTGTGGGCGCGCTACGGCATGCCTGGTCCAGAAGGTTGGCTGGCGCTCACTGTGCACAATCCGGAAGGGTTGACTCGAACGATTCATCTTCGCCGCACCTCGCGCGCGCCGCTCCCCTCGCCTATCTCTACGCAGCATGTCCCTGAAACGCGCAGCGGACAGATTGCCATCGCCCACTTCCGCGCGCCGAACACTGCTGCCTATGTGCGCGACGCTGTGTTCTCCTTGTTGCGTCAGGGTTCACTCGAACACTTGGTTCTGGATCTGCGCCGCAGCGAGGGCGGTCAAGTGATCCAAGCGCTGAATGTGCTGGCGCTGTTCGTAGATGGCGGCAATGCTGGGCAGTTGATCAGCGAGTCTCATCCAACAGTGACTTTGATCGTCCCCCGCGGGCGCACGCTGGTCGCAGACGAGCTAGTGATCACTGTGCTGATCAGCGAAGAGGCGCACGGCATGGCGACCATAGTCGCTGAGACGCTGCGCACGCGTCGCAATGCGCGTGTGCTTGGTGAGGGGACACGCGTTCTCTCCGTTGCGCACGATCTGCCAAACGGCGGGCGAGTGTGGCTGCCGGGACAACAGTATCTGCCGCCGTCGTAGAGGCAGTCACCATGACTCCAGGATTAGCGCGTTCATCGCTGCGCGCTCGGGTAGTGAGCTCAGCAAAACATGCTCATCAACCGCGTGCAGCCCGTCGCCGACCGCACCTAAACCGTCCATTGTTGGCGCGATTGGTGCGGTGAACGCTGCATCGCTGCCTGCGCCGCTCGGCCCATGGCTCAGGTCAAGGATCGGCGCAGCGATCTGGCGCAGCCGCTCAAAAATGGCGAGACGCTCTGCGTTGCACTCCATTGGTGGGCGGTCAAACCCGCCGCGGATCTCTAGGCTTGCGCCAGGCAGGACGGGCTTCAGCGCGTAGATTTGCTCAGTCAGCCACTGTGCGTCCGCAAGCGTGTTTGCCCGTGCGTCAACAAAGATCTCGCAACGGTCGGGGATAACGTTGCGCGCGACGCCAGCGCGGATCTCGCTGACGGTGGTGGCGATCCCGCGCGTGTAATCGGTGAGCGCTTGGATTGCTAAGACTTGGTGTGCCATCTCTTGGATGGCGTTGATCCCGCGCTCGTGCCCACCGCCGGCGTGTGCCGCGCGTCCCCGTGCGACGACGTTGAAGTTGCCCACCCCGCGCCGTGAGGACTTCAGCCGCCCGTCGGACAGCGCCGGCTCCATCACCATCACCAAGCTCGCTCCGCGCGCAGTCTGCTCGATCAGCGCGCGTGAGGTGTAGCTGCCGATCTCCTCGTCGCTTGTGAACAGCACACGGACTTCGCGGTTGGGGAAGCGCCCAAAGGCTTGCAGCGTGCGCAGCGTGTAAAAGGTGATGACGTGGCTCGCCTTCATGTCGAAGGCGCCAGGCGCGTATAGCTTGCCGTCCTCGATCTTGAAGCGAGTCGCACACGTCCCCGGAGGATGAACAGTGTCCATGTGCAAGATCATGGCGATCGGTGAACCTGCACCAGGGTTGAACACACCGAGCACGTGGTCGCCCGTAGTGGTCTGCGGATAGACGGTCACTGCTGCGCCCAAGGCGCGCAACTCATCGGCGACGGCGCGCGCCATGGCGTCAACCCCTGCTTTGTCTGCGCTGAATGACTCGATGTGGACAAGTCGGGTGAGCAGCTCGGTCATCTCGCCGAGTTGCTCAGTCAAGTGTTGAAGATACGGATGCGTTGAGGTCTGCATTTCTTCGGTGGATCAAGTCGAGCACGGCTCGGGCAAGCTTATCTGAGTCGTGTCGCCAAGGCTCCTTGTCGTTGATCAGGTCGGCGCCGACGACTTGGGTGCGGCTGTTGGGCAGGGCTGGCTCTGCTAAGACATACTCAACGCCAGAGGGCAGGGCAAAGTCAACTCGGTGGTTATTTGCTAATACGACATCGAGCGCATTTGGGCCGATGTGGCGCTCGATGGCACGCACGTGATCCGTCATCGTGAAGCGGTCGGTCTCGCCGCGCTCTGTCGCCACGTTGCACACGTACACACGCAGCGCTCTCGTTTGGCGCAGCGCTTCAGCGATGCCTGGCACGAGCAGGTTCGGCATCACGCTGGTGAACAAACTCCCCGGCCCGATCACGACAACATCTGCTTCGAGCACCGCCTTGACAGCGTCAGGGTAGGCAGGCGGGTCTTGCGGATCTAACCAAACGCGCTCGATCGGCAGACCAACCTTGCTGATGGACGACTCGCCGCGCACGGGAGGGGCAGCCGTCGCTGCAACAGGGGCATACTCAGCGCACAGAGTGACGTTGGTCAGCGTGCTGGGCACAATTCGCCCCTGACTGGCGACAACGCGGCTGGACTCAATCACAGCGCGCTCGAAGCTGCCGGTTAGCTCTGCCATGGCGACGATAAACAGGTTGCCGAACGAGTGTCCGCTCAGACCGTTGCTGCCGCCGAAGCGATACTGCATGAGCTGGGTGACTAAAGACTCGTCGTCGGCAAGCGCGGCGATGCACATACGAAAGTCGCCAGGTGGCAGCACACCCATCTCGCGGCGTAGGCGACCTGAACTGCCCCCATCGTCAGCGACGGTCACGATTGCAGTGATGTTGGAGGTGTAGCGCTTCAGTCCGCGCAGCAGCGCAGCCAAGCCATGTCCGCCGCCGATGGCGGTGACGCGCGGGCCTTGAGCGGTCAGGTGCTGATGTACCAGCTTGCGTAGCAGTCGCTGGGTGTCCTCGCCGCCCGCAGCACGAACCAGCACAGCGTTGAGCTGGTACAAGCCATACAGAAATGCAGTGATCCCTAGCCCTCCGAGCAACAGCGCGCGCACCCAACGCGGAAAGAACTGAAGGGTCAGATAGTAAAAAATTGCGGGAAGCCGCACCTCGCGGTACAGCTCAGCAAGCAGTAGCCCAATCGCCAACCCGATCAGCGTCACGCCGACGATCATCAGCAGAAACCAGCGCTTTAGCCGCAAGCCTGGCATCAGCAGCCGCAGCGCGCGCTGAGCAGCTTGTGAAGCGACCATGAGACACTTCGATTGTAAACGCTGCTTGCTACCACAAGATGCCCACACACAACGCGCAGGTGTCCTCAAAAGCGGCACTCTGTCACAATCGAAAGCGAAGCGCAGAGACCTTCCAGTAGGCAGGCGTATCTACAATTGCTGTAATGCACCGCGACCTCTTCTCGGCGCCTGCGCTCGGCTTTCTGCGTCTGGCAGCGGTTGTCCCCCAGCTCCGTCTAGGCGACGTGTGGTTCAACGCCCACGAAGCGCGCCAGGCGCTCGCCCAAGCGCGCGCCCACGGCTGCGCGCTGGCGCTCTTTCCCGAACTTGGGTTGACAGGCTATACCTGCGGTGACCTGTTTCGCCAGCAAGCGTTGCTCGACGCTGCGCGCGAGGCACTGGGCATGCTTGCCGAGGAGACAGCCAAGCTGGACATCGCGGCTGTGGTTGGGCTGCCGCTGGAGGTTGAAGGGCGGCTGTTCAACTGTGCCGTGTTTCTGTGCGTCGGTCGCGTAGTTGGCGTTGTGCCAAAGACGTATCTGCCCAACTACAGTGAGTTCTACGAGATGCGCCACTTTACCCCGGCGCTGAATGTCGGCGCCGATCACATCCAGATTGGCGGCGCGCTTGTTCCCTTCGGCGCTGGGCTGGTCTTCCAAGATAGCACCCACCCAGGTTGCACGATTGGGGTCGAGATCTGCGAGGACCTATGGGCGGTTGAGCCGCCCAGCGGGCGCATGGCGCTTTCGGGGGCAACGTTGCTGCTGAATCTTTCAGCGAGTCCAGCCAAGCTCGGTCAAGCGAACTACCGGCGCGAGTTGGTGCGCCAGCAGTCAGCGCGGTGCCTAGCAGCCTATGCTTACACAAGCGCCGGTCCAGGCGAGAGCAGCAGCGACCTGGTCTTTGATGGGCACGCGTTGATCGCAGAGAACGGCGCGTTGCTCGGCGAGTCACAACGCTTTGAGTTCGAGCGCCAGATGGTCATCGCAGATATAGATCTGCAAAGGCTGGCGCACGAGCGGCGGCTCAATCGGACGTTTGCAGAGGCAGCCGGCAGGGCGCAGGCGCGTTCTGTGTCTGTGTCGCTGCCGTTGACAGAACTGGGCGGGCGACTATTCCGCACTGTGCCTGCGCTGCCCTTCGTGCCAGCGAATCCAGCCGAGCGCGCACAGCACTGCCGCGAGGTGTTCGCCATCCAGAGCACGGGGCTGGCACGGCGGCTGAGGCACGTCGGCGCTCAGCGAGTGACGATTGGGGTGAGCGGTGGGTTGGATTCGACCTTAGCGCTGCTGGTTGCTGCGCGCGCGTTCGATGCCCTGCGCTTGCCGCGCGAGGGCATTCTGGCAGTCACGATGCCTGGGTTCGGCACGACAGACAGAACACACGCGAACGCGTTAGCGTTAATGCACGCCCTAGGCGTCTCCACTCGGGAGATTCCGATCCGCCAAGCGGTGCTGCAGCACTTTGCCGACATCGGGCATGACCCCAGTTGCTACGACGTCACCTACGAGAACGCTCAGGCGCGTGAGCGCACCCAGATCTTGATGGACTTGGCAAACCAAATTGGCGGCATCGTCGTCGGCACAGGTGACCTGAGCGAGATCGCGTTGGGATGGGCGACATACAACGGCGACCACATCAGCATGTACCACGTCAACGCTGGTGTGCCGAAGACGTTGGTGCGCTACCTGATAGAGTGGTGCGCGGACGAGGTGTTCGCGGGCGAGACAGCGCGCGTGCTGCGCGATGTGCTGAATACACCCATCACGCCAGAGCTGCTGCCGCTGAAAGACGGCGCGTTGCAACAGAAGACAGAAGAGGCAATCGGCCCATACGTGTTGCACGACTTCTTTCTGTTCCACCATGTGCGCTATGGCTTTGCGCCGCACAAGGTGTTCTTCTTGGCGCAGCACGCCTTCTCAGAGCAGTTCGATGCCGCGACAATCTTGAAATGGCTAGGGGTGTTTTACCAGCGCTTCTTCTCCCAGCAGTTCAAGCGCAACGCCATGCCCGACGGACCGAAGGTAGGTTCAGTCGCACTGTCACCGCGCGGCGATTGGCGGATGCCCAGCGATGCCAGCGACGCACTCTGGCGCGAGGCACTTGAACAGATACGATTGGCGCTGCACGAGACGCCCGCAGTCGGTTGACTTAAGGCCCAAGCTACTTTGAAAGGCATATGAAGATGCTCACGAAGTGCGCAAGCATCAACTACTCTGATCGGTCGGTGACCGAAATCTCTTGCACCTGACTGCGCACAGGAGGGGGCAACTTTGGTTGCTCAGCCATTGAGCACACTGCGCTGAGATTGCTGGAAATTGGGATGAGCTTGCCCTTAAAAGTCGCAACAGCTTGGTTGTAGGTCTTGACTGAGTCGTCCAGCCTCCTGCTGAGCTTAGAAAGGTTCTCTGCGAATTCGAGGAAGCTGCGGTACAGATCTCTGCCTAGCTCCGCGACGCGCAACGTATTTTCGGAGATTTGGCGCTGCTGCCAGCCATGCGCAACAGCTTTCAAGAGTGCCAGAAGTGTAACGGGAGTGGCGATCAGCACGCCGTGCTCGAATGCAAACTCGAGCAAGCTTGGATCACGCTCAAACGCTGCGCTCAGGCAAGCCTCGATAGGGACGAACATCACGACAAGTTCGGGCGTCTGAGCAAACTGCTCTGAGTATCGGCGCTGACCAAGCTCTCGCACGCGGTCACGCATTGCTTTGGCGTGCTCTTTGAGCTTCTCATCTCGGGTTTGCTCGTCACTTGCCGATAGCGCATCCAGGTAGGCGTCCATGGGCGCCTTTGCGTCCACAGGGAGCAGCCCTTGGTTGGGCATGTGAATGACCATATCTACTCGCTGGCCGGTGTCTGTGGCAACTTGTTCTACGAAGTCAACATGCGCGATCATGCCCGCCATCTCCACCACGCGGCGTAGTTGGTATTCGCCCCAGCGCCCGCGCACTGCATGTGAGCGCAAGGCTTGTGAGAGAGTGACGGTAGTTGTCTGCAACTGGTAGTGTGCCTGAGCAAGCTGGCGCAACTGCTCCTGCAGCCCTTGATAAGCGCCTTCGCGTTTTTGCCGTGCTCACTGAGCGTTTTAAGCGCAAAGCTGATTGGTTCGAGCAGTCGGTGGATCTCCTCCTTGTGAGCTGTCCAGTCTCCCCTGGCGCGAGCTAGGAGCTGCTCGACTTGGGCTTGAGCGAGCTTAAGAAAATCGCCAGCACTCCCGCGCATTGCGTCGGTAGCCAAGGCTTTGAAGGTGTCGCGGAGCGCAGACTGGGCTTGGTCGAGCCACTCTAGTTTCTCTTTGCTCAGCGACTCCGCCCTTCTCAACTCTGCGAGTTCCACGAGAAGCCGAGTTTTGCTTTCTTGGAGCTCGGCGATCTGTTGCTCGAGCAGTGCGGTGCGTTTTGCCTGCTCCTCTGCTCGCGCTTTCTCTTCAAGCGCTTGCTGCAGGATGCGCTCCTGTTGGTCAAGCTCGCGGTGGGCTTGGCGAAGTTGAGTCCACAAAACGAGCATCGCCATCGTTGTTACCGCGGCTGCTAAACCCAAAAGTACGAATAGCCAGATTGCCTCAGGCATTTCTCGCTTCACACCTAAGTTTTGCTAGACATTAGACTACACTGTGGGCTTGCACTAAGTAAATCAA
>JANWZM010000187.1 GCA_025054635.1 Thermoflexales bacterium
GATTACCAGGCCGTGCAAAAGCAGCAAGCCGAGTGTTGGAGGAGAAGCCGTAGATAGAGCCGAGATAGCCACCAAACATTCGTTGCAAGTCGAGCGGCGTCCATTGCTGCTCGACCACGATTTCTGGCGACTTGCCGCTGACTTGCATAATCCATTCGCATAGGCAATTTCTTACTAGCCCGGCGTAGGAGTCAGCGTGCCGGGACCAATCGAAAGCACTGAGCAGGGAAGGTGCGTTCACAAGCACGAACCAATTCTCGGAACCATGCGGCGCATGATCTGGATCTGTCTTGCTCGTCGCACACAGATAAATGGTCGGCTCAGCAGGAGGCAAATGGTAGGCAAAGACATCGCCGAACTCGCGGGCATAATCGCGACCGAAGAACACATTGTGATGGGCGAGCTGCGCAAATTGACCACGCACCCCCATCAAGAGCACAAAACCGCTGCACGAAGGCTCCGACAAATGCCGCAAGGCAGAGCCACTGGGAAGTAGTGTCCGCCTCGCAAAGACGTAATCCGCGTTGCACACCACAGCGTCCGCAGGCATAAAACGACCATCCTGCAAGACAACGCCAACCGCGCGACCCTCACGGACGACTATCTGCTCCACAGCAGTCCCATAGCATAGCTCTACGCCAAGAGAACCAGCAAGCTGCTCAAAGGCACGCGCCAACTGGAACACACCTCCCCGCGGATACCAAGCCCCCTGAACCATTTCCACAAAAGCAATCACATTAAGCGTCGCAGGAGCAAGGTAAGGCGAGGAGCCATTGTAAGTGGCAAAGCGATCGAAGAGCTGAACAAGATGCGGCGACCTGAAGTGAGCACGCACAGCATGATGCATGCTGCGCAGCGCATCGATCTTCAAAACATCAACGAGCGGCAACCGAAAAAGATCACGGAAGGTTGGCTTGTGCCGGAACAAGAACGGCTCACGCACGACCTCGTATAGGCGCTGCGTGTACTCCACAAACCGACGATAGCGTTGACCCTCATCCTCGCCAAATCGAGCAGCAATACGACGCTGCATCTCCGCAACGTCTGCCGTTGCATCAAGCACCATCCCATCACGCCAGAAGTAGCGCGTGAGCGGCTCAAGCGGGAGCAACTCGACATAGTCCTCGAGGCGACGCCCGGCAAGCGCAAAGAGCCACTCGTAAACAAACCGCATCGTGATCACCGAGGGACCTGTGTCCCAGCGAAAACCACCTAGGCGCACCTCACCCATCTTGCCGCCAGGGCGATCGAGCTTCTCGTAAACAGTGACGCGGAAGCCCCGAGCAGCCAACGCAATCGCTGCGCTCAGCCCACCCATTCCCGCGCCGACAACAACAACATGAGGCACGCCCATCACCCACACCCACGCCAGCAAAGAACGACAAGGCAGTGGAGGACAAGGCAAAATAGGCCTCAGATCTTACCCATTGCCTTGAGTACGTTGGAGGGCTTCATCGGAAGCACACTCATGCGCACACCAACGGCGCGGTAAATCGCATTGGCAATCGCAGCCGCTGGGGGAACAATCGGGACTTCGCCGACTCCTTTCACGCCAAAGGGATGGTTCGGGTTGGGGACCTCTATCAGGATTGTCTCTATCATGGGCAGGTCTAATGCCGTGGGCATGCGGTAGTCAAGAAGGCTGGCATTGAGCAAGTGACCCTGATCGTCGTACACATACTCCTCGCTCAGAGCCCAGCCAATGCCTTGCGCAACACCGCCGTGAATCTGCCCCTCCACATAGTCGGGATGAATCGCGCGGCCCACATCTTGCGCTGCGGTGTAGCGCAGGATCTGCACCTTGCCCGTCTCTGTGTCCACTTCCACATCCACTACATGCGTAGCCAGCCCAGGCACGGCGCCATGCGTGTTCACTGACACACTCACACTAATCGGGCCCCCAGTTTCCTCCAACTTAGCACATAGCTCCTTGAAGGTGATGGACAGCCCTCCGTAGCGATACACATCCCCCTCAACCTCGATGTCATCCTCGGGAACATCCCACAGCCGCGCTGCGCGCCGCTTCATCTCCTTGATGATCTCTTTACCGAGGTGATAAGCGGCGATACCAGACCCATACGTGGTGCGGCTCCCGCCCGTTGCGTCGTTGTAGCCCACCGTTTGCGTGTCACCGACCATGGGGCGCACCTGCTCGTAATCGATGCCCAGCGTCTCAGCAAGCTGCATGGCAAGCGAAGCGCGCGTGCCACCAATGTCGGTGCTGCCCTCCAAATAGGACACAGTGCCATCTGGGTTCACTATGGCCGACGCAGACGACTTGCCGTCCCAGTTGTACCAGAAGCCGCTGGCTACCCCTCGCCCCACTTTGCACCATGGCGCACTTGGCTCTGGTAATGGCGAGCGGTAGTGCCAGTGGTTGGCAATGGCATCCAAGGTCTCGATGTAGCCAATGCGCCCATAGACAGGGCCGTCCGCGCGCCGGTCGCCTTCCTTTGCCGCGTTGATGCGCCGAAAGGCGATTGGGTCCATGCCCAGCCGCTCCGCCAGCTCGTCAATGACGCTTTCGCCTGCGAAGGCAGCATTCGTGCCACCGGGGGCACGGTATGCTTTGGCCGCGGGCTTGTTCACCACCACGTCGTAGCCGTCGATCAGCACGTTCTCAATGCGATATGGCGCAAAGATCACGCCCATGCCCGCAGTGACTGGCGAGCCAGGAAACGCACCAGCCTCGTATGCCAGCCATGCCTGCGCTGCAGTGATCTTGCCATCCTTCCGCGCGCCAACCTTGACACGGATCACCGAGGCGCTAGTCGGGCCCGTCGCCTTGAGAACTTCATCCCGTTGCATCCACATTTTGACGGGGCGGTGGCCCGCCTTCAGCGAGAGCATCGCAGCGAGCGGCTCAAGATACACGTTCAGCTTTCCGCCAAAGCCACCGCCGATCTCCATGGGGATCACACGAATCCGCGAGAGCGGAACATGAAGGATCTCGCTCAACTCGCGTTGCTCATCCCACGCAGCTTGAGTGCTAGTCCAAACCGTGATGAATCCATCTGCGTTCCACAAAGCTGTGGCGTTCTGCGGCTCAATGTAGCCTTGGTGAACTGTGCTGGTGTGAAACTCACGCTCAACGATCACATCTGCTTCTGCAAAGCCACGCTCAACGTCGCCAAGCGCGAACTGCTCGTGGCTAGCGATGTTGGTTGGCTTGTCGCCAACAATAGCGCCAGCCTCACGCATGCGCAGGTCAGGATGCAGGATCGGCGCGTCCTCCCGCATCGCATCGAGCACATGAAGCACGGGTGGCAAGACCTCGTACTCAACTTTGATCAGCGCCAACGCCTCCTCTGCGGTGTGAAGGTCAGTCGCAGCTACCGCAGCAACAGCATGACCGTGATACAGCACTTTGTCTTGCGCCATGATGTTCCTGCTCAGGTAGCTATAGTTCACTGAGCCTTCTCCGCTGCGCTCGACGCGATCAGCTACGGGTTTGAAGTCTTTGCCTGTGATCACTGCCTTAACGCCGGGCAGCTTCTCTGCTTCAGTGGTATCAATGGAAAGAATGCGAGCGTGAGCGTGTGGACTGCGCAGTACTTTGCCATAGAGCAAGCCAGGCAGCTTCACGTCAGCGCCATACTGCGCACGCCCAGTCACCTTATCGACACCATCAGGACGAACAACCCGCCTGCCAATCACGCGGAAAGGTTTCTTGTTCGCTTCGACAGCACGTTCTTCTCGCACAGGATCAAGCGTCATCCCGCATCCCTCCTAACTTGCCACCTGATTTGTCTGCGCCGAGCGCTCGCGCATGCGCTCAGCTGCATTGAGCACAGCACGCACGATCTTGTCGTAACCAGTGCAGCGACACAGGTTGCCTGCCAGCCAAGCGCGCACTTCATGCTCAGTTGGCGCCGGATTGCAATCAAGCAGTGCCTTAGCAGCCACGATGAAGCCCGGCGTGCATACGCCGCACTGCAGAGCAGCGTTCTCGAGAAACGCTTGCTGAATTGGGTGCAACCCTTCCCGCGGAGCGATGCCCTCAATTGTGGTGATTTGCGACCCCTCCACCTCTACAGCTAACACCAAGCACGCATTCACCAGCACACCATCAAGCAGCACAGCGCATGCGCCACAGTTGCCGTTGTTGCAGCCTTCTTTCGTCCCCGTTAA
>JANWZM010000218.1 GCA_025054635.1 Thermoflexales bacterium
GCCCTGTCTTCGGGGTGCCTTCGCTCAGCGCCACTGCGCGTAGGGCGAAGCTGCGATCGCAGCGATCAGCGGACGTAGGCGCGGCGAGGTGCTGTCAATGCTGGCGTTGGGGTTGTTGTTCCCTAGAAAGTTGATCAGCGCTGTGCGGTCAGCAGGATCAATGGCGCGCCCAACGAAACGCTGCAAAAGATCGTCCACCAGAGCCGTCGCTGATTTCGGCAAGCTAAGCAGCGTATCCAACAGCGCGTTTGACAGCACAGGGTTGGTAGGGTGGAGCTGCTCACCGAAGTAGTAGTTGACCAGCATGTTGGCAAACGTCCAGCGGCTGAAGACCTGCCCTGTGTTCCACCACAGCAGCGCAAAGTCAGGATAGCCTGTCGGCGCGCTGAACTCGAACAACTCCTGCCCGAGCACCTCAATCATTTGCTCGAAACGGCGCGCGCCTAACCCTCTCCAGTCATCTGGCAGGAAGTTGATCATCTCGCTTACCCCTAGCGCACGCAGCGTTGAGATGAAGAACTCAAACGGGCGCTTGACCTTCTGCCCCCAGCTCTGGGCGAACTTCGGGTGAAGCAAAATTGCCCGCACCGTCTGGCGAATGTCGCCGTGGCTGCTTAAGAACGCTTGCGCGCCCGATTTGACCGCATCGGGACAGAACTGGTCAGGGTAGTCGCTGATGAAGCGCCGACAGAGTTTGAACGAGATGAAGTAAGCCGTGCTCGGATGCGCCGACAAGATGTCCAGCACTCGCTCGCCTTGTTCGATGCCGCCCGCAGGAATGTGATAAAAGGCGTCATTGCCCAACCACAACCGCTTCTCCGTCCAGTCGTGTCGCGGCCAGGAGCGCGAGGCGTTGAAGTAGAACTCATCATTCGGCGAGCGGAAGTTCGTCCAGCCGCTCAGGATGCGCGAGAGCGCATGTACGTCTTCTTCGGTGTAGTTGGGTTGCGTGCGGTAGCCTAGGCCGGGCACGTAGCTGTAGCTACCGACCGTGTGCAGCTCAAGTAGCTCGCGGGCGTAATTCTCGTTCGGGTTCGAGCCATCACTGTAGCGGTTGCTCAAGAAATCCAGCATCGAGGGGCTTTTAGCGCTGGCTTCGATCAGCTCGCGGAAGTTGCCTAGAGCGTGTGCACGGACGACGTAGTGATCCTCCCAGTACTTAGCGTAGCTCTGGAAGTTGGTCTGTAGGTGGTTTGTCCAGAAGTCGACCATCAGCTCGTAGAGCTGGCGTTTGCTAAGCAAGGCGCGAGCGTACGTGGCTGTCCACAGGTGACGCTGCAGGTACACCTTGCGCATGAATCTGTCTCTTCCGTTCTCATAGTATTCCTTCAGCTCGTTCATTGAGGCATCCAGCGGCGGCACAGTGCTGCCGTCCGGCGCGGCGCGCGGAAGATTGTTGATGTAAGCCTCGCAGGCTGAGTCGTCAATGCTTTCGTAGTCGAGCTGCTGGTCGACAAAGTCAACTAGGTTGAAGCTGCCGAACGTCGGTAGGTCTTCTGGGCGCGGACCGAAAGCAAGGCGATTCCACGCCAGTCGCGCCAACGACGGCGCAGCGCCAGGAGGGGTCGAAAGCTGAATCGCAATCATGGTCTACCGCCGAACCATTGGAACAAACGAGCGCGGGAAGAAATTCGGGCCGAAATACTCCGTCGTCAAGATGCGCGGCGCTCGCCCATTGCTGCGGTCGATCACAGCAAAGACGAAGCGGTCGCCTGAGGGGTCATACACAACGTCACCAGCGCTGTCCCCCCCATACCAAGCGCCATCGTACATCCCCGCGGGAACCCAAGCCGCGTTTGTCGTCAAGGTGCGGGTGAAGATGACGCTGCCGTTCTGGATCAGCGCCGCAGCAAACTCGCGGTTGGTGCCGAGACGCACGGGATAGAGAATCATCGCTCTTGAGCTTGGCGCCAGCGCAAGCGCGGGGCGCGAGTCAAAGTAGCTGTCAGGCGAGATCAGGTGCACGCGCAACGGGGCGCTCCAGGTCGCGCCTTGATCGCTCGACGTGGCGTAGAACACGTAGTAATCGCGCGGCCAACTGTTGCTTGGGTTGCGGCGGGCACAACCGATCCACACCGCATGGAGCGTTCCTGCGCTGTCCACGGCTAGGCGCGGGTAGCGGTGATAGCACCAGTCGTCGTCGTGCGGCGGGTTGATTTGGCTGTAGCTCCAGGTTGCGCTCGGCTGCATCAGTCGGCGTGCCAGATAGATCCGTCCGCGCCCGTTGCCAGCGTCATCACGATGCCAGGCGACGTAAACGTAGCTGCCGTCAGTCGCCGCGCTGCTGTACCAGTTCCAGGCACTGAATGTTTGGGTCAGAATCGCGGTCTCGGTCACCCAACCTGAACCCGTGTTCCAGCTCGCGTAGAGCTGCAC
>JANWZM010000241.1 GCA_025054635.1 Thermoflexales bacterium
TGCAGACACGGCTGCGCTGGAAGCAGCGCTGGAAGAATGTTGGGAGAGCGTGCAAAGGCTGCACATCGTTCTGGGCAAAAGCAATCCCGTCATCGTTTTGCTGCGGCGGCTCGGGTGAAAAGTGCTTCTTTTGCGCGCACTTGTGATTTGACTTGCTCCTGCGCTTCACTCGCGCATGATTGAGAAGGTGGGGCAACGTGTAGCGTCCCGCTGTGTTACATGCAGCGTGCTGCATCGCTGCTCCACCTCGCTGAAGGCTGCTTCTCGGCGTTGCGGTCAACGCTTTGCTAGCCACTCCTCTGACTTTAGGCGCTACACTCTGGTGGTATCCTCACCTGTTATTGAGATTCAATCTCACTTAGGTGGATGAGCCAGCCGCAGTTAGACATCAGCCAGACAGATTTGTTCACTGGGCTGACCTCGCGCAGCCTTCAAGATGTCCTTGCCGCAGCTAGACCTGTGCAAACCTTTCCAAAAGCGCACTATCTGTTCTGGCAAGGTGAACCTGCACACATCTGCTATGTGTTGGTCTCTGGACAAGCCTACCTGATCCAGCTTGACGCTAGCGGGCACGAGGTTGTCCTAGGTGTTGTTGGCTCAAGGCAGGCGATTGGGATCACAGCGTTACTAGAGGATGGCATATATTCCACATCGGCACTCACTGCGGAGGAGACAACAGTGCTGTCCTGGGAAGGCAGCGTGTTGCGCATGCTCGCCAAGCGTTACCCCACGTTGCTTAACAACGCTCTGAGAATTGCGATGGAACGCTATGTGGACTTGCAGCAAGCCTACCGGCAACTGGCGTTCAAGCCTGTCGAGCGCAGACTTGCCAATGTGCTACTTAAGCTGGCTCAATCCAGACCCAGTGAGCGAGGTGCTGAACTGGTTATCCGCGAGCCGAGAGAGCGGCTTGCAGCGCTTGCCGTGACGACGATCTACACTGTTTCTAGGCTCCTCACCGATTGGGAGCGTCGCGGATTGGTCTCGCTTGGGCGCGGCGTTGTGGTCGTCCGCGATCTAGCGCAGGTCAGCGAAATTGCAGACCACGACAACCCTCCCGGTTGGTCCGTGACTCAAGACACCTGAAGATCAGCCTATCTATTCCTGTAATTTATCACATTTGACTCAGATCAACCCTGCTATTTGCGCTTGCGCAAAGACAAGAGTCGCCAGCAGAGCCATGCTTCTCAGCAGAGGTTAAGCTGCAACACAACTTGGTCAAAGGAGGCGGACTTGTCACATGTATCCGTTTTGGGAAGGGCTCTTCATCCACTCAACGCTGTATCTAGCGTTCACGTCAGCGTTCCATGTGTTGGCGTCACATATCACAGTTGCTGCCGCTTGGTTCAACCTGTATCTGGAGCGACGAGCGGTTAGAGAGAACCGCGAGGAGTTCTACGTCTACCTCAAGCGCAGCGCACTCGGACTCCTAGTCTTTGCCTACGTCTTTGGTGCATTAGCTGGCGTCGGCATTTGGCAGACGACGACCGCAGCAAACCCCCGCGGCATTTCCACACTGATCCATAACTTCGTGCTGTATTGGGGGTCGGAGTGGTACATGTTCCTGATAGACGTCATCGGGATCATCGCGTACTACTACACCTTTGGTCGCGTCAGCAGGCAGACCCACCTGCGCTTGGCTTGGATCTTGGCGCTGGGCGGCACTGGGACGTTGTCGATCATTGTCGGCATTCTGTCATTCAAGCTGACACCTAGCGCTTGGTTCGAGACAGGGCTAAGCCTGAGCGGGTTCTTCAACACGACTTTCTGGCCGCAGCTCTTCATGCGCTTTGCCTTCATGTTCACGATCACCGCAGCGTGGGCGCTGTTGATAGCGGGGAGCTTTCCAAGGGGGTTCTACCAGCGCGAGCACATCATCCGGCGCGCTGCGCTGTTTGGCTTGATCGGCTTGTTCGCGGGAATTGCCATCTGGCTTACATGGTTTGAGCCCTCTCTACCTGTTAACGCTAAAGCGATTCTGCCCTCGCGCGCGATCCCAGCGCCAACCTTCCCGATGATCTACTTCGGCTTGATCGCAACGTTCATTGGGTTGGTGTTTGCGTTCGTCGCGCCGCAAATGCAGCGTCGCATCTTCGCCGTTGGCGCGATGGTGGTGTTGTTTGGCGCGATCTTCGGCGCTGAGCGCACGCGCGAGGTGTTGCGCAAGCCTGACATCATCTCCGGCTACATGTCTTCTAATCAGCTTCTCTTCAGAGACATTCCTGTGCGCGGGATCGCTAGCGAGGAGAAGCGCTTATCGCAGACAGGGATGTTGGGCAACCTGCCGTTCGTGCCAGCACCAGACAAAATGGCGAACGTCGCTTCGGACTTGACCTTTGGCTCTAGTGATCCTGAGATTGCGGCTGGGCGCGTGCTAGCAATTCAACAATGCGGCTCGTGTCACAGCGTGAGCAAGCAGACTGCAATGACCGTCGCTGGTGTGCGCCTCGACTTGCGCTCGCAGGCAAACTTGCTCAAGATGCGCAACTTGACCACAGCCAGCAAGATCGATGCCTACCTGAAGAGCATCGGCGGATTCCCCTACATGCATCCTTTCGTCGGCACAGACGCCGAGCGCCGCGCGTTAGCGCGCTACTTCGAGGCTTTCTTGCACAGCACATACCCAGAAACCGCGCCAACTTCACAGGCGCAGCAGGAGGTGAAGTAAGCCATGACTGTTGGTGAAATGCTGAAAATGATGCGTGACCCTCTGGGCGCGCCTTTCTTCCCCCCAGCGCTCCAAGTCTTGCTCGTTGTGACTTGGGTGCTGCACATCTTCTTTGTGACCACTGCGTTGGGCAGCAGCGCGCTGAGCATCTTTGCCTTCACATTCCGCCGGACAAGTGAATCGTGGCTGCAGCTTGGGCGAATTGCAGCACGCTTGTCGCCTAATTCGGTTGGATTGGGCATCGTCACTGGAATCGCGCCGCTACTGTTTGTGCAAACCATCTACGACCCGTTGTGGTATGCCGCAAACACACTGAGCGGCTTCTGGTCGGCGATGTTCATTTTCATCATGATGGGCGGCTACAGCCTAGCCTACGTGTTCTATCTCAAGGGCAGCAAAGACGGTCGCCTTGTTTTCACCGCGGCGCTCTCGTTTGTGCTGCTCTTCTTCGCTGGCTGGGTGATGCACGTGTTGCACTCTGTCTCGATCCGCCCTGATCAGTGGCTGCGCTGGTATATGCCGGACGGCGTGATTGACACTCGAGGGGTTACCTTTCACGCCTACAACATTCCGCGCTTGGTCTTCCTGCTGCCTTTGCAGGCAGCGCTGAGCTTGAGCGCGGTCGTGATGTTTGCCGCGTGGTATATGCGCAAGCGCAGCGATGACCATGCCTTCTTGGAGTGGACTGCTGGGCTTGGGCGCAAGCTTGGGCTTGTCGTCAGCCCAATCTACGGTGTCGCAGGACTTGCTTGGGCGCTCACGGAAGGGCCGGAGTTTGGTGTAACAGCGCTCATCGCTGTCCCTGTCCTTGGGCTCAGCGCAGCGTTGACAGGATATTTCCTAGCGCTTAAGCGCCCAATTGACAAAGCGCCCCTCTCGCTCGCAGTTTGGCTGGCTGCGCTTCTTGGCGTGGCAGTCATCCGAGAGGCGATCCGCGTTGCCTCGATGGCGCGCTTCGGTTACAGCGTGGCTGATTATCCTTACCGAATGGACTGGGGTTCGATCCTCGTGTTCGGGGGCACAACCATCGTCGGAGTAATGGTGGTGCTTTACTTGGTGTTGGTGCTGTATCAGGCGAACGCAAGCAAAGAAGGTACCATCTCACCGCGCGTAGAGCGGCTGGGCAAAATTGCCACTGGCATGCTCGGTGCATGGTTTGGCTTTTTCTTCCTTGTGGGCATCTACACCGTGCTCTTTCTGCGCTGAGCTAAGCAGCGGCGCTGTTAACAGCACAGCGGGCGCAGCGCCCTTCCTGGGCGCTGCGCTTTTTTGTCTGCCGCGTTGGGCACGAAGGCTGGTCAAGCACCGCGGAGCTGTGCAAGCGTCGCCTCAAAAGCGTCCAGGTTGGGGGTGCGCAGGGCAGCCTCAAGCATTGCCTCAAGCAAGAGCAGGTCATGTGCTTGCTCTGCGCGCAGGATCGTCTCGCGCACGACTTGTGGCACTGCCCCAAATCGCACCTCTAGTGTGCGCAACACTGCTCGCGCCTCTGCCTCAGCTTTACCCTCGAGCTTGCCTCTAGCAAGAATTTCCTTGTAGAACGGTGACTCCATCATCACAGTTTCTGGCAGGTAACGCTCCACCTGCGCCTGGCTGAATTTTAGCCGCCCCAGCACCGCCGCCCCCGTCGCCAAGTCCGCCCGCTGCCGTCGGTCGCCCACCCGCTGCAGCCAGGCGCTGAATCCCGCCAACGGCTCGCCCTCGCGCCAGCGCGCCAGCACCGCAAACGGCGCCAACGCCTCGTGCTCCAGCAACACCGCCGCATCCTGCTCCCACAGCTTCACCACCCTGAACCGATGCACCGTGCCGCTGTGCTCATACACCTGCCGCACCCGACTGCCGCCTGGTGTCAGCACGACGACCGCTTGCCGAATCAGCACTCCCTCGCCGTAGCGCTCGACCAGGCGGGCGAAGTAGCTGAACATCCGCCGCGGCACGTCGGTCGAGAAGACGGTCTGGAACTCGATGTGCAGCAGCAGGCTGCGCTCGGGCAGGCGCAAGACCACGTCAGCGCGCAGGGCAGCCGTGGGCAGGTCTGGGCTTTCAAGGAGCACAAGCCCGAGCTGGTCGGGGTGCAGGTCGAGCAGCCAGGCAGCGGGCGCGGACGGGGCAAGCTCGCACAGCAGCTTGCAGACGTTGTCAGCCTTCACAGGGCGAGTTTGGTCAATTCACAGCGCCCAAAGGCGACGGGCTGCCTCACGCGTCCGAGCCGCTAGTGTGTCGGGGTCGGCGTCCAAGACGAGGTAATCGCGCTTGAGCCAGCGACCTGCAACCATGACATGTCGAACGTCAACTTGGTCGCGCCACAGGATAAGCTGGTCAAGCAAATTGTGAGCAGTGATCGGGGTAGGCAGGTCCAGGTCAATTGCGATCAGGTCAGCTTGCTTGCCGACTTCGATGCTGCCGATCAAGTGATCCAAGCCGATGGCGCGCGCACCATCCAGCGTCGCCATTTGCCAGATGGTTGCCGCAGGCATCGCGCCAGGATCGAGCAAGCGTGCCTTGTGGATCAAGAAAGCGCCGCGCAGTGAAGCGAAGAAATTCGCCACGTAGCCGTCAGTGCCCAACCCGACGAGGGCACCAGCTTGGCGCAGCTCTGGTACAGGCGCAATCCCGCCGCCGACCTCGCAGTTGCTCAGCGGCACGGTCACGACTCGGATGCTGTGCTCGCCGGCTAGGCGGATTTCCTTCGGCGAGAGCTGGACGCACTGCGAAGCCAACGTGGTCTCGTCCAAGATGCCCAAGTCGCTGTAGTGCTCCAGGGTGCGCTTGCCCCACTTCCTCAGGGCTTGCTCGGGTTCGTAGGTGCCTTCGGCGCAGTGAAAGTGCAGCCGGACACCGAGCGATTTGGCGAGCTCATGTGCTTGGCGGATGAAAGCGTCGCTGCAGGTGAACGTGGTGTGGTGACACATCGCGCCGCTGACCAAACCACCGTGCTGTTGCATGGCGCGGATGAAGTTGGCGTTCTCGCGCAGCCCAAGCGCGCCGTTCTCCGCGCTGACGCGCTCAGTCGCCTCAAAACACAGCACCGCGCGCAACCCCCACCGCTGGACGACCTCAGCCTGAACGAACAACCCGCCGGGGATGGCGTTTGGCGCCTCCAAGCAGTCGAAGAACGTGGTAATGCCGCTGCGGATCATGTCGTAGCACGACAAGTCCATTGCTGCGCGCAGCATGTCGTGGTCTAGGCGATCTTCGACCTTGGGCCACCAGAAGTCGTTGAGAAACCCCCAGAAGTCGGCTGGCGCTGCCTCGAGCGGGATGCCATGTGCAAGCACGCCATAGCAGTGGCGGTGTGCATCAACGAAGCCCG
The DNA here is from genome assembly GCA_025054635.1 of Thermoflexales bacterium. Classification (GTDB taxonomy): domain Bacteria; phylum Chloroflexota; class Anaerolineae; order J036; family Brachytrichaceae; genus DRWP01. The sequence goes on from JANWZM010000241.1 coordinate 5,979, forward strand.
GCGAGAGTGCACAACGGTCTAGGTCAACGACCTCAGCATCAGGGTACCGGGCAGCCAGGTCAGCACTTGGTCCGACATCGGCAATTCGGTCACCTTCGACAAGGACAGCGTGCTGCGGGCGCGGCGGCTGGTCTGCGGAGCAGATCACCCAGTCCGCGGTAAGGAGCTGCGTTGCTGGCATGAGGCGATGATACTTTCGCTGCGTGCTGCGCGAGCCGCGTCAATCCAGGTGAAACACCTCTTCCAGCACGACAAAGCTCTGATCCGCGGGCTTGCCCTCGGTGTTCTCGAACAGGTCTTTCATGTAGGCTTGCCAGCGTGCGTTGACCTCTCGCTGCGCCATGCCCTCGAGGGCAGCCTTGAAGTCAGGCGTCTCGAGGTAGAAGAACAGCGTACCGTCTTCGTGCATGAAGATCGAGTAGTTGTGCCATCCGGTCTCGCGCAGGGCTTCGAGCATCTCAGGCCAGACGGCTTTGTGTCGTGCTTTGTACTCCTCGATGTGCTCGGGCTTAACCTTGAGCATCAATCCGACGCGCTGCATCGTTACTGTGCCTCCGAACGGGTCTGGCATATTTTGCACTGAGACGCTTCAATTGCCATTGACCTTCCCTCACACTTGTCCTTCGTTAGTCGCTTACCAATGTCCCCTCATCTCTGAGTACGATCATGCGTGCCTTGAGCCAGTTCAAGCGCCTCGTTGTTTGGTTTCGCCGTGACCTGCGCGTCCACGATCACGCTGCGCTCGCTCAGGCGTGTCAGGACGCCGAGGAGGTCATCCCTGTTTTCATCCTTGACCCGAACCAGTTTGCCCACAAGGAGGTAGGCAGCGGGCGAGTGCAGTTTTTGCTGGAATGCCTCGCTGACCTTGATCGCAGCTTGATCGCGCGTGGCAGTTACCTCACCTTGCTGCGCGGGAATGCAGTTGACGTGCTGCCGCGTTTTGTCGCCTGCGTCGGCGCGCAAGGGGTGTATTACTCGCTGGACATCGAGCGTTGGAGCGGTCAGCAGCGCGACCGCGCGCTGATCCAGCGCTTCGCCGAGCAAGGGTTGGTCTTTCGCGGCTTTCTGAACTACTACCTTCAGCTCGAGGGCGAATACGACCGTGAGCGCTGGCACGCTGAATGGACGCGCTTCAGCAAGCAGCCGCTTTATCCACCGCCCGAGCACATCCCGACGCCACAGCTTGAGCCGTGCCCTGGCATCCAAACTTACAGCTACATCCCGACACTGCGCGACCTCGGGCTGCCACCGAATACCCAACGCCTTTTGCCTGGCGGCGAGACGGCGGCACGGACGCGGTTGTTCACTTTTCTCGACCAGCGCATCGCAACTTACCGCGCCTGCATCAGCAGCCCTAGCCGCGCCGAAGAAGACGGTACTAGCCGTCTATCGCCCTACTTCAAGTTCGGTTGCTTAAGCATTCGTGCTTGTGTGCAAGAGGCGCGGCGGCGCTACATTGGCGCGCCCCCTGCAGTGCAGAGAAGCCTGCAGGCTTGGGTCAGCCGCCTGCAATGGCGCGACCATTTCATCCAGAAGTTTGCGCTGTATCCCGAGGCGGAGTTTGTCAACCTGTACCGTCCCTTCGACGCTATCCGCCGCTACGAGGACGCCGACCCCAAGTTGCTCGAGGCGTGGCAGCAAGGGCGCACCGGCTATCCGCTGGTTGACGCTTCGATGCGCGCGCTAGTGGAGACCGGGCTGATCAACTTTCGCATGCGCGCGATGCTGGCTACCTTCCTCACCCTCAACTTGATGATTGATTGGCGGCACGGCGCGGAGTGGTTCATGCGCCATTTGCTGGACGGCGACGCTTGCGTGGATCATTGGCAGTGGCAAATGCAGGCAGGGATCACGCAGCCAACCCGACCATTCCTGCGCGCCTACAACCCGCTCAAGCAGTGCCATGATCATGACCCAGAGGCGCGCTTCATCCACAAATACGTTCCTGAGCTGCGCACGTTGCCCCCGCCGCTTGTCTTTGAGCCGCACAAGCTCAGCCCGTTCGAGCAAACCTGGTATGGCGTTCACATCGGGCGTGATTACCCTGCCCCGATCGTGGACGCAGAAGCCACGCGCAAGTCCGCCATCGAGATCATCACACCGATCCGCGAACTACTTGCTCAAGCCGAGCGTGAAGGACGGCTGGACGATTACCGCAACACGCTGAGCGACGTCACGCCTTGGTTGCGCGTCGCCGCGCCGCAAGCGGACGAAGCGCCCGCTGAGATGGTTGCTGAGGAAGAGGCGTGAACATCAGCGCCTTGCGGTGCGCGCTGCTGGATTGGTTCAGGCAGCACAAGCGCGATCTGCCCTGGCGAACTGAGCCGCGCGACCCGTATCGTGTCTGGCTCAGCGAGGTGATGCTGCAGCAAACCCA
>JANWZM010000029.1 GCA_025054635.1 Thermoflexales bacterium
TATGTGCGCACCCCGCTGGTTGAGTCGCAACTTGCAGACCAGTCGCGCATTCACGGCATCCCAGAGTCTGAGGTTATCTCGAAGATCATGCTGGCGCCAGCCGCGATCAAGCGGCTAGTCGAGCCAGAGGAAGTTGCTGAGTTTGCGCTTTACCTTACTTCAGACAAGGCCGGTGTGATCACAGGCGCTGCACTCACACTGGATTTAGGGTGGAGTGCGCGGTAACATACGCTGAAATCAGCCTCACTTTTGGAAAGATAATTGTTTTATGCTTGTCGCTGCTGTAAACTGCGTATAATGCAGAAAGAAGCGCACTAAACACCCGAGCAAAGGGGACTGCGCGTAAACGATCACGCAGTGTGAGGAACGGAGATAAAACATGAATCGACACTTCGCACTTTTGGGGGGTATCCTCCTTGTCGTCGTCGTGTTCGCGTTGAGCTGGCTAATCACCGCTGCGCCGAGCGCGCCACTGACGCTTGCAAGCCCACTGAAATTTGTTAGCGACCGCGACGAGACACTCCAGATCACTACGACGACGAAGACAAACGACGTGATCACCTACACCTTAGTGCTCAGCGGGGTTAACGTGAACACGACCGTCGCTGTGACTGATGTGGTCGGAGCCAATGGGACAGTAGTGCTCGGCTCAGCGGCTGCCTCGAGCGGACCTGCGCCGACGATCTCAGGCAACACCGTGACCTGGGCTGGCACAGTTGCAGCAAACAGTGTGGTCACGCTGACATTCCGCGTCAAACTCACAGGCACGCTGAGTGTTGCGCAGCTTGTCAACAGTTTCAGCATCGGCAATGGCACGATCACGAACACCTCGAACCTGGTGACGACGACCATCGAACCTTACCGAGCCTACGTACCGATTGTGCGCAAGCCTCGGCTTGTATTCGTGCCCATCGTCTATCGGTGACCGCCCCTAGGCGTGCTTAGAGCTCTTCAGCGGTTGCGCTTTGGCTGAGCCTCAGCGCAGTCACAACTGTGCGCAGGTAGGTGCACTCACCCGCCAAAGATAGACTGGGCTAGAGAAGCACCTACCTTTTGCTTTAGGGTTAGTTAGATTCGTTAAGCCGAGCCTACGGCGTAGTCGGTGTGGGGACTTGCGGCCCTTTAGGCTGGAGTTGGATCTCGCCCGCCGCCTGCGCCGTGTTGGGGCAAGGGTTGTAATCCTCCCCGAGCACAATGCGCGCAGCCGCAGGGCTGCTTGGGTCTGCCTGACCGATCACGTTCTCAGGGCGCACGTTAAAGATAGTCTGTAGCCGCCTGATCGGAGAGCCCTTTGGCACAACCTCATAGTTGATGATTTGCGTCTGAGGGAATCGTTCACCTTGCAGCGTTCCGACGCCGACGACGAGGAAGCCTTCCCAGGCGAGCCGCTCGGCTGCAACCAGCTCCATGTCTGGGCGCGCGGAGGCGTTGTAGACCTCGACGTGCGGGCGGGTCTGCGCTTGGTTGCCAGGTGGAGGGGCGAGTGCCTCAGCGATGAACGGGATCGTCTGCTCGGTCGGCAGTAGCACTGAGGCGCCATCCGGGCGGGCATACGAGCGCACGATAGGCCAGGTGAGCACGCGGCTCTTGATCGCTAAATCGTCGAGCCGACGCGCAACGTCAATTAGCGGAAGAATCTCGGTCGGGGTAAGGCTGGTCTCGACGTACGGCCTGAAGTCGAGGAAGAGGTTAAGCGCGTTTTGCAGCAGGTTGTTCTGGCGGACTTTGCGCAGCAGGGCGCGCAGGACTTTCTGCTGCCGCCGGGCGCGGTCAAAGTCCGTGGTGCTCCAGCGCGAACGGGCATACCACAGGGCTTGCTTGCCGCTCAGCGTCGCCCTGCCGGGGTACAAGTCCAGGTCTGTTTTGCCTGTGGGTGACTCTGGGTCGGGGAAAGTGTCATGCAGCTCACACTCGACCAGTACCTCGACGCCGCCTAAGGTGTCTATCGCCTTGATGAAGCCTGCAAAGTCAACGCGGACGTAGTGATCGACCTTGATGCCAAAGTTTTTGCGCAACACGGTTGCCAGCAGCTTCGGCCCACCGCCAGGGTAGCCTTCCAAGTGACCCATCCTGAAGACGGTGTTGATGCGCTCTTCACGTCCATCAGGGAAGCGCACCTGGAGATCGCGCGGGAAGGAAAGCAGGCTAACCGATGGGCGATTCGGCGAAATGCTGGCGACGATGATTGTGTCTGTGCGGGCAGCCTGTTGGTCAACCGAGGCATCGCTGCCGAGCAGTAAGACGTTAATCGTGCCTTGCTCTTGTTGAAGCAGCGGCGCGTCGCCAGGCGCAAGTTCGCGCTCGTCCACAGCCAAACTCACGCTCGGCGCTTGGGGCGGAAACGGCGTCGCGGGTAGGGCAGGGGTTGAGGTGGGCAGGGGCACACCCTCAATTGGCGCTGGCTGTGGCGTCGCAGGGAGCGAAAGATCCCCAGCGGAGCTGCGCCTTTGCTCAATCGGCGTGAGCGCTTCTGATGGAGCGGGTTGGCTGCGCATCCAGTCCACGCCCAAACTCAGTGACGCGACCAGCAGCCCTAACAACACTACCTCTGCGAGACGAGCTACGCCCTTGTCCATGAAGCCTCACTTAATATTCCCTGATTCTAGACCCTCCAGGCGCGATGGGGCGTACCTCCGACCTAGACTAGAAGAGCAGAAGGGATTCTCGCAGAGGTAGACGGCTTGAATCAGATTCAGACCGAAGGCGGGGCTAGGTCAGGTGATGGACACAGTCGGGGTGTATGTTCACATTCCTTTTTGTCGCGCGCGATGCAGTTACTGCGACTTCAACACTTACGTCGGCTTGGAAGATCTGTTCGAGCCTTACGTCTGTGCGCTGGAACATGAGATTCGCAACGAGCGCGGTCAAGCGCACACGCTGTTCTTCGGCGGCGGCACCCCTTCGCTGCTCAGCCCGCAGCAGCTCGGGCGATTGATCACGGCCTGCCGCGACACCTTCAAGCTGCCCGACGAGGCTGAGATCACTGTGGAGTGTAACCCTGGCACGGTTGACGTGGATTACCTGCGCGCGCTGCGCGCTGAGGGCGTCAATCGGTTGAGCTTCGGAGCGCAGAGCGCCGACCCAGCCGAGCTGCGCTTGCTTGGACGCGAGCACGATTGGCGCACGGTCGTCGCAGCGGTCAACGCAGCGCGCCGCGCGGGCTTCGACAACATCAACTTGGACCTGATCTTCGCCCTGCCTAACCAGACGCTTGGATCGTGGCAACGCACCCTGAGCGCTGCGCTGGCGCTTGAGCCGGACCACGTCTCGCTCTACGCGCTCATCATCGAGGTCGGCACCCCAATGCACGACTGGACGCGGCGCGGCGAAGTCCCGCTCCCTGATCCTGATCTCGCAGCGGAGATGTATGACTATGCCGAGTCGGTGCTGGGTGCAGCAGGGTTCGTGCACTACGAGATCTCGAACTGGCACCGAGCTGGGCGCGCCTGCCAACACAACCTCGTCTACTGGCGCAATCAGCCTTTCTTCGGCTTCGGCGCGGGCGCACACGGCGCGACGGGAGGTCAGCGATACTGGCGGGTCAAACGCCCTGCGGAGTATATCGCCCGCGTCGAGCGCGGCGAGAGCACCATCAAAGGCTGCGAGCAAATTGACGCGCGCACCTCGCGCAGCGAGACGATGATGCTTGGGCTGCGCTTGCTCGATGAAGGCGTTTCGCGCGCGCGATTCGCTGCGCGCTACGGCGCGCCGATGGAAGCGTTCTTCGCCCGCGAGCTTGCCGAGGGTGCACAAAAGGGTTTGCTGGAGCTGAAGCCCGACTGCGTGCGATTGACCCGCGCAGGGCGATTCGTGAGCAACCAGGCGATGCAGTTGTTCGTCTGAGGTGCGTGGAGGAAAATACCGCTTGTCGCCATGGCTAAGTTGATCCAAACCCCGCAGGAAGCCTTCGCCCTGCTCAACCGTTACCGCCATATCGCAATGGTTGGTTTGAGTGGCAACCCCTACCGCCCCAGCCACTTTGCAGCGGTTTACATGCTGTCGGAAGGCTACGATGTCATCCCGATCAATCCGCGCGAGCAAACGATCCTGGGTCGGCGCAGCTACCCATCCTTGACCGAGGCGGCGAAAGAGCACCCCGTGGAGATTGTGGACATCTTTCGCAGCCCAAAGGATGTTCCGCCCATCGTTGAGGAAGCAATCGCAATCGGCGCAAAGGTGGTGTGGATGCAGCTTGGGATCGTCCACGAAGCGGCAGCACAGCGCGCGCTAGAGGCTGGGCTAGACGTGGTGATGGATCGCTGCGTTAAGCTCGAGCATGCCCGCTTCATGGGTGGACAAAACCTCATCGGCTTGAACACAGGCGTGATCAGCGCCCGCCGGCTAAAGCCCATACACTAGGGAACGATATGAAGGGCTACGGCAAACTCATCCTTGACATTGTCATTGGTGCAATCGTCCCCATCTTGATCCTCAACAACCTGACTCGGGTTGTTGGAGCGCCAGCCGCCTATGTTTGGGCAGCGTTAGTGCCTGTGGCTTACATTCTGGTTGACACGTTTCTAATCAGTCGGCGCTTCAACGCGATCACGACGTATGTCGCCTTGAACGCGATCATGCAAGGGGCGCTGGCATTTTGGTTCGTGGACGGGTGGCGTTACGCCCTGAAGGACACGGCAGGGCTGATCGTCGCAGTCGTACTGTTCTTCGGCTCGTTGGCGCTGCGGCAACCCATGATGAAGTTCTTCGCTATCCAAGCGTTTCAGCCCGATACACCAGCCAAAGCTCAGGCGCTGGGTGCGCTGTTCACCGAGCCGCCCGTCTGGCGCAGCTTAAACCTAGGCACAGCACTGATCGGCGGGCAAAACCTACTGCTTGGGATCGCAAATTTCGCCCTCAACCTCAGCGTCGTCACTGCCTCGTTTGGCTCGGACGAGTTCAACTATCAGGTCGGTCAAGTTAATGCCATTACCCGCATCGCCTTCACGGTGATCAGCTTCGTGTTCTTCGCGGGGGCTTTCTTCTTGGTGTACCGCGCTATCTACAGCGCGCTGCCGGCAGAAGGGGGCAAAGACCCCACCGAAAGCGATCTATGGGAGCTGCTGGCAAAGCGTGGGTTGCTCAAGCCGTGAGTGTGCCGAAAAGGTGCATTACTCGTGCAAGCAGACGCCTCGCGTGCCCTTGTTACCGCAGGCGAAGGGCGAGGGGATGAGGACAGAGGGATGTGCCTTGCCACACATTCATGTAATCACTCTCTTGATCGAGGTGCTTGATAATCCCTCTCGTGCAAACGCGTTTCAACCTCTCAGCCCTTGAGTACGCCGAGATGCGCCGCGCGGGCACGCCACACACGTTGATTGACGTGCGTGAGCCGTGGGAGTATGCCCTCGCACGCATCGAGGGCAGTCTGCTGCGCCCGCTTGGCGAGATTGAGCACTGGGCAAGCGAGCTGGACCGCGAGGCAAGCTACGTCCTGCTATGTCACCACGGCGTGCGCAGCTTGGCAGCTTGCCAGTATCTCCGTTTCTTGGGATTTCGCAACGTGCTCAACCTGGACGGAGGGATAGACGCTTGGTCGCGACGCGTTGATCCATCCATCCGAAGGTACTAGACGATGTTGGGTTGGCTCAAGCGACTCTTTAGATCCTCGCCGTGCGAGCAAGACGACGCGCTGATCTACTACGTCAAAGGCTACAAGTGCGGAGCGATCACGCGCCTGCGCATTGACCGCTACAACGAGCTCAGCCGCGACGATGACGACACCCTCTTCGTGCGCAAAACGGTTGTGGACAGCAAATGCTTTGGGCGCGTGGAGGTCTTTCTACGATTTGACTCGTCCTACCGCGAGATCAGCCGCGAGATCGAAGGCGGCGAGTTCGTCACCCGAGAGGCTTGGGAGGCGCAACAGCGCGCCGCGCACGCAGCCTCGCTTGCGGAAAGCGGCAAGGGTTAGCTCGCCCTAGGTCACCTAAGCCCAAGTGCAGCAACGAGCATCGCCCACGTATACGGTGGGATGCCAATGATGTTGTAGCGCACAGCCATTGGCTGCGTCGGCTCGCGCACAAGCTGCGCCTGAACGCGCCATTGCGCTGCCATGAGCAGCAAGCAGATCAGGGCGGGAATCCAGCGTCCCCACAGCCCCTGTAGAACAACTGCAGCAAGCTGCGCCGCGTTGATGATCAGCACAGCAATCCGCGCTGCGTTCGATTCACCGAACATCGCTGGGATCGAGCGGATGCCCATGGCGCGGTCGCCAGCGACGCTCTTGAAGTCGTTGATGATCATCGTCCCAACCACGCCAAGCCCGTAAATCACGGCAAGCACGACGCTCTGGCTTGCGTGGGCAGACCGCAGCTCAGGGTCGAAGGTCAGGTGTCCAGCAATCCAAGCGCAGGTCTCATACGTCAACCCAATCGCAAGGTTGCCTAACCAGCCGTTTTTCTTGAGCCGAATCGGCTCAGCCGAATAAGCCAGGGCGATGACAACTCCAATCGCGGCGACAAGTGCAACCCCCCACCCCAAGAACACGGCAATTGCCATCGCCAACGCACCCAGAATGGCGAGAATGGCAAACACCTGTCCTGGCGTTGCCTTTCCCGAGGGGATCAGGCGCTCGGGTTGATTGATTGCGTCAACCTCGCGGTCGCACCAATCGTTCCACACCTGTGAGAAGCCAACCAGCAGCGGTCCAGCCATCAGCGTGCCGATGGCAATTTTGCCTACGCTGACAATGCTCTGCCACAGGTCAGTCAGAGGGTCGAAGAAGATATTGTGGCTGGCGACGCACCCGACGACGAAAGCCCACGTGGGCGCAAACCACGTGTAGGGCTCCATCAGGGTGATCATGACCTTGAAGAAGGGCAGTGGCGCTGCATGCTGCGCCGTGGTCGGTGCTTGGCTCATGGGCGCTGCATCCGTATCACTTCGGCTTGTGTGACAAGCTTACCAGGAGTTGACTTCAGGGCAAGAGGGTATGCGGTGCGTGATGCGATCCTGGACAGGGAGATAGAGCCTGTTCAAGGGATGACTGCGTGAGCGCATGGCAAGGCTTGTCATGCTGCCCTATTACCCACATCTCAAGCAGCCCTCCGAGAGCAGAGCAGGGGGTGCGCATCAGGCGCGCGCGGCGCGCCCCTACCACAGCTCGGGTCGGCAGGCGCGTAGGGGCGCATTGCGTGCGTCCTGTCGTGCCAGAACGCGGGCACGCGCGGCGCGCCCCTACCATGTGATCTTCCGTGCTTTGCAGGCTGCTTGCCGCTTGTGCTTCAACAACGTGGACGCCGAACAGGTTAGACGCGCTTCTTTGCGGCGTTGTGGGTAATGGACAGCCCTGAGGGAAAGGGGTGCGCTTCCAGCGCAGCCACCAATTGCGCCGAGGATCAGGGTAGCTCTGCGACCTGGTTGACAGGAACTGGCTACTTCAGGAACGACGCCCTAGGCAGCTATAATCCAGCTTGACGGCTGTTAGGCTGCAGCACAGGGACAGGCGTGCGCGAGTTACCCATCTTTCCGCTAGAAGTAGTGCTCTTTCCGCGCCAAGTGTTGCCACTGCACATCTTCGAGCAACGCTACCGCATCATGATTCGTTCGTGCATCGAGAACAGCGAGCCTTTCGGTGTGGTGCTGACCTCGCACCAACTGTCCGATGCAGTGTACGGAATTGGCACGACGGCGCGGATCGTTGAGGTTGAAAATCTGCCTGACGGGCGGATGAACATTGTGACCATCGGCGAGCAGCGCTTCAAGATACTCAATGTGCGCGTCAGTGAGCACGGCTATCTCATCGCCCAGGTGCTCGACGCGCCGCTTGAGGTCGGCTCACCAGACGAGGAATCCCTGGCGCGGTCGCTGCGCAAGTTTGTGCGCCGCTATATTGAGCTGCTTACAAAGACCAAGCGGATTCGCCTAGAGCGGGTTGAGGTGCCGACTGCGCCGATGGACTTAGCGCTTTTTACCGCTGTCATTCTGCAGGCGTCGCTGGAAGACAAGCAGCTTCTGCTCGCCCAAGATCGGCTGAGCGATCTTCTGTTCGCTGAGCGAGCTTACTTGGAGTACGAGTTCCAACTCATCCGCGTGGTTGAGTCAGCCGTGCGACCTCCAGAGGGCATTGCCTCGTTCTCTGTAAACTAGGGGGCTAATACGATGAAAATCGTCCTCGACGCGATGGGCGGGGACTTTGGTCCTGCGCCAAATGTCGAAGCCGCCGTGCAGGTCGCTCGCGAGTTCGGGTGCGAGATCGCCCTTGTCGGTCGCCAAGAGCAGATTCGCCCTCTGCTGGTGCAGCACAACACCGCAAACTTGCACTTGCCCATCGTGCATGCCAGCGAGGTGATCGAAATGCACGATCACCCTGCGCAAGCCGTGAGGGCGAAGAAGAACAGCTCGATGGTCGTCGGCATGCAAATGTTGGCGCGCGGCGATGCCGATGCCTTCGTGACCATGGGGCACACTGGCGGCGCACTTGCGGCGGCGCTGCTGCATCTGGGACGCATCCAGGGCATCCACCGCCCTTGCCTTTCGACTGCCTTCCCAACGGTGAAGGGGTGGGTTCTGCTATGTGACTTGGGCGCAAATGTGGACTGCAAGCCCGAGTGGTTAGTGCAATTTGCCCTGATGGGCAGCATCTATGCCGAGCGCGTCATGCAGATCCGCAGCCCGCGCGTCGGCTTGATCTCAAACGGCGAAGAAGAGACCAAAGGCACGCAAGCGGTGCAAGAAGCGCACGCCCTGCTCAAGCAGGCGCCGCTGAATTTCATCGGCAATGTCCAAGGCTACGATTTGCCGCTGGGCAACGCAGATGTCTTCGTCACCGACGGCTTCACGGGCAACGTCATCGTCAAGTTTGCCGAGGGCATGAAGACGATGATCGAGGAGCTGTTGCGCGCTGCCTTCATGACAAACCTGCAGACAAAGGTCGCTGGCGCTTTGGCAAAGAACGCGATTCGGCAACTCATGAAGCAGCGCTTGGACTATGAGGAGATCGGCGGCGCACCGTTGCTCGGCGTGGATGGTGTGGTGATCATCGGGCATGGGCGCAGCAAGGCGCGCGCCATCCGCTCCGCGCTGATCCGAGCAATTGAAACCGTCGAGCGACGCGTTGTTGACGCCATCGAGGACGGATTGCGCAACCTACCCCAGAACGCTGCACCCGTCGAACACCGAGGATAGGCATCGTGGCACGACCGAAGCGATTCTCAAGCCTGAAAGGAGGATTGAAGCGGATCGCTAGTTTCGCGGCGCGCCGCGTGCGGCGCACCGCGCGGACCGAGTTTCCCTACTTCTACTCTGCCACACCTGCTCGCCGGCGCGTGGTGATCACGGGGATCGGCGCCCTCACCCCGCTCGGATTGAACACGATGGACACCTGGAACGGGCTGATCATGGGCAAGAGCGGCATCGGCCCGATCACCCAATTTGACGCGAGCAACCTGCCCGTGCGCATCGCCGGTGAAGTGAAGGGCTTCGACCCGCACCGCTACGTCGAGCCGAAAGAGGCGCGGCGAATGGCGCGCTGCTCGCAGTTTGCCATCGCCGCAGCCAAAGAGGCAGTTGACCGCTCTGGCTTGCGCATCGGTCGGGATGTGCCCAACGAGCGCGTCGGTGTGGTGATGGGCACAGCGCTGGGCGGATTTGAGATGTCCGACAACGGCACGCAAGAGTATCGCCGATTGGGCTGGCGACGGCTAAATCCGTTCGCGCTGCCTGCAGCGCTGCCCAACGCGCCAGGGCACCACGTCAGCACCTACCTGGGCGCGAAAGGCCCCCTCAGCACGGTTGTCGCTGCTTGTGCTTCAGGCACACAGGCGATCGGCGAAGCTGCAGAAATGATCCGCAACGGCAAGATGGACGCTGCGCTCGCTGGCGGTGTCGAGGCAACCGTGATCGAGCCAGCTATCGTCGCCTTCGCCGCCATGCGCGTGTTAAGCACCCGAAACGACGATCCTGAGCACGCCCAACGCCCCTTCGACGCCACGCGCGATGGGTTTGTCTATAGCGAAGGCTGCGTGGTCATGGTGCTGGAGGAGTACGAGCGCGCCCGCGCGCGCGGTGCGGATATCCTCGCTGAAGTGCTCGGCATGGGGGTCTCCTCCGACGCACACCACATCGCCATTCCAGACCCCACGGGCAGCGGCGCCATCCGCGCAATGCAATGGGCGCTGGAAGACGCTGGGTTGACGATTGACCACATCGACTACATCAACGCCCACGGCTCAGCCACCCAAGCAAATGACGTGCTCGAGACCCAGGCGATCAAGCACGTCTTCGGCGAGCGGGCTTATGACATTCCTGTGACCAGCACTAAATCCATGGTCGGACACGCTATGGGCGCTGCAGGCGCAATCGAGGCGTTAAGCACGGTGCTCACCATTCGATACGGGATCATTCCGCCGACGATCAACCTGCACACGCCAGACCCAGAGTGCGACTTGGACTACGTGCCGAACGTCGCCCGCCAGAAAGAGGTGAGCTACGCTATCTCAAACTCGTTCGGCTTGGGCGGGCAGAACGCGACGCTCGTGCTGGGCAAAGTTGCCTGACCACGAGCCATGGACGAGCGATGAAGATCGTCGTTGACGAGAAACGCTTCAAGCGCATGGCGCTGGTCAGCCGCGCCTTGCTCTTCGGCTCAATTGGCGTGCTGCTTCTGGCGCTGGCGCTGACGCTGTTCGGGCCTCAGCTTGGGCTGCTGCGACCAGACAACGCAGGTCTCTTCTTCGCACTCTACACAGTTCTGCTGCTGGCTGGGTTCATCATTTCGCGGATCGGCTTTCACTTCGGCAAACGCTACCTCTCCCCTAATCGCCCTGACCTCGTGCTCCGCGACAGCTTGAAAGGACTAGACCGCAAATACGCCCTTCTGCTCTTCAAGGGTCTCACGGACTACCTGTTGGTTGAGCCGGGTGGACTGACGGTGTTCGTCGTGCGCGGGCAGGACGGCAAGGTGACCTACCGCGAGGGCAAATGGAAGCGCCGCGAAAGTTTCCTGCGCTACTGGTTCGGTCGCGATGAGCCGCTTGGGGATCCGATAGAAGACCTCAAGGAAGAGCTTGGGCGAGTGAGCAAAGTGCTGAGCGATAAGCTCCCCGACTTGAAAGTGCCCGTGCGCGGCATCGTCGTGTTCAGCCATCCTAAAGCTGCCCTCGATGTTGAGGCAGCACCCTTCCCGATTCTGCGAGCAGAGGACTTGAAGGACTACCTGCGCGGCGAGGGGCGGATGAAAGACCTGCCGAACTCGATCCAGCGCCGAATGCGCGAAGCGGTCGGAGCACCAGAGCTGCCTCGCCCAGAGGCTGCCGGCGGCTAAGTGGAGGGTTTAAGCGCCGGGCGCGGCTGAGCCCGAATGCGTAGTGCTCGGTGCGTTGATTCGCCCTTACCCGAGCACGCCTTTCCCCAAGTGAAAGCGGACAAGAGCGAGGGCAAGGCGGCACACGTTGTTTCATGCCGTTCAGAGCGCCCTCAGGCAGTTTCGCCAGGGCAATTATTCTTGCGCCCATGCGCATCATCCACTGGTTTCGCCGCGACCTACGCTTGAGCGACAACACAGCCCTCAGCGCTGCTGCGCGTGACAGCGACGGCAACGTTGTGCCTGTATTTGTACTGGACGAGGGACTGCTGCGCGGCAGGGATGTTGCCCCTGCTCGGGTGCAGTTCATGCTGGAGAGCCTGCACGTGCTCGATGACACCCTGCGCCAGCAAGGCTCGCGCCTGATCCTTCTGCGCGGCGACCCCGCGGCTGAGTTGGTGCGCATTGCGCGTGCTGCGGGCGCTGACGCGGTGTATTTCAACCGCGACTACACCCCAGCAGCGCTCAAGCGTGACAAGCGCGTGCGTCTCGCCTTGGAGTCGCAAGGCATTCGCACGGCTTCCTTCAAAGACTTGGTGATCTTCGAGGAAGACGAGCTGCTCACAAGCTCGGGTCAGCCTTTCACTGTGTTCACCCCGTTCAAGAAGGCTTGGCTGATGCGCGTCGGGAAGATTCAGCCGTTGGGCAAACCGGCGCTGAAACCGCTGCCTGAAGACCTGGTGCAGCGCGGGGCGCCGATTCCTACCGCAAACGAGCTGGGCTTCGCGGTGACGCAAACGCTGCCGCGCGGCGGCGAGCTGGAGGCTCAGCGGGTGCTGTCGCGCTTTATCGAGAGCGGCGCGATGGCGGCTTACTCCAAGCAGCGCGATTACCCTGGCATTGAAGGCACCTCTAGGCTGTCGCCCCATTTGCGCTTCGGGACGATCTCCCCGCGCCAGTGCTACGCGGCTGCGGTTGCAACGCTGGACTACCCCTTCCCCTCTAAGCGCAGCTTCTCGCCTGCTGCAACCGATGAGAAGAAGGCGGGGGCTGACTCGTGGATCAGCGAGCTGATCTGGCGCGAGTTCTACATTTACATCCTGTATCACTTCCCACACGCCAACCATGCCAACTTCAACCGCGCCTACGATGCTGTGCATTGGGGCAGCGGCGACCCAGCACTAGATGAGGCGCGCTTTCAAGCCTGGTGTGAGGGCAAGACGGGCTACCCAATCGTTGACGCGGCAATGCGACAGCTCAACCAGACCGGCTGGATGCACAACCGCACCCGCATGATTGTCGCCTCGTTCCTGGTTAAGGATCTGCTGCTCGACTGGCGACTGGGGGAGAGCTACTTTATGCGCATGCTGGTTGACGGCGACCCGGGCGCGAACAACGGCGGTTGGCAGTGGGCTGCTGGCACTGGGACTGATGCTCAACCCTACTTCCGTATTTTCAACCCTGTGCTGCAGAGCGAACGTTTCGACCCGCAAGGTGTCTTCATCCGCCGCTGGGTGCCCGAGTTGGCACGTGTGCCCGACCTATACATCCACGCGCCGCACACCATGCCGCCTACCGTGCAAGCGCAAGCTGGCTGCCGCATCGGCAAGGACTACCCTGCGCCAATTGTGGATCACAACACCCAGAAAGAAGAAATCCTGCGCCGCTTCAAGGCGGTCAAGAGCGAGCCTGTGCGCTGATCGGCTGCGAAGCAACGCTTCCCCCCGGTTCGCGTTCGGCGCGCTGCTCGGTCGGACAATACGGGTATGTCGCTTGAGCCTCCCTTTCCTGATCTAGATGAGCTGCTGGTTGCGATCGGCGAAGCTGGGCATCGATTGTCCGAGATCAACGCCAGTGAGGGCGCAGCAGGCAACCTCTCGGTGCTGATCGGCTGGCCGATCGAGGTGCGCCGGCGCTTCCCGAACGTCGAGACAATCAGCTTGCCTCTCGCCGTGCCCGAGTTGGCGGGACACACCCTCCTCGTCACAGGTTCAGGGCGTCGCCTGCGCGAGATCAGGGATGACCCTGCCGCGAACCTAGCGGCGGTTCTGATTGAGCCAAACGGCGAGCGCGGGCGGATGTACACCTCGCCGCGGCGGCTGTTCGCGCGCGTGACCAGCGAGTTCAACTCGCATCTTGCGGTTCACCGCGACCAGGTGGTTCATACCCGCACCAACTTCCACGCCATCGTCCACGCTCAGCCGCTGCATCTGACCTTCCTCAGCCATATCCCGAGCTACCGCCAGGCGGGACATCTCAACCGCCGATTGCTGCGGTGGCAACCAGAGCTGATTGTCAACTTCCCGACAGGCATCGGGCTTGTGCCCTTTCTGGTGCCAGGCTCCCCTGAGCTGATGCGGGCAACGGTGGAAGCGATGCGCGACCATAGTGTGGTGGTGTGGTGCAAACACGGCGTAGTTGCCCGCTCGAACAGCTCGGTGAAGCGCCCGGTGGACTACATCGAGTATGTCGAGACAGCCGCGCGCTACGAGCTGATGAACCTCAACAGCGGCGGACTAGCCGATGCGCTGACAAACGAGGAGATCAAGCGCATCGCCACTGCTTTCGGGATTGATCAGACCGTGTTTGACTGAGCAGCGCAGCCTTCCACGTGCCGCTAGACTGTTTGCTTGCACCGCCGCGAGCGGCTAGCCGCTCGCCATCTGCCGCTCAGCACGCGCTGCCCTCGCTGCGTCAACCGTTCGGTAGCGCAGAAGCCCCTCTGCAGCAAAGATAGCCATCGCAACCCAGATCAGACAGAAGCCGATCAACCGGTGCAGGTTGAAGGGTTCGCCATAGGCGAAAACCCCAAGCAAGAACTGGATGCTCGGGCCGAGGTATTGAAGCACGCCGAGCGTCGTCAATGCGACGCGCCTTATGCCAGCAGCAAACAACAGCAAAGGCACAGCCGTGACCGGACCGGCTGCCAGCAGCAGGGCGTGGAGGCTCCAGTCTGCGCGCCCGAACGTGCCTTCGCCCAGTAGCCCCAGCACGAACAGGTAGCCCAGGGCGACTGGGGAGACCATCGCCATCTCCAGCGTAAGCCCTGGCAGCGACTCCAGCGCTGCGCGCTTGCGCAGCAGCCCATACACGCCGAACGTCAGCGCCAGCGTTAAGCCGATCCACGGGAACTGACCGTAAGCGACGGTCAGGTAAGCCGCGCCTGCGGCTGCCAACGCAAAAGCGGTGACCTGCGCCGCTCTCAGGCGCTCGCCAAGCAGCAACACGCCAAAGGCAGCGTTGACGATTGGGATGATGAAGTAGCCCAAGCTGCCCTCGACAACCTGACCCGTGTTGACCGCCCAGATGTAAAGCAGCCAATTCACGGACAGGCAGGCAGCGCTGAGCACAAACCATCCCAACACGCGGGGTTGGCGCAGCCTGTGCAGCAGGGGCGCCCAACCGCCGCGCAAGGCAAGCAGCGCGCTGCAAAATGCGAGCGACCAGACAATGCGGTGCGCCAAGATCTCCGTCGGCGCAAGCTGGGCGAGCAGCTTGAGGTAGGCTGGCAGAAAGCCCCACAGGACATATGCCCCTCCTGCAAGCAGCAGCCCGTAACGCGACTCAGCCATGCTCGGGCTGGGCGTGCACTGGGCTAAATCTCACCGCGCCAGCGGCGCGCGCCCTCGCATTGACACGCTTTGACCTTGCGCCCGCTGTCGCAAAAGGGACACACGTCGTTGCGCCCGATCTTCTTTTGGTTGACCGCTTGCCGTGGCGGAGTCGCTACAGTGGCGGCGCTGCTGCCGCCGCTGGTGCGCAGCGCTGCGCGGTTGATGGGTGACCCAATTGGCGCGCGCACGCCCACAGGGGCAGGCACGCGCTGAGGTGATTGGGCTGGCGCTTGTCGCGGCGCGGGTGCAGCTACGTTGAACTGCACGTTGAAGATGCGCATGGCGACCTGATGACGGATGTTTGCCAGCAGCTCCTCATACATGCGGCTGGCTTCGGTGCGGAAGGCAACCAGCGGGTCGCGCTGGGCGTAGGCGCGCAGCCCAATCCCCTCGCGCAGCTCGTCCAAGTCGGTGAGGTGCTTGACCCACAGCGAGTCCACTGTTTGGATCAGCACCGCGCGGTCGCGGAAGAGCCGCACGCCGTCGAACACCGCCCGCTCGACGGCTTGGCGATGCTCGGCGGGCAAGTCAGCAATCGGCGTTTTCTCAAGCGCCTCGGTGAGGGCGTCGCCGAGGTGGATCTTCGCCCAGGTGTAGATCGCGCGCTGGATCGGGTCTTGCCCAAGGCGCATCAGCTCTAGGGTCGAGCCGATCAGCATGAGCTGGGTGTATACCACCTTGGCGAACTCGCTCAAGTTTGCGTCGTAGCGCTTCTCCGCCAACTCGCAGAGCTGTTCGATGATCGCTTCGCGGGTGCCTTTTGCCCAGACGGATGGGTCGAACTCGCGCGGCAACGGCACGATGGCGCGGACTTCGTTCAGCAAGCCGTGCAAGTCCCAGTTCTCGGGGAGATCGCTGACCGTGTGATCTTTGACGATGTCCTCGATCTCCTGCTCAACCATCTCCAACACCGTCTCTTTGAGGTCGGCGCGCTCGAGGATGGTGCGGCGTTGGCGGTAGATCACCTCGCGCTGGCGGTTGATCACGTCGTCGTACTTGACGACATGCTTGCGGATGTCGAAGTTGTAGCCCTCGACCTTCTCCTGAGCCTGCTCGATTGTCTTGGAGAGGATGCTGTATTCGAGCGGCACGTCGTCGTCAATCTTCAGGCGCTCCATCAACCCCTTGACGCGCTCGCCCCCGAAGCGGCGCATCAGCTCATCCTCGAGCGAAACGTAGAAGCGCGAGCTGCCGGGGTCGCCTTGACGGGCGCAGCGGCCGCGGAGCTGGTTGTCAATGCGGCGCGCCTCGTGGCGCTCAGTGCCGATCACGTGCAGCCCGCCGAGGGCGACGACGCGCTGCCGGTCTTCTTCCGTCTCGCGCCTTGCCTCAGCGAGCGCCGCCTCCCATTCCTCTTTGCTGATCTGGGTGAGGTCTTTGCCTTCCTTGCGCAAGCGCTCGCGGGCAAGCCCCTCGGGGTTGCCGCCGAGCAGGATGTCCACACCGCGCCCAGCCATGTTCGTGGCGATGGTCACTGCGCCGCTGCGACCTGCTTGGGCGATGATCGCGGCTTCGCGCTCATGCTGCTTAGCGTTGAGCACTTCGTGGCGTATGCCGCGCCGCTGCAGCATTTGGCTGAGCATCTCGCTGGTCTCAATCGCAACCGTGCCGACCAGCACTGGGCGGCCTGTCTTGTGTGTCTGGACGATCTCCTCGACGACCGCTTTGAACTTCGCGGCAGCCGTCTTGTAAACCAGGTCAGGGTAGTCCAGCCGCTTGTAGTACTTGCGCCCGGTGGCTGGGTCAACGTAAACCGTGATCGGCAAGCCGTCCACGAACTTATCCTGCTGCACGACCAGCTTCTTTTGCATTGCCTGGTACTCGATGTGCGTCGGCAGGGGGACGACCTCCAAGCCGTAAATTTGGTAGAACTCCTCTGCCTCGGTCAGCGCGGTGCCGGTCATGCCCGCCAGCTTGTCATACATCTTGAAGAAGTTCTGGAAGGTGATCGTGGCGTAGGTGAAGCTCTCGCGCTGGATGCGCACGCCCTCCTTTGCTTCGATGGCTTGGTGCAAGCCCTCGCTGAAGCGCCGACCGTACATCAGGCGACCGGTGAACTCGTCAACGATGATGATCTCGCCGTCTTTGACGACGTAGTCGCGGTCGCGCTGGTAGATGGCGTGAGCGCGCAGGGCGTTGTCGAGGTAGGGCGTCATGTCAGCGTGCTCGGGGGCGTAAAGGTTGTCAATGCCCAGCCAGCGCTCGATTTTGGCGATGCCCTGCTCAGTGAGCGTGACGTTGCGCGTCTTCGCCTCCACGATGTAGTCCCCGTCGGGGTTCTTGAAGTCGTTGTGCTTGCTCGGCTCGAGGCGGCGCACGAGTTCGGCAAAACGCTTGTATAGCGGCGAGGGCTCCTCGGCAGGGCCGCTGATGATCAGCGGCGTGCGCGCCTCGTCAATCAGCAGGTTATCCACTTCGTCAATGATGGCGTAGTGCAGCAATGGCTGGCCGTCCTCGTCCACGCGCTGGACGCAGTCCGCCAGGTCGGTGGTCATGTTGTCGCGCAAGTAGTCGAAGCCGAACTCATTGTTCGTGCCGTAGGTGATGTCGCATTCGTAAGCTTGCTTGCGGCGGATTGGGCGCAGGTTGAGGAATCGGTCGTCGCTGGAAGGGTAGGTGGGGTCAAACTCGTAGGTGGCGTCGTCTGGGCGTCCGTTGCCTGCGCTTTGAATGACGCCTGTGCGCAAGCCCAGGAAGTGATACACCCGACCCATCCACTGCGCGTCGCGCTTGGCTAGGTAGTCATTTTGGGTGACCAGGTGGACGCCCTTTCCCGTCAAGGCGTTTAAGTAGAGCGGGCAAGTTGCCACCAGCGTTTTGCCTTCGCCCGTGCGCATCTCAGCGATTTTGCCTTCGTGCAGCAGCATGCCGCCCACGAGCTGCACGTCGTAGTGGCGCATATTGTTCACGCGGCGGCTTGCCTCGCGCACAACCGCGAACGCCTCTGGCATCAAGTCGTCCAGCGTCTCGCCGTCCGCCAAACGCGCTTTGAACTCGTCCGTTTTCGCGCGCAATTCCGCGTCGGTTAGTCTCATCAACTCGGGCTCAAGCGCGTTGCAGCGTTCGACAAGGGCGCGCCCGCGCGCCAACGCCTTGTCGCTCTCGCTGCCGAACAACCCGGAGAACAGTTTCTTCAGCATGTGGAATCCCTACGCATGATCCATGGCGGCGCACTTGTGCCACGGGAGTGACGACATGAATCCACAGCCAGGCTTGTCAAACTGCCCTCATCCCTGCACCCCTCTCCCTGTGGGAGAGGGGACGGGGGTGAGGGCAGACCTAAGCACGAAGCACCATGGATTCGTGCCTAGACACTCCCCGTGCCACTAGCTTCCAGCGTTGCGGATTATAGTCACGCGAGTGCAGAGACGAGAACGCGAGCAGAATATGCTGCGTGGAAGGCGAGTTACCCTCTCGTCACCTCGAGGGCTTACTTCGGGGATGAGCTGGGGCGGCAGGATTCGAACCTACGAATGGCGGATCCAAAGTCCGCTGCCTTACCACTTGGCGACGCCCCAAATTTCCCTGCTATTTTACCGCACGCCCTGACCGCGGCTCGGGGCGACGGGCGCAGGGGCGCATGGCGTGCACCTATACCTCGCGCCAGTGTGCCGGCGATGCACGCGCTAGAATCCGAGGCGTGGAGCTACAAACCGCCGCAGCGCGGACTGACCCGCCCGCTCGACATCTCGAGGCGGAGCGGCAGGCTCTGGCTGCGCTCAAACTCCCCGAAGAGGACGGTGTCCCCTTGGAGTCCCCCTGGCATCGCCTGCAAATCAACCTCCTCGACGAGTGCATCCACTCCCTGTGGTCACACCGCACCAACTTCTTCGTCGGCGGCAACATGTTTCTCTACTTC
>JANWZM010000053.1 GCA_025054635.1 Thermoflexales bacterium
GCCCACGCCAACGCGCGCGGAGCTCCCTGTCGTCGTCGTGCAGCCTTCCGCAACGCCCGAACCTGCACCCGCCGAACCGGCGATCTCAGAGACGCGCGTGCCAACAGAGGCACAACCTGCGGCGCACCCGGCGGTGCAGACCATCCGCGACGCCAACGAGGAGCTCGTCGCCTTGTTCACTGGGCGCAAGGACGCAGCCGCCCTGCAGCCCTTGTGGATGCCCTCTGCGCTGGACTTGCTGATTGGGTTTGCGACAGTCCGGTTGCCTCGGGCGATGCGCGTCAGCGCCGACCAGCGCGACACAATCCAGGCGAGCTACGAATATCTGCGCGCGCCTGCCCTCGTGGACGAGCGCGGCAATACCGCTGTCGTCACCAGCCGCGAGTACTGGCAGTTCTCCACAACTGTGAACAACGTGGTGATCTGCGAGACGCGTGACTACACCTACACCCTGGTCGTCGAGGGCGACGGCTACCGCATCCGCACCTTCAGCGGTCGCCTGCTCAGCACACGCTGCCGATAGCACAGCCCGCTCGGGCGTGCGAGCAGTCAAGTTGCCAGCGACAACTCTGCCACAGCATCGCCGCTTAGGGTCAAGGTTGGGCAGGCATCAGAGGGCAGCGATGCACTCGATTTCAACGCGCACGCCGCGCGGCAACTGGGCAACCTCCACCGTTGACCGCGCTGGGGGAGGCGCAGGGAAGTAGGTGGCATAGACCGCGTTCATCGCTGCAAAGTCGCTCATGCTCTTAAGAAACACAGTTGTCTTCAACACGCGCCCCATCCCCGAGCCCGCTGCTTCAAGCACAGCCCTCAGATTCTGCAGCACGCGGTGCGTCTGCGCCTCGATGTCGTCCGCAACGACCTCGCCCGTGGCAGGGTCAATTGGAATCTGACCAGAGCAGAAGACGAGCCCATTGCAGACGATCGCTTGCGAATACGGCCCGATGGCTTTTGGCGCATGGTCGGTTTGAACAGCGTTGCGCATGATGATTTCCTCGTGAGTTGCCGAAGGAACGGCGAAAGCTAGGGCGCTGGCACAGTCAGCACCGCAGAGGCGACCAAGCTGACAACCAGCACTGCCACAACGACCAGCCCCAGAATCGAGGCGACGCGTCGTGACCGCTCAGAAGACGCTTTTCTTTGCCTCATCGCTTCCATTCTAGCGGATGAGCGCCTGTCGAACTCGGGCGCGACCGATATCGAGCCTGGACGCCCATCCCTGGATCTAGCCGCCTGGCGCTTGATCATCTGCACAACACGGTATTAAATCCTCTTCACAATCCAAGCACGTCGGAGGCTTGTTGATGAAAGAGTACGCAACCGAGAACCTGCGCAACGTTGCCCTGTTGGGGCATAGCTCGACAGGGAAGACCACGTTCGCAGAAGCCATGCTCTTTGCCAGCGGCGCAACCAGCCGCATGG
Source organism: Thermoflexales bacterium (assembly GCA_025054635.1). Lineage (GTDB taxonomy): Bacteria > Chloroflexota > Anaerolineae > J036 > Brachytrichaceae > DRWP01. The sequence goes on from JANWZM010000053.1 coordinate 1,426, forward strand.
GGCGCGTCGAGGACGGCACAACCGTGTCGGACTACGACGAGGAAGAGAAGCGCCGTAAGCAGTCTGTTTATGTAAGCATCATCCCGATTGAGTGGAAGGACTACAAGATCAACCTGCTTGATTGTCCAGGCTACGCCGACTTCTACGGCGAGGTGCGCAGCGCCACGCGCGTGGTTGACCTAGGGCTGATCTTTGTGGACGCAGTCAACGGCGTCGAGGTCGGCACAGAGCTAGCGATGCAGGCGGTGGACGACGCCAAGATCCCCCGCGCTGTGCTGATCAGCCGCATGGATCGCGAAAACGCCGACTTCAAGGGGGTGCTCGTCCAGCTCCATGAAGCTTTTCACCAAGACATCGTGCCGCTGATGCTGCCCGTTGGGGCGCAGGGGCACTTCGAGGGCGTGATTGACCTGGTCAGTCGGCGCTTCCTGCGCGGACCGAAAGGCGAGGTGTGCGCTGTGCCAGCACATCTGCACGACGAGGTCGAAGCCGCTCGCGCGCGGCTGATGGAAGCTGCCGCTGAGGGCGAGGACGAGCTCATCGAGAAGTGGTTCGACACGGGCGACCTGACCGACGAGGAGTTCATCCGTGGCTTGCGCAGCGCGATCCGCAAGCGCACGTTCGTGCCCGTGTTCTGCGCTGCGCCTGCACTCGGCATCGGGATCCACGCCATGCTGTTCTCGCTGGTCAACTACGCGCCCATGCCTTTCGACCTCGGCGCAGACCCCGACGACGGGCAACACGGCACCGTGCTGTTCGTCTTCAAGACGATTGCCGACCCATACGTCGGCAAGGTCAGCTACTTCCGTGTAATCGAGGGGCCAATTCGCGGCGGCGACGTGCGACTGGTCAACGCCCGCACAAATGAGGAAGAGCGCATTGGCACGCTGTTCGTTCAGCGCGGCAAGGAGCAGATCCCTGTGCCTGTCCTGCACGTCGGCGACATCGGTGGGCTGACCAAGATCACCAGCGCCCAGACCAGCGACGCACTATGCGACAAGGCGCATTGCGCTAGACTCCCGCCTATCGAGTTCCCCAACCCTCTGTTCGCCGTTGCGCTTTACCCGAAGACGAAGAACGACGCAGCAAAGCTCAGCAACGCCCTGACGCGGCTGTGCGAGGAAGACCCCAGCCTGCGCCACATGCACGACCCGAGCACGAAGGAGACGCTGCTGCTCGGCTTGGGGCAGGCGCACATTGATGTGGCTGTGCATCACCTGCACAACAAGTTCGGCGTGGACGTGGACACGGCGCTCCCAAAGGTGAGCTACCGCGAAACGATCACCCGCCACGGACAAGCACGGTATCGCCACAAGAAGCAAACTGGCGGCGCTGGTCAGTTCGCCGAAATCGAGATGGCGGTCGAGCCTACTGCGCCGGGGGTGGGCTATGCGTTTGAGTGGAAGGTATTCGGCGGCGCGATCAGCAGCTCGTTCCAAGCCAGCATCGAGAAGGGGATCAAACAAGTGATGGAAAGCGGCGTGCTCGCCGGCTACCCCATCGTTGACGTCAAGTGCACAGTCCTAGACGGCAAAGAACACCCCGTGGACTCCAAGCCGATTGCCTTCGAGATCGCCGCGCGGCATGTCTTCAAGCAAGCCTTCGAGCAAGCAAGCCCTGTCTTGCTCGAGCCGATCTACGCCTTCACCATTGTGGTGCCTGAGGCAAACCAAGGCGACGTGATGGCGCACCTGAAGACAAAGCGCGCGCAGATCATCGGTATGGATCAGCGCGGCAACAAGGCGATCATCGAGGCGCACGCGCCGCTGGCGGAGATGCAACGCTACGGCAACGACCTGCGTGGGCTGACCCAAGGGCGCGGCTTTTACACCATGCGCTTCGACCACTATGCCCCTGTGCCGCCAAACATCGCTCAAGCGATCATCGCCAAGCACAAGGCTGAAGTTCAGGCAGAGGCGGAAGAGTGAGCCGCGCCGGCCTAGGGCGCTCTCGCAGCGATTGCTAGGAAGCGCGCTGCACCGTCGTCAATGTGCGTGATGCGCCATCCCGACTTGGCGAGCAAGTCTGCCAGTTGGGGTGGCGCAAGCACGTCGTCGTCAGCCGAGGCTTGGGCATGGCGCGCAGCGAGCGCAGCGCGGCTGAGCGGATGGAAAATCACCAGTGCGCCCTCAGCTCGCGTCACGCGCGCTGCCTCGCGCAGCGCCTCAAGCGGTTGGCTGAGATGAGGCAACAGCCCAGCAGCGAAGACCGCGTCCATACAGGCGTCTGCAAAAGGGAGATGCACCGCGTCCCCGACGAGGAGCGAACGGCGTCCTGCGCGCTGCCCAGCGCGCAGCATCGCCAACGTCGCGTCCAAGCCGACTACTCGCCCGCCTGGCGCTACAGCAGCGTGCAGCAGAGGTAGGGCGCGCGCCGTGCCGCAGCCCAGGTCGAGCACCGTCATGCCGGGTCGGAACGGCGCCTCGCGGATCGCCTGGGCAAACACAGAATCGTCATCAGCAAAGCGCGCGTCCCAGTCCGCTGCGCGCACCGCAAAGAACGCCTGCGTCTCGCGCAGGTTGGCGCTAGGCATCGCCGCTGCTCGTCAAGAGGAAGCGCTTACTTGACTGCGGTCGCATACAAGCGCTCGCGGATGGACATCAGGTCTCGGCGAAGCTGCTCCTCGAGCTCTAGGCGCTTCTTGATTCGTTCAATGCCGTGCAGCACCGTGGTGTGGTCGCGCCCGCCGAGCATGCTGCCGATCTCGGGCAACGAGGCATCGGTCTCCTGCCGCAGCAAGTACATTGCCACATGTCTGGGCTGCACCAACTCCTTGTTGCGAGAGGCAGAGAGCAGCTCAGCGACCGAGATGCGGTAATAGTCGGCTACGACCTGAATGATGTGCGAAGGAGTGATGGACTCGCGGCGGCTGACCAAGTCGGAAAGCGCGTCGCGGGCGAGCTGAAGGGTGACAGGGCGCCCAGTGAACTCGGACATAGCGAACAAGCGCGTCAGCGCGCCTTCAAGCTCGCGGACGTTGCTCTGAATCTGTTTTGCGACGAACTCAGCAACATCGAAGGGGATCTCGCGCCCCATGCGCTCGGCTTTGTGCTGCAGGATCGCCACGCGCGTCTCCAAGTCGGGCGGCTCGATATCAACGATCAACCCCCACTCGAAGCGGCTGCGCAGGCGGTCTTCCAGTTTGACCATCAGCGAGGGCGGGCGGTCGCTCGTCAGGACGACCTGTTTGTTTGCGCTGTGCAGCGCGTTGAAGGTGTGGAACAGCTCCTCCTGCACGAACTCCTTGCCGCTGAGGAACTGCACGTCGTCCATCAGGAACACGTCCACGTAGCGATACTTGCTGCGGAAGGCGTCCTGCGACTGCGTGCGGATAGCGGTGATGAGTTCGTTGTTGAACATCTCCGAGGTGACATAGCAGCACACCAAGCTGCGCTGCTTGACATAATTGCCGATGGCGTGAAGCAGGTGAGTCTTGCCTAGACCAGAGCCGCCATACATGAAGAGCGGGTTGTAGCGCATCGCGGGGCGCTCAGCAACTGCCATCGCCGCGGCATAGGCGAAGCGGTTGCCTTGACCAACCACGAAGGCATCGAAGGTGTAGTGCTCTTGGACACCGCTCTGGCTTGCGGCGGCGTTTGGCGCTGGGCTGCCTTGGGCTTCTGCCAGCACGCGGGTGGGCAGCTCAGGCGTCTCCGCTCGGCTTGTGTTCCGCGCGGCACTCGCGGAGAGGGGCTGAGCAGCGACAACACAGCGCACGTCCACCGTGCGCCCCATGCGGCTGCTGAGCAGGCGTTTGATCTCGGACAGCATGCGTTGTTCGATCCACTCTTTGGCATACCCATTGGCGACGCCGAGGACAAACAACCCGTCCTCGTAGGTGAGCACGTGCGCGGACTTCAGCCAGGTCAGGTATGCGCTGCGCCCCATGCTCACTTCCAACTCGCCAAGTGCAGCTTGCCAAGCCGCCTCTGGTCTCAATCGCTCTTGCATCGCGTCAGCCCTCTAGTAAACCAATCATCGTTTGCAGAGTTGCCCTAATATCGTGCAGGTGGCTGAACTAGGGGACTAGCATTGTAGTGACGCAGGGAAGGGGCACAAGTTGGCGGAGGGCTGAAAACCTTAAATGCGGGGTGCTTTTTTAAGATCGTTACGTCAGTGTGGATGAAATGCCAAAGACTTGTGCAAGGATTGTGCAAAACCTGTTGACTTCTGCCCATCAACCTGATACGATCATGAGCACATGCGGTACCGGCTACACAAGCTTCTCCACGAGCCGGTGGGCAGTCGGCAAAGCGCGAGCTTAGATCAAGGCGCGTTCGCTTTCGATGAAACCCTGCATGTGCCGTTTCTGCGCGGCGAGTTCCTCTTCACGCGACTGAGCCGCGCGATCCTCGTTCAAGGTCAGATCGAAACCCAAGTCACCCTGCAATGTGTGCGCTCGCTCGAGCGGTTTGACCTGCCGCTCAAAGTCGCCCTTGAGGGCGTCCTGTTCAGCTTGCCCAATTTCCCTGCCGAAGAGCCCAGTCGGCAGGTTAGCGATGATGGTTGGATTGATCTCACTGAGACGTTGCGCGAGGAGATCATCCTATCAATGCCGACAAACCCGATCCACCCCAAGTTCGTCCACGCTGACCCCCGCGACTTGCTCAGCGAGCTGGAGGTCGAGGAGGCAGCCGACTGGCTGAGCATTAAGCTGGCGAACCGAGATTCGACCGAGGAGAGGTAGAGATGACCCAGTTCGATGAGGAGCAGATCGTTGCTTCTTTGCTGATAAAAGCTGAGACCCACGGCTACGTGGTCATCGAGGACATCCTTGAGCTTTTGCCCGAGAGTGAGGGTAATTACGAGCTTGTCGAGCAGATCATCAGTGCACTGGAAGAGGCTGGCGTTACTGTGCACGGTGAGGACAACGCCGACGAGGAGGCAGCCGACGAGGATTTGGGCGCTTTTGAGGACAGCGAGGATGACGAGGAAGAGGACGAGACGATCCCTGATCCCGAGGACGACTTAGCAGGTATCAGCGTCGAAGACAGCATCGGTCTGTATCTGCGCGAAATGACGCGCGTGCCTTTGCTCACAAACGACGAAGAAGTCAGGCTTGCGAAAGCAATCGCGCGCGGCAGAGCCGCTGAAGCCAAGCTCAAGGCGCGCGGTGACAAGCTCTCTGAGAAACTGCGCAAGCAGTATGAGGCAGCTGTCGAAGAGGGGCGTGCCGCCCGCGACCATCTCATCCGCGCCAACACCCGCCTCGTCGTCAGTATCGCCAAGCGCTACATGGGGCGCGGTGTGCCCTTTCTCGATCTGATTCAAGAAGGCAACCTCGGCTTGATGAAGTCGGTTGAGAAGTTCAACCACAAACTAGGCTTTCGCTTCAGCACCTACGCCACTTGGTGGATTCGCCAGACGATCACGCGCGCCATCGCTGACCAAAGCCGCACTATCCGTGTGCCCGTGCACATGAACGACCGCATCCGTCGCCTCTACAAGGTGGCGCGCGAACTGGAGCAGCTCCTCGGACGCCAACCATCCCCGACTGAGATCGCCAAAGAAATGGGCATGGAGGTCGAGCAGGTGGAATGGATGCTCAAGGTCTCCTGGCGCCCGCTTTCGCTAGAGCAGCCTGTTGGTGAGGACGAAGACAACGAATTTGGCGCATTTGTTGAAGACGAGACCACGCCCTCGCCCGCACAAGCTGTGCACGATGAGCAACTGCGCGCCAAGATAGAAGAAGTGCTCAGCTCGCTTAGCCCGCGCGAGCAGCGCATCCTGCGCCTGCGTTTCGGCCTGATCAACGGGCGCTGCTATACCTTGGAAGAGGTCGGTCAGAAATTCGGACTGACGCGCGAGCGCATCCGCCAGATCGAGGCACGCGCGCTGCGCCGCTTGCGCCACCCTTTGCGCAGCCGTCACTTGCGGGACTACCTATAATCCCCGCCTGTGCGCGCACACCGCTGCCTGGACTTCATCATTGGCGCCTTCGTCGCCGTCCTGCTGGCTAGCAACTTGTTGTCGTCCGCCAAGATTGTGTCGCTTGGTGCGCTCACTTTCGACGGCGGGACGTTGCTGTTTCCAGTCAGTTACATCTTTGGCGATGTCCTCGCCGAGGTGTATGGCTATGCGATAGCCCGGCGGGTGATATGGACAGGCTTTGGTGCTTCCGCGCTGTTCAGCGCGTCGGTGTGGCTAGTCGGGCTGCTGCCGGGTGAGGCGGAGTGGAGCAGCCGCGTCGGGATGGACGCATACAACGCGGTGTTGGGGAGCACCGCGCGCGTTGTTGTGGCTTCACTCGTCGCCTACTGGTTCGGCGCGTTTGCTAACGCTTTTGTGCTAGCGAGGCTCAAGGTGCTCACCAACGGACGGTGGCTGTGGACGCGCACAATTAGCTCGACCCTCGTTGGTCAATTCGTGGACACTGCGCTCTTCGTCTTGATCGCCTTCGCTGGCGAGATGAGCGCCGAAGTGCTGTGGAAGATCGCCTGGTCAAACTATGTCTTCAAGGTTGGCGTCGAAGCAGGGTTCACGCCGATCACCTACCTTGTCGTCGGCAGGTTGAAGCGCGCTGAGGGCGGAGAGGCGTTCGATAGGCAAACGGACTTCAACCCGTTTTTGCTCGGCGCTGCGCCGAAGGGTTGAGCAGGGGGTGCGCAAGCCGCCTCGGCGCGCGAACGCTCGGGCTAATGCCCAGTCTCTTCAACCTTCGCGCCTTGTGTGAGATTCGCTGCCATGCTGCCTGCCAGCAACATGAACGGGTACGCCAATTCGATCAGGAAGAACGAATGGTCAACAAGCCCGTGCCCGAGCATTGCAGCCAGCATCCCCGCCGCGCCCAGAGCCAGCGCGCGATCCCGCAACAGCGTTCGGCGCACCAAGCGGATGTAGCCCAAGATAAGCCCGATTCCAACGAGCACACCGCCTATCCCCAAGCGCGTCGCGAAGTCCAATCCGATGTTGTGAGGGTGCGAAAGGTTTGGCTCTTGCCACGCCGCTGGCAGGATGTAAAAGCTGCGATAGGCATACAGGAAGTTGTCTAGCCCGACACCAAGCCAGAAGTGGTCGCGCCACATGGTTAGTGCGCTTTGCCACAGGTTCAGCCGAAAGAAGCCCGTGCCGCTTGACCAGTCGAAGGCAGCAGCGAGACGCGCGAACCGTGTGCCTTCCAACAGCGGCGCAGCGGCGCCACTGAAGAGCACACCCAAGCTCACGAGTGCCCCCACCCCAAGGGCAATGCCCAGCCAGCGCCAGCGCCCACCAGCGAGCACGAGGATGGTCACCAGCGCAGCGGGGACGCCAAGCAAAATCGCCCCGCGCGATTGGCTGAGCAGCAGCGCAGCCGCCACGGGCACAAGCCCTGCTGCATAGAGCAAGTGCCGACTGCTCAACCTGCCGGCGCTAGCGAGCGCACCCCCCAACATGACGGCTAGGGCGCGCTCCAGATAAAGTGCGTCGTTATTGGGCGAGCCAAACACACTCTTGATGCGCGGCAACCCGAACTCAGCCGCGATGGTCTCGCCGCGCATATAGTTCAGCAGCCCGATCGCCGCCACAACGACAGCCCCCAGCACAAACCCATCCACCACGCTCCAGGTCGCCAACTGTGCCCGCGATGGTGACACGTAGGGCAGTGTGCGCAAGATCAAGTACGCCAGCCCAGGTCCGAGAATCACCAGCCGAAACTCGCGGAACGCCTCGGTGCGAAAGTCCGCCTGCAGCGCGGACAGCAGTGCCACGCCCAAAAGCCCGAGCACAGCCGCGTCCAATAGGGTTACCCTAACTGCACGTAGGGAGGCGACGCCTGCGCGACGATGCCTGAGCAGAAAGCCCGCGACTCGAATCGCCCAACCCACAGTGCACATCAGCGCCAGCAGCTCGACCATCGCAAACGACCGCTCAAACAACCGCTGAGGCTGCAAGTAAAACGGTACGAAGAATGCCAGCAGCATCAAGCCGACCTCGAGGCGCAGGACGACGAGCACAGCGAGCAGGGACAGCGCGGCTAGGGTCACAACGAAAGCAGGCGACCAGAAGCCAACCGCCGAGACAAGCGCGGGCAGGACAACGCCTGAACTTAACCCGAGCGCGCGATATGCCGTCGCTGCTTCTAACGCCCAGGTCAAGGCTGACCCGAGCCAAACTACCAGCCCGAGCCCAAACGCCTGGGCGCGGACAAGGGGCGGCGGCGCTTGCGCGAGTGTTGTTCTGAGCGCGTCGAGTGCTTGTCGCCACTGTGCGCGCGGCGCGCTCCACGTGACAATCCCTAGCCCAATGATGCCGAGCAGCGCGGCAAGTGCATAGAGTGTCCCCCAGGGAGGGCGGTCGTCGAGCGATAGAGACGACCAGCCGATTAGTGCCCACTGATTCCAGCCGCGATCCACAGTAACCACAGCCGTGTGCGCGCCGTCGCCCAGTCCCTCGGCAACGGGGATGGTCTCGATGACAGGGTACAGCCCGGGCGAGGTCATGATCAAGTAAGCGCCGCGCGGCTCACGAGGGAGCAGATTGGCAGGCTTGCCATCAATCTCGACAAATGTGTAGGCGCGATAGTTGCCTCGCCGCACAATCAACGCCAGCGCGTCACCGTGAAACCGAAACACCACCCGCGCGTCAGAGCGATCAGGGATGTCTGCGCCAAGCTGGTCGAAGCGCCATCCCGGGCTGAATGTTGCCTGAGGATTCGGCGCACGACAGTCTGGCTCGGCTGCCAGGACCTCTGGCATGGCAGTCATGACGTTCTCCAGGTTGAGCGTTCGGTACACGCTCTGCGGCGAGGCGCAGTTAGCGAAGAGCTGGGCACGTGGAGCGCGGGCTGCCTCCGCGAGCGCTGCCTCCAGACCAGCCATCACGGGGCGCGGGCGACCCTCTGGGTCGAGCAGGGCAAACCCCCACTGGGCATCGCGCAGCGGGTCAACTGCGCGCGGCGCAGGCTGGAGCACGTGCACGAACATCGCGCCCATCCAGTGCCACTCGCGAGCAGCGCGGCGGACAGCGCGGTGCAGATACTCAGCTTGCTCCGCTTCGCTGACCTGACCCCAAATCGAAGGTTCGCCCCCCCAGCCAGGCGGCAGAGCATTCCAGCCAAACTGAGTTGCCCAGATCGCCTTGTGTCCTTCGTTGTGCGCGACCATCATTTCGCGCATCAGGATCACATGCGCGAAGTTCAGCAGCCCAGCATCCACGCGGCGGTCTTCGGGAGGGAGGCTGAAGCCGTAGGGCTTAGCTGCGACGATGTCGAAGGCTTGATGACCGCCGAGCTGATACAACTTGAGCAGATAAGTCTGTGGCGCAAGATTGACGTTGCTTTGTTCAACTGTGGGCGCCAGCGCAGCTAGCACGATGCGTGCCTGCGGGTTGACTTGGTGGATTGCTGTGCGCGCAGCGCGCAGCAACTGCAAGTAGTACGTGGGGTTGACCAGCCCATCTCCCCACGCCGCGCTGAGGTTTGGCTCGTCCCAGATTTGGTAGGCTAGGATAGCGCCTGTTGCGTCGTAGCGGCGTGCGAACGCGCCGGCGAAGCGGGCAAAGTCTCTGACCGAGTAGGGCGGCGCAGTTCGCGTCGCGGATGCGCGCGCGGAGGCTGTCGGCGTGCGCGCCCACTCCGGTGTGGTCCACAGCACAGCAAGAATACGGAAGTTGTGCCGCCGGGCAGCCTCAACGATGCGGTCGCTGACCGCCCAATCGAACTGACCTGGTTGAGGCTCAATTTCGTCCCAGCGGAACTCTTGGCGCAAGTAAGCGACGCCGCGCGCAGCTAGGTCAGCCAATCGTGCTTCGAGCGTCTGCGGGTCATATTGCTCGAGGGCGACGTTGACCCCCAGATACAACGATTCCGCGCCAAAGACAGGTTGGGGAAAGCCGTCAGGGCGACCGCGCGCCTCTGTGCGCTCGGCTGAGCGCACAGCAAGCCCGCCTGCGGCTGAAAGCGCTAGGCATAGCGCTCCAAGCACGCATAGCCAGCGATAAAGCACAGGACTCACACGGCGGTCACGAACGTTGTTCTACGGTGTGGAGAAGCGCCCAGATCCAGATGTGTAGCGCGTGGTGCGCCGATCTGCCCTCCACCCCCAGACCTATCCTCGGCTGCGACTCCCTTTAGCACAGCCGAGGCGTTAGTCTTCATCAGGCGGTCGAACGATGCGGTTTGGCTTGAGATCTGCTTCGTCGAACAGCGCCAAGGGGAAGTCCATCTGACCGTGCCAGAACTCCCAGACCTCAATCGCCTCTTTAGCAGCATCCGCGAATGCTTCGTCTTCGGACTGTGCTGCGCGCTCCAGCGCGTCGCGCGCGGCTTGTGTGCCGACCAAAGCTAGCCCTTCCAGTGCAGCGAAGCGAACGGTCTCGCTCGGGTCGTCGAGGAGCTTGATCAAGTCTGGGGTTGCTTCCTCGTCTTCCAGCTCGCCGCAGGCGATGGCGGCTGCGCCGCGCACGAGCGGAGAGATGCTGTGCAGCTCAGCGCGGACGAAAGGTTGATAGGCGCTGTTCGCGCTCCGCCCCATGGCGACAACTGCGCTCAGCCGCAACAAATCGTCGTCGGCGTGATAGGCGCTGCGGATGAGCCAGTCCACTTCTTCAGTGTTGACGTAGGCGATTGCCTCCAGGGCGCGGCGGTAAACAGGCGAAGTCTGCGCCTCACGTTGCAACGCAGCGCGCAAGGCGCGATACACCTTGTCGCGCTTGGCTTTGGGGAGCAGCTCGATCTCGCCTTGAGACATCAGCGGGGCGAGTGCCTGAGCTGCGGCTGCGCGCACAGCCTCTGAGGTGTCTTGCTCCAAACGCGCGATGAGCGGCTCCACGAATTGCGCGTCCACCTCGCCGACAAGCCCCTCGGTTGCTGCGAGGCGAACGCGGGGGTCAGCGTCATGCAAGCCGTGTAGGAAGATGGGGGTAAAGTCCTTTTCAATTTCTTCCTCTGCCGTGTCGCGGAATTGCTCCATCAGCGCTGCGCGCCGATCAGCGCTCAAGGCGTCCCAACTGCGCTTCCACTGGGAAAGCTGCACTTCGCTCATTGTAGCGATGGTGAAGATCGCTGCTGGAGGTAATGCCTCTTGCCCCTGCATCAGCGTCGCGATCTCGTTAAGGGAGAGGGTGCGAGGGATACGTGACTTTGGCATGGCTCATTCACCGCAAGGTGACTGGTGCACTGATGTCCAGGATCACCACTACAAAGGATAGCGCAAGCAGGACAGCCATTCCCACTGCGTGGACCCATTGCTCGCGTTGAGGGTCAATCCTGCGCCCGCGCAGCGACTCGATCACGATGAACAGAATCCGTCCACCGTCCAGAGCGGGAATGGGGAGCAAGTTGGTCAACCCCAGCACGATGCTGATAAAGCCAGCAAAGCGCACAAACGGGAACAGCCCTTGTGTATCGCGCTCCTCAATCAGGGATACACCAATGGTGGTGATCCCGATCGGCCCGACGGGGCGCGCTTGCTCGAGCGGGACACGTTGCTCGATCAGCTCGAAGGGCAAGCGCACTAGTCCGATGAAGATGGCAGCGACGTCTTGAGCTGCGCGCCCAGCAGCTTGGTCGAGGGTATGAGCAACGCGCTCTGACCTGAGCACTCGCAGCCCAATCGAAATACCCAGCGGCGCTGTGCGGTCAGGGTTTGCAGGCATCGTGCCGCGCAGCACAACGCGCTGCAGCTCAGCGCCGTCGGCGACAGGGCGCAACACCTCTAGTTCGAGGGTCTGCCCAGCCGCGCGCAGCACAGCGCTGCGCAGGGCACTTGCGTCCGGCAAAGCAGAGTTACCGGCTGGGACGCGCTGAGTGAGGTCAACGCCGTTGACGCTGACGATCTCGTCGCCAGGCTGCAGCCCAATCCGTGCCGCAACGCTATCAGCGCTGACCGTCACAACGCGGAAGCGGACCTCGCTCGGCGCTGTGGCAAACAGCAGGTACGCCAGCACCAAGATCAAAAATCCGCTGGCGAAGTTCATCAATGAGCCACTAGCAAGGATCAGCAAGCGCCAGCGCTTCGGCTGTGCAGCAAAGCTGCGCGGATCGCTGGGGTCTTCCTCGCCAGTCATGCGCACGAACGCGCCGAGCGGCAGCCAGTTCAGGGTGTATTCCGTTTCGCCGCGCTTGAACAAGCGCACTAAGCGTGGGGGAAAACCCATCCCAAACTCTTCTACTCGCACCCCAGCGCGCTTTGCGGCGATGAAATGACCAAGCTCGTGGACGAACATCAGCGGTCCTAGCAGGATGATGAAAACGGGCAAGCCCACTAGAAGCGCGTTCAGAATTTCCATTGGACTCACACTTTAATCCAAGTGCGCTTGAAACACATCAACTTGGTCTAGTCTAAGCAGAGCTTGTGCACCCATGACTGAACGCAAAGGTTGCTGCCTGTGCACACTTGAGAACCGATACCCAACCTCTCGCAACCTACACGATGGCTTGCGGCAAGGTTTACGCGCTGGAATTTCAAGGTTCTGCGCACCGCAAGCCTGCACCATGAGCAAGAGGTCGTCGCTGCGCGCTGCGCGCAAGCGCCTCGATTCGTGGACGTTGAGGCAGTTGGCGCTGCGGTTGTCGAATCAGCGGAGGCCATACGACTGTGTGCAGGGTGGTATGTCTGCGACGAGGGAGCGTGTGGGCGGACGAATAGGGCGGATACAGCAGCACGTGGCAGGGATCGAGCGCGCGTTGTGGCTGCCGCTAGTGCACCCCGGGTAGGCTCGGAGCTTCTCTGGGAAGAGCGCAATCTTGTCCGAACTTGCCTAGTAGCGAAGGGACAGCAACGAGATCGCTGATCAGTTTCACCTGACAGAGGGCATTGCGCAGAGTCACACCCCCAACTTGCCAAGCTGCATGTGAAGAATCGCATTCTGGCAGCGAACATCGCCCGAGTGCGAGGCTTGGTCACACTGATTTGCACCTGTTCAAGGACTGCGCACAGGGGAAATCCACCCTGGTGCGGCGCGATGAGCGCAATACTTTGCTGCAGACCTGCAATGAAATGGGTAAGGACTCAACGGAGACGGTGGTTGCCCTTGCGGTTATTCAAGATCGCTCTCAGTTCTTCAATGGCGTATGCCGGGCTGCGCCGATGCAGCATAGCATGGCAGTTCGGGCAAACAGGGCGCAAGTCAGCGATGGGGTCAATTTCGTACGCCTCATCGATCTCAGACAGCGGGACGATGTGGTGTACGTGGATGTAGCCCTCGCCAATTGACCCATACACCTCCTCGAAGTTGAAGCCGCAGACAGCGCAGCTCAGACCGTAGTGCTGGATGCAAGCCTGGCGTGCTCTTGGGTTGCGCTCGTAGGCGTTGACTGTCACTCGCTTCCTCGCGCCTTCATAGTAGGTTTCGGTTACCTCCTCCGGGAAGGGAGTCGGGGTGTAAACCGGACGCCCTACAAACTCTGCCCACTCTCTCTCGAGTTGCTCAGCAATCTCATTTGGAATCATCCTTCCCGAAGCCTGCACGTCCCAGTGCATCCTTGCGTAGATGCCGTGGTCGAGCCGCGATCGGGGGAAGATACGCTTAGCCGGGTTGAGGATGACATCAAACTCGACGTCTACGTACAGGGCTTTCCTGCCCTCGGCTCGTGCCCGCAGATCCCAGTGAGGCTTTTGGCGAACCTTGCTGGTTGCCCAGCCAGAAGCAATGATGCCGCGCGGCTCTGCCCCCTGCTTGAGCAGGAACACGCGATCGCCAGGCACAATCCTCTTCGTGACGCCGCAGCTCCAGTCGTCCTTGTAGTATCCATGCTTCTCAATCTCCTGGATGCAGTCCTCAATACTCTGCCAGTCGTGGCCGTAGCGTGTGGGATTCCATAAGTAGATAGGTCGCCATGCGGCTATGGTAGCAGCGACGGGCAAGGCGTCCAAGTGTGTCGCTCCAGGACAGAAGGCTGCGCTGAGCGTAGTCACGCGCAGCGAGCTTCCCTGAGCCGGATGTGGCTGCAGGGCTGATTCGTTTCATGCCGCTGTTGAGGACTGATCTCTCCAAAGCTTCTGCGGTGATGGGTGGTGAAACGTCCTGAACAGCCATCGCATAGCCTCGACAACTTCGCACAAATCAGCTACAATTTTGGGGCTAACTTCTGGGGCTCGCATTCAGCCCGCGTCTTTAGTGTGAACTTGACACAGGGAGATTCCCCGCAGTGAGCGACGAAACTCTCGCACTTCAGACATCCGAGGAGCCAACGACTGCATCAACGGAGCAGTCTGCGCCTGCGCCTCAGCCGCTGCGCATTGAGGACATCAAGCCGCGCATGGCGTTCACCGGGCGCGTCATCCGGGTGGAATTAGGTGGTGCTTTCATTGACATCGGCGGCTTAATTGGCTTTCTCCACATTTCGCAGATCGTGCCTCCAGACGACAAGCCTGTGCTTCGGGTGGCTGATGTGCTCAAAGAGAACGATACGCTCACAGTCTATGTCAGCCGAGTCTTTCCCAAGCGCAAGCGAATTGACCTGACGATGCGCCGACCTGCTGCATATGGTTGGGACAATCTGCAGGTCGGCATGAAACTCCACAACGTCAAGGTTGTCTCTGTCGAGAGCTTCGGTGTCTTCGTCGACTTTGACGGCCCGAAGCACGCGCTGATCCCGTTCAACCTGATGCCCAAAGGTATGCGCCCAAAGGTCGACGATGTGATTGAGACAGCCTGGGTGGTCGAAGTGGATGAGCCAAAGCGGCGCATCGGTTTGACCATGGTCGAGCCACCTGCGCTGCCTTGGGAGCGCATCAAGAAGGGCGAGAAATACCCCGGCAAGGTTGTGCGCGTCGAGCGGAATGCAGCTTATGTGGACATCGGCGCAGAGCGGGAAGGCGTGGTGCGTGCTTCATCGCTGGGCGCGAGCTTCTTGGATATGCGCACGTTCGTCACTCAAGGTGAAGAGGTCACAGTCAAGGTGTTGCGTGCTGACCCTGGTAAGCGCATCCTTGAACTTGCGCTCGAAGGTGTCAACCCAAGTGACTTCGCGCTGTCGTCCGGCCCAGAAGAAGAGCTGAGCCCGTTTGCCGTAGCGCTGCAACGTGCCCAGCGTCTGAAGCGCGCTCAGGAAGCTGCGTCGAACGCAGCGCGCGCTGAGGAGAGCACCAGCTAACACTTGCACCAGGCAACCTCAGCCTACCCTCTCGTTCCGCCTATGGAATTCACAGAGGTCGAGCGTGAGCGCCTAGCTAAGCTCGAGCGCTTGCGCGCGGCTGGAATTGATCCGTATCCCCCGCGTGCTCAGTTTCTCCGCGAGCGCGTCATGGCGACCGAAGCTGTTCAACGCGCGCTGCACACGGCAGCAGACAGTAGCGCTGTTCAGCCTATAGCTGTCATGGGGCGGATTGTCTCGCGGCGGCTGATGGGCAAGGCGTGCTTCGCCCACATCGAGGACGGCAGCGGGCGAGTTCAGCTCTACGCTCGCGTTGGCGAGGATTCCCTCACAGCGGAGCAGTTCGAGTGGTTCAAGGAACTCGACTTGGGTGATTTCGTCGAGGCGCGCGGCGTGCCGATGCTCACCAAGACCGGCGAGCCCAGCGTGCGCGTGACAGCGTGGCATCTGCTCGCCAAGTCGCTCAGCCCACTCCCCTTTGCCAAAGAGGAGCGTCAACCCGACGGCACGCTGCGCCGCTATAACGCGCTCGCCGACCCTGAGCTGCGCTACCGACAGCGCTATGCAGACCTTGCAGTGAACCCTGAGGTTCGCCAGATCTTCGTGTTGCGGGCAAAGGTCATCCGCGCGATTCGAGAGTTCCTCGATGAGCAGGGCTTCCTCGAGGTTGAGACGCCGATCTTGCAGCCGATCTACGGCGGCGCGGCTGCGCGCCCGTTCATCACCCACCATAACCAGCTCGACCAAGATTTGTATCTGCGCATCTCGTTCGAGCTTTATCTCAAGCGGTTGCTGGTGGGCAACCTGGAGCGTGTATATGAGATTGGGCGCGACTTCCGCAACGAGGGGGTGAGCTTCAAGCACAACCCCGAGTTCACCATGCTGGAGTTCTACGCGGCCTACTTTGACTTGTACGACGTGATGGAGCTGACCGAGCAGATGATCCATTACGTCGTGCAGCGTGTGCTTCCGCCTGAAGCCGGGGGGAAAACGGTCTTCCGTGGCAACACCATTCATTGGTTGCAACCGTTCAAGCGAATTAAGCTCCGCGACGCCATCCTGGATCGCACGGGCATTGATTACAAGCAGTTCCCCACTGCTGAATCGCTCGCTGCTGAGACAGTGCGGCGCGGCTTGCTTCCTCCAGAGGCAGTGCACGGCAAACCCTGGGGCAAGATCGTGGATACGCTGATCGGCGACTACGTTGAGAAGACGCTGATTGACCCTACTTTCCTCTACGAGTATCCGCGCGATATCTCGCCCTTTGCCAAAGGCGTTGCCGGCGACCCACAAAGCGTTGAGCGTTTCGAGGGATTCGTCGGTGGAGCAGAGCTGTGCAATGCCTTCACAGAGCTTAACGACCCGCTCGACCAATACAACCGCTTCCTAGCGGAATCGGCTAATGCCGAGGAAGGTGAGGCAAACCCAGTGGACGAGGACTTCATCCGCGCTCTGATGTACGGTATGCCGAACGCGGGCGGGTTCGGAATGGGGATCGACCGACTCGTGATGATGCTGGCAGGGAAGGACTCTATCCGCGAGGTGCTGCTCTTCCCTCACTTGCGCAAGGAGCAGTTAGAGCCCCGCCCGACGGCGAACCTCGCGGAATAGCGCGCGCGGAATGAAGTCGCTGATCAGCACAACCGCGCGGTTGTGGATGCCTGGAATGCATATCGGATCGTCGCTGCCGAGTTGGTTGAGTGACGCCTCAACGACTTGCTCGCTGGTTTGCCACATGAAGGCAGGGATTGAGTCGCGACGAAAGCCCACCGCGCGATAGGCAGGGGCGTCGTGAAACTCAGTGTAAGTCAGCCCTGGGCACAGCGCTTGGACGAAGACACCTGTGCCGTCTAGCTCAGCTTGCAGCGCCTGAGAAAAGTTGATCAGGTAGCGCTTGCTTGCACCGTAAACAACGTTGCCGACCATCGGCGTCCAGCCTGAGATCGAGGCGACGTTGATCACGGCACCGCGCCGCCGGCGCAAGAAGCCAGGCAGCGCAGCTCGGGTGAGTTGCACCGAGGCGGTGATGTGCACCTGATTCATAGCCATCTGTTCAGCCAGTGGCAAGTCGGCAAAATGCCCTACTGTGCCGAACCCCGCGTTGTTGATCAGCAGGTCGAGCTGCCCTTCGTTTGACAACCCGGCGACAATGTCTGAGACACGACGCAAGTCGTCCGCGTAGGTGAGGTCAGCAGTGAATGGCTGAGCGCTGATGGCATACCGTCGCTTCAAGTCTTCGGACAATGCCTCGAGGCGCTCTTTGCGTCGAGCGACAAGCACAAGGTCATAGCCCTCGCGCGCAAGGCGACGGGCAAACGTCTCGCCGATGCCTGAGGAGGCGCCGGTGATCAGCGCTATAGCGCGAGCAGGCGCACCAGCAAGAAACGGCGAAGGGCCTTTGTAGCGCAGTTCTGGAGCGAGAAGCTGCCAAGCAGCTCGGGCTGCGACAATGCCACCGAGCAGGGCGAGAAGGCGCTTGAGCATATCCATGGCGTCGCTTTTGCATGGTATCACGCCTGCAGGTAGGGTGCGTCTGGACGTGCCCCACATTCAAGGCTCTCTCCGCAAAGGTGCGCTCTAGCAGCGAAAAGCCGCCCACGCTCTGGATTGCTAGACCAGGTTGCAAGCGCGATCTGAGACGAGCTCGCCTTGTTGCGGAACAACTTGGGGCGACTTAAGCAGCGTCGTGCAATCTATCCCTCTTGGAGAGTGTGTTTATAGATGTCTCGGTCTGCGACGCACTCCCAGCCGACAACTTGGCGCAGGGATTCGCTGAACTCGACGCCAATCAGGTAGACCACACGTCCATCGGCGCGGTACTTCGCGGCGTAGTCGCGCGCCTTGAGCTGCGCTAGAGCTTCTCCAGTAGCTTGTTTGCCAGCTACAACCTTGAACTCGAAGAGATACACACGGTCTCCGAAGAGCACCGCTAAGTCACACCGACCTTTGTTGCTGACGTCTTCAGCAATCAGCTCCAAACCAAGTGCAGCCAAGTGGCTGTAGAACACGCTGGCGTAGTATCCCTCGTAGTGCGCAAGCGGTGTTGAGCGGTACCAGTCGGACGGTATCGAGGCGTAAAGACGCTCGAAGTGTTGACGCATCCCATCGAGGTCGTTTTGTTGGATCAGGTTGTATAGCGCTGTGTTGAGCCGGCTGGTCTTCGCCCTGTCGCGGAGATACCAGTGAGCAAACAGTTCACCGTTGAGCGCCGAGCGAACCTCGAGGTTCGGCAGGCTCAAGACGTAAGTCCAGCGTGTGCCTTCTTGATGACGGTCGCGGATGGTCAAGTACCCAGTCTGCCACAGCATTGCCTCAACCGAGATCCCGTCCACATCGAAGGTAGAGAGCAGAGCGTCGTCGGCGTAGAGCGACTCAAGTCTGTGGGTGGGGAACTGCCGCTCAGCAAGCCAATTCACTAGGAAGGTTGGCGTGCCCGTCTCGAACCACCAGGTGCGGAACTCGCCTGACTTGAAGAGCATCAGCACGTCGAAGGGGTTATAGACGGGTTCGCCAAGCCATTGATAGCCGTTGTACCAGCGCCGCACATCGAGAATGTTAAAGCGTTTGATCTCTGGTGCGAAGACCTCGTGCAAGTCGGCTTCGGTATAGCCGCAGATTGTGGCGTAGGCAGGGTCTAGCGTAAGGTCGTATAGGTTGTTCAGCCCAGAGAACAAGCTGACCTTGCTGAACTTGGTCACGCCTGTGAGGAAGACAAAGCGCAAATAGGCGTCTTGCCCTTTCAGCACGGAGTAGAAGCCGCGCAGCTCGTCGCGCATTTGGCGAGCCGTTTCAGGGGAAGTCAGATTATCGAGAATCGGCTTGTCGTATTCGTCCACCAACACAACCACGCGCTCGCCCCACTGTCTCGACGCTCGCTCGAGCAACTCCATCAGGCACGTTGTGGGGTCTTGTGCGCTGCACGTTACGCCGAGTTGCTCAGCGTTGGCACGCAGGATGTAAAGAATCCGCTGGCGAAGCGCTTCCTGGCTGTTCAGTACCCCCTCAGCAAAACTGATGCGCACGACAGGGCGTCGGCGAGACCAATCCCAGTGATGCTCGAGATACAGGCCCTCGAACAGGTGCTGGTTACCAGCGAATGCCTCAGCGAGGGTGTCCAGAAACAGGCTTTTGCCAAAGCGCCTCGGGCGCGCCAGGAAATAGAACTTGCCTTCTTCCGCGAGCTGCGCGATCATCGGTGTCTTGTCCACGTAGTAGTAGCCCTCCTCCCGAAGCTCGCGAAAGGTCTGGATGCCGATGGGCAGTTTTCGCTTTCCGGGAGCTCGATGGGCTTTCGCCTTCGTCAGCAGAGTGGCGAACCGTGCAGCGCTGCGGAAATCCATTCGCGACCTATGTCCTTATCAACGCAAGTCGGCTACGCTAGCAGTATAGTGCTGCTGCATTGACCGAGCCGCAGCTTTTAAACGAGTCGCAAGGTGCGCACCACGCCTTGTTGCCATTAGCGAATATGATACGAGTGCCAGGGAGTCTACAACCATGAGACACCTGAAGGTAACTGCTACCCTCGCCCTTATAGGGGCACTTCTGTTTTCACCGCAGCATGCAGTTGCACAGCGCGGTGATTGGGAGATTGTGCCAAGCGTACTGCTCCCCTTTGATGGTCGCCAGTGGCAAATCGACTCTGCATACAACCAGCTCGTGAGCAAGCCTTTCTCGGGCTGCGCACTGGCACAAAACGTTGGGCGCGGCATTCCGGTCGATTGGACCAAGCGTGAGGAGCGCATCACGCGCGGCACGCGCCAGATGGTGCGCACTACTTACCGCGATGCCCAGAACCGCGTTCAGTTCGCTGTATACCGTTACGTCCGCCCAACCAACTTAGGCTACTTGAACAGCGAGGGTGTGTTGCTCCTCCCACCGACAAACCTGAACCAGTGGAATGCCTGCCGCAGCGCGGCTGAGCAAGTCCTTGCAGGCGCGCGGCGAATAGGCGGATGAGCACGCCGCGCCTCCTCCGTTGGGGGATTAGCTCACTGGGCGTTGGTCGGAGCGCCAGAGATCGGCTTACAGCGAAGCGAATTCTCGACCTACCTGTAACCAAGTGCTCTGTCGAGGGCGAGCCCTACAGTACAATCACACGCGATGGAGATCACGTGGTACGGGCACTGCTGCGTCCGAATGACCGAGCGCGCAACCATCGCGATTGTCACTGACCCGTACACCCCTGCCAACGGCTCAGACCTCCCCAAGTTGCGCGCTGACGTGGTGACCATCAGTCGCGACGACCCACTACACAACAACATCAATGCGGTTGCTGGCGCGCAGCGCGGCGACGTGCGCCGGATCACTGGTCCAGGCGAGTACGAGATTGGCGGCGTGTTCATCATCGGCGTCGCCATGCGCCCCGAGAAGAAAGGGGCTGCTGCTTCACGGAGCACAGTCTATGCATTCAACTTTGACGGGTTAACAATCGCTCATCTTGGCGGCTTATCGTTCGTGCCAACGCAAGCCCAAATTGACGCCCTAGAAACTGTGGATGTACTGCTTGTACCCATCGGCGGAGAGCCAGAGCTGTCGCCTCTGCAGGCGGCTGAGGTGATCAGCATGATCGAACCCAGCATCGTCGTCCCGATTGGCTATGGCGCTCAAGCGAAGGGCAAGGAAGCGCTTAGCCGCTTCCTGAAGGAGATGGGCGCCTCCAGTTTAAAGCCACTTGAATCGCTCAAGGTTACAAAAAGCCAACTCCCCGAGGAGACGCAGGTTGTGCTGCTAGAAGCGAGAGCCTGATCGGCGCAAAGCGAACACGACATGGTCAAGCTGGTCTTTAGCTGGAACATCAAGCCGAACGAGGAGATGGCTTACTCAGAGTTCGTTAATCAGGAGTTTGCGCCGAAGATCATGCGCTTGGGGATTCGCCTGACAGAAGCCTGGTTGACGGTTTACGGCGAAGGCCCGCAGATCATCATGCCAGGTATTGCGGCTGACCACGAGTCGCTGCAGAA
This sequence comes from Thermoflexales bacterium, assembly GCA_025054635.1. GTDB lineage: Bacteria > Chloroflexota > Anaerolineae > J036 > Brachytrichaceae > DRWP01. The sequence continues at coordinate 22,402 of JANWZM010000053.1, forward strand.
GGTGCTCTCGAGCAAAGAGTGGCGCGAGCTGGAGGAGCGCCTGAAGACACTGGTGACCGACTATAGAGTGCGTATCTTGACTGGATGAACAGGAGCTACCCATGCGAACAATCGCGATGATCCTAGCCGGTGGCAGGGGGAGCCGACTGAGCGTGCTCGCGGACAAGCGCGCAAAGCCCGCTGTCCCCTTCGCTGGGAAGTACCGCATTATTGACTTTCCGCTCTCAAACTGTGTCAACAGCGGCATCTACACGGTCGGCGTCGTCACCCAATACCGCCCCCGCTCGCTGCAAGACCACATCCGCAACGGCGCACCCTGGGATCTCGACCGACTCAATGGTGGGGTATGGATTCTTCAACCCTACCTCGGGCGCATGTCCTCCGACTGGTACAACGGCACAGCCGATGCAATTTATCAGAACTTGGATTTTATTCGCAACGCAAAGGCGGATTATGTTTTAGTTTTGTCGGGCGACCATGTCTACAAAATGGATTACACGTTGCTGCTGCGCTTCCACCAAGACCGCCAAGCGGATGTCACTGTGGCAACGCTCAAGGTCAGCCTAGAGGAAGCCAGCCGCTTCGGCATTGTCCAAACCGACTCAAACTACCGCGTGATCAACTTCGAAGAGAAACCCAAGCAGCCGAAGGGCACCCTTGCCTCGATGGGCATTTACGTGTTCAACTATGACACCTTGGTCAAAGTCCTCCACGAGGATGCGAAGAACCCCGAGTCTAGCCACGACTTCGGCAAAGACGTGTTCCCCAAGATGGTCAGCGAGGGCTACCGCGTCTTCGCCTACCCTTACTCGGACTACTGGGTTGATGTAGGGACGATCCAGAGCTACTGGGAAGCGCACATGGACTTGCTCGCGGAAGTGCCGCCGCTGGACTTGCTGGAGCGCAGTTGGGTGATCCACACCCGTTCAGAGGAGCGCCCGCCTGTCAACATTCGCACGGGCGCTATCGTTAGCCACTCGCTGATCACCGACGGCTGCGTGATCGAAGGCTCGGTCGAGTACTCCGTCCTCTCACCTGGTGTCCGCGTTGAGCGCGGCGCAGTTGTGCGCTACTCAATCATTATGACTGACGCCAAGATTGAGGCTGGTGCGGTCGTTGACCGCTGCATCATAGACAAGAACGTGGTGATTGGGCGCGAAGCCCACATCGGCTGCGGCTCGGACTACACCCCCAACCGAGACCCGAGCTTGGGATTGACTACAGGACTGAGCGTCGTCGGCAAAAACACCTTGATCCCACCTGGCTTCGAGGTCGGGCGCAACGTGATCATTGGCAGCGACTTGAACGACGATCACTTCCAGGGCAACTCGCTGCGCAGCGGCGAGACCTTCGTGCTTGAAGCGGCTGACTGAACGTGCACCTCGAACATCTCGCCATCGCTGTTGCTGACCTCGACGCCGCGCTGCGCTTCTACCGAGACGTACTTGGGTTGACCCTCGAGCGCGTTGAGGAGCTGCCTTCCGAGGGCGTGCGCGTTGCCTTTTTGCCGCTGGGTGAGAGCCATATCGAACTCGTCCAACCTACCCAGGAAGAGACGGGGATCACGCGCTGGATGGCGAAGACCGGCGGTGGAATGCATCACCTCTGCCTTGCTGTTGATGACATTCGCGCTGCGTTGGCGCGTCTGAGCGCAGCCGGCGCCGAGCTGATCACCCCTCAGCCGGTTGCGCGCCCCGATGGCACCTTGTACGCCTTCATTCACCCCCGCAGCACAGGCGGCGTGCTGATTGAGCTGTATCAGAAATCTCAACCAACCTCGCCCTGAACCTCCGTTGGTCAGCAGAGAGAGTGAGCAGAGTCAGGATTGCGCTGCACAGCATCACGGTCATGCCCTGACTCCGAAGCTACCCATGTCCACGTTTGAGGCACAAGTGGCGAGAAGCCCGAAAGGCACAGGAGATGGTAGGGGCGCGCCGCGCGCGCCCAATGCTCACCCCTGTGCGCCTCTCAGAGAGCCATCCCTGCCTCTGGCGCGTGCTCACCCCAGCAACACGACTGCGACGAGCAACGTCAGCGCTGTGATCAGTGGTCCGGCTTTCAAGTACTCTGCGAAAGTCAGGTTGACCTCAAATTTGCGGGCTTGCTCTGCGACGATGAGGTTTGCGACTGAGCCGACTAAGGTGAGATTGCCTGCCAGCGTTGACGCTGCTGCGAGCGTCAACCAAGTTTGCGTCGGGTCTGGGAACTGATCAACGAGCGGTCGGAAGAGCAACACCGCAGGCACATTCGAGACTAAGTTGCTGAGCACAGTCGTGACCAGCGTCAGCGCAGCGGTGCCGCCGAGGGCAATCGGGCGGAACAGGGCGAAGAGCTGCTCCGACGCGCCCGTCACTTCTAACGACCCCATCACAATGAACAACCCTCCAAACATCAGCAGCAAGGGCCAGTCCACCAATGCCAAAATCCGCGAGGACTCCACGCGGCGGCTGACCAAGATGACACAGGCGGCGATGAACGCTGCCAGTGTGACGTTCACTCCGGCGACGAAGGCAACCAGCATTGCTGCGATGACGATCAGGCTTTTGCGCAAGGTCGGGACGTAGATCAATTGCTCGGCTTCAGCTAACGTCAGCGCGCGCCCGGCGCTGACGGGCAGCCGCCCGTGGACAGTTGCTGGTGTTGAGCGAGTGCCGAAAAACTCATGGCGATATACCAGCACGACCACCCCAACGACTATGACTAATCCCAGCGCCGCGATTGGGCCGAGCCGCGCCAACCAGTAGAGATATCCGATCCCTGACGACGCGCCGATGAGGATGTTTTGAGGGTTTCCCGTGATCGTAGCGACTGAACCAACGTTTGCTGCACACGCCAGCGCAATCAGATACGGCATCGGGTTTCGCCCAAGTCGCAGCACAACCCCAGTGACCAGCGGCGTGAGCATCACGCAGACAGGGTCGTTCAGGAAAAGCATCGAGAGCACGCCAGCGGTCAAGACAACCAGAATCAACAAAGGCAGGGGACGGCTCACCCGCTCGATGATCTGCTCGCCGACCCAGGTGAAGAAGCCGCTCAGCTCAAGCACAGCGTTGATCACCATCATGCTAAGCAGTAGCATCAGCGTGCTGAGGTCAATGGTGCGCTCCGCATCCTTGAGTGAGATCACCCCGAGCGCGAGCAACACTCCCGCGCCAACGAGGGCAATGGTGGAGCGATTGAGCTTTAAGCCGGGAACCTCGCCCAGAGCAAGCGCGGCAAGGGTGAGCAGCGCAACGCCAGAGGCGAGCGCTTGGTTAAGCGCCATTTGTCGCGGGGGCTACTCTGTCTTACCGAGCTGTGCGCGCAGGCGCGCCAGCTCGGCTTCGAGCTCTGCGATCCGCTGCTCAGCTGCCTCAGCACGCTGGCGCTCTGCCTCGGCGCGCGAACGTTCGAGTTGAGCCACCTCGGCATCGGTTGGGATCAAACGTCCCTGCTGGTCATACAGCCGCAGCCAGCGCGTCCGCACCTGACCATATATCCCTTCCCAAAGCCCCAGCCATGCGCCCAGCACCTCACTCCATATCCACCCGTGCTCGTTTGCGGTCACTGGCTGGTATCCTGCTGAGGTCAACTGCCAAGCGTGTAGCTCAAGCTCAACCTCCCCTTCCGTCGGGTCAGGTCCGTAGCACACGTATTCCAACACCCCCAACGCTTGTTCATAGATTGCCTTCTTGCGCCCCAGGTCTTCCTTCCGCGTGCGTGGCGACAGCAACTCGACGACCAGCTCAGGGCGGCGCTCCTCCTCCCATACCACCCAGCGCTTGCGCGCTCGTGTGCCGTCCACGCCGCGCACAACGAATAGGTCTGGTCCTCTGAAGTCGAGTGACCTAGCTTGGGCAAGGCTATAGAAGACGAACATGTTGACGCCAATGAAATAGTCTGTTCGGTCGTGCCAAAGCTGGGCGATGGACTCACGCAGCAAGGCAGCCTGGAGATAATGCCACTGGTTCTCCAACGGTTCACCATCCTCTTCGGGGAGTTCGAGGGCAGCCAGTGCCGAAAGGTCAGGTCGCTCGTCGTCAGGAACAGTGACGTGCGGGACAAGCTCGGCAGTTGCTTGCTCGGGCATGGTTTGATTTTAGCTACACCCGCTGCACAAACGACAGCGGCCCGAGCACGCCCAACGCTTGCAGGGCGAGCATGACTAGCGCAACCAGCGCCCAAAAGGCGAGGACGAAGGCGCCGTCCAGCGGTGTGAGGCGCACGCGACGGAAATGCGTGCGCGTGCTGAATGCACCGAAGGCGCGCCCGTCCATCGCCAGCGCTGCGCGTTCAGCGCGACGGATGGACGAAGCCAGCAGCGGCACAATCGCGCGCCGAAGCTGGGCGAAGTCGCCCAACAACCCAGGCTGACCGATGCCGCGCACGCGATGCGCGGAGCGGATTAACTCGAGCTCGTAGCGCAGCAGCGGCGCAAAGCGCAGTGCCACCATGATTGAGTAGCCAATTCGATAGGGCAGCCGCGCCTGCTGCACCAGCGCGCGCATGAAGTCGCTGACGTCAGTCGTCAGGTTGAACAGCAGCGCCAAGCTCACCAAGGCGATGATGCGCAGCCCCGCGCGCAATCCAGCCATAATCGCGCCCTCGTAGATCGGCACGCCGCCAACCTGCAAGAGCGTCGGCGTATGACTCACCAGCTCGCGCCGAATCAGGAAGGGATACAACACGACGAAGCCGAGCAAGACCAGTAGCATCGGCGCCAGCGCGTAAAGCGCACTGTGCAGCGGCACTCGGCTTGACGCCAGCAGTACTAGCGCCAGCGCAGTGAACGCCAGCGGCGCAAACGGATCCGTCGTCAGCGCCACCACTGCCAGCACAGGGGCAAGGGCGATGACCTTAGCCAGCGGGTTCAACCGATACAGCCAGCCCATCCTGCATAGAGATGCGCAGCGCAGCTACAAGCTCGTCCAGCGTGAGCGCGTCTATGCCGAGCCGCCGCGCCAGCCGAGCAAGCGGGGGGAGCACCAAATTCGCCTGTTCCAACACGTCGGGCTGGGCAAAAGCCTCGCGCGCGCTGCCCCAGAAGCGCACCTGACCATGGCTCATCACTGCGACATGGGTGGCGCACTCTGCGACCAGCGCCATGTCATGGGTGACGACGATGATCGTGCGACCCTCAGCGTGTAGCTCGCGCAGGAGCGCTGCGATTGCCTCTGCGTTTTGCTGGTCTTGCCCGAAGGTCGGCTCGTCCAGCAACAAGATTGGCTGGTTCATCATCAGCATCGTGGCGACGCTGAGGCGGCGCTTCTCGCCATGGCTCAGGGTGAACGGGTTGGCTTTGGCATACTGCGTGAGCTTGAAGCGCGCCAGCATCGCCTCTACCCGCTGCTTGACCTCACGCGCAGGCAACCTGCTCTGGCGAAGGCTGAGCGCGAGCTCGTCCTCGACTGTTGCAGCGACGAACTGATGCTCTGGGTTTTGGAAGACCATGCCCAGCCAGCGCGCGCGCTCGAGCGGCGATAGGCGGCTAGCGTCCTTGCCGAACAGGGCGATTGTGCCCTCAGGGACAGTTAGCAGCCCGGCGATGCAGCGCAGCAGCGTGGTCTTGCCTGCGCCGTTTGCGCCGATGAGGGCAGTGAAACTGCCTGCTGGAATTTCCAGCGAGACGTCGTCCAGCGCGAGTTCACTGCCGTAGCGGTAAGACAGGTTGTGGATGCGAACGACGGACGCTGCCTCACGATAATTGAGCGAGGTTTGCGTGTGGAGCGGCAACTGAGGACGCAGCAAGCCGCGCAAGCGCCGTTCCGCCTCCTCCAAAGTGATCGGCAACGGGTGCACTCCAAGGCGCTGCGCGAGGCGAGTGACCTGCGGCACCCACACACCAAGCGCATCGAGCATCTCCGCATGGTCATTAAACACAGCCGAAGGCGCGCCGTCGGCGACAACCGCGCCCTGAGCATCGAGCACGACCACACGGTCAATCAGCGGCATCAGTTCGTCCAGGCGATGTTCGATCAAGACCAGTGTGTGCTGCCCCTTGCGCTTGAGCGCGGCGATCATCTCGAAGACTTCTCGCACGCCGACTGGATCCAGATGTGCCGTTGGCTCGTCGAAGACCAGCGTGCGCGGCTGCATGGCGAGCAGTGCTGCCAGCGCCACGCGCTGCTTCTGCCCTCCGCTCAACGACCACACACTTGCCTTGCGCAGAGAGGTGAGGTTGACCTGCGCCAACGCCCGTTGCACCCGACGCTCGATCTCGTCCAGCGGCAAGCACAGGTTCTCCAGCCCAAACGCCACCTCGCTCTCGACGTCGAGCATAACGAACTGCGCCTCGGGGTCCTGGAAGACGATGCCAACGCGCTGCGAAAGCTGGGCTGGCGAGGTTTGGCGAGTGTCCTGACCATCCACTAGCACGCGCCCATCGAACACCGCCACATCTTGGCTGTGCGGGATCAGCCCATTGAGGGTGAGGGCAAGCGTGCTCTTGCCGCAGCCGCTTGGGCCGAGCAGCAACACAGTCTCGCCCTCGTTGAAGCGCAGGTTAACGCCCGATAGCGAGGGGGCGCGGCGTCCGAAGTAGCGAACCGTGAGTTGCTCGACCGCGATCACCGCTGCTGAGCAGCAAGCAACACCTGAATGTCGCCCCAGGCGAGGATAGCGATGACCACCGTCATCACTACGCCGAGTCCGAGGTAGCGCCAGCGCCAGCTCGTGTTCCACAGCCGGCGGATGTTCAGCGCGATTGTGGTCAGGGCGACGGCATCAACTACCAGCGCGATGATTGACGACAGCGTTCCTGCCAACCCGAGCAACGGCAGCATGAACGGCAAAACCACATAGCGCAGCGTGCAGCGCAACGCCACAAACGCCACCGATCCTGTGAACAGCCGGTCGCCCTCTTTTACCGACGCCGGCATCGTCTCACCTGGGACGACAGGACACTCAATTTGAGCGGTCTGAGTTTCTTGCGAGACAGTCACGCGAATGCTTCCTCCCTTCCAAACGCCGTATTAATCAGAACGCCTGTTCGCCGCACCGCATGCGCGAGCGCAACGGCGACCAGCGCTGCCAGGACAAAGGTGGCGACGGCAATCCCTATCGCGGCGAGCAGGACGGGAGCAGTGAACGTTGAAGTGCGCAAACTGCTGAGCAGCACCAGCCCAAACTCAACTATGCCCGCGAATGCGCCGAAGCCAACTACGTGCATTATCCCGAAGCGCCGGTAGCGGGTGATAACAAACCCAGAAAGCTCGCCGACAATGCCCGTCAGGACGCCGATGCCGAGCACAAGCAGTCCGTAAGGCGTAAACGGGATTGCGGCTAACCCACTCACTGCGCTGACGAGGAAGGCAGCGCCCGGCTTGCGCAGCACATAGACAGCGAACGCTGCTGGAAGGAAAAACGACCCCGTCACTGCTGAACGCGCAAAGATACCCAGCCCAAGCACAGCCGCGTAGACATACGTGAACGACACCACAGCGACGGTGAACGCCATCGCGATCACCGAAGCAGTCAGAAGCTCGCGGGTTGTCCAAGCGGGCAAAGCCAGGCGAACAGCACGGCTCATCTCAAGTCACCTCCTCTGCTAGAGACGCTCGTTACGCAGCTTGCGGTGCAGGGCGCGGTTGCGGCGCGCCCCCAACCGCGAATTGAAAGCCAACGAACAACAGAACCAGACCACCCAAGATGCCGACGTACTTCGTCGCAGCAGCAATCTCGCTCAGCTCAGGCACAGTTGTCGCCCAGCGCATCATCGCGCCGCCCAGCGCGGGAATTAGCCCCCCTGTGGCGATGAAGATGTTGCCGATCACGCGGTTGGGCATGATCTCCTTGCGGAAGAACAGGACTGCCGAGTAAATCGCACCGCCGACCAACGCCAACGTGCCCCAGCCGTTCATCAGCGGCGAGAGCACACTGCGCACAGGCGAACGCGGCAGGATCTCGCGGTAGCTCTCGGTCAGGAAGCGCGCCACGTCGCCGCCTGGAACGAACGCTGCCGCGTTGAGCGGGATGGAGAGCACCCACACCAGGCTCGCCGCTGCCAGCGTCAACACAATGATTGTGCTGATCGGCGCAACATAAGGGCGACGCACCAGCAGATGGATCGTGCCTTGCCCAAGAATGGGCGGGATCACCAGTGCGCCCGTCCAGTACCACAACCGAAAGGCAAGGTCATTCCACCCAAATGCCAGGATAGTCTCGGATAGCCCAGCGACAAAGTAGAGCGCCAACCCTGTTCCCCACAGCAGCAGATGGACTCCTCTGCCGCGCAGGCGGTAGCGGTTGAAGACAAGCAAAGATAAGACCGCAGCCACGACAGTCGTCAACACCCCAATCAGAAAGGTCGGCGTCAGTACGTTCTCCATAACTCAGTTCAACCTCGATCAACTGCGCTCAGTTTAGATCAGCTTTGTGAGTTTAGACTTAGCCCTGCATGTGCCACTCGGTATTTGCTGTTTGCCACTAGCTTGCTTCGGCGGGCTCGAACTTCACAGCGCTACAGCAGGCGCAATGCAGCGCAGCCGTCCGCGCTGACCTGGAGCGAAGCTGAATGTGCTGCTTGCCCGAACCAGCAGGCTGACCCCGTCGAGTTTGACGCTGATGAGTTGGTCATGACCGAAGAACAACCGCCGCTCTACAACAGCGTCGCCGTTGGCGTCAGGGTGAAACTCTAGGGCTTCTGGGCGGATTAGGATCGTTGCCATGCCGTGGGCAGTGCGCTGCAATGGCACTTCGCCCAGCACGCAGACAGCGTAGCTGCCTTGTGCAACACCTGCAAGCAAATTCGCCTCGCCCAAGAATCGCCCGACTTGGATCGAAGCTGGTTCAAGGTAAAGCTGCTGAGGCGCGCCTGTCTGCAGGATGCACCCCCCATCCATCATGAGAAGGGTGTCGGCAAGGCTTAGCGCTTCTTCGCGATCATGAGTGACGAAGAGCGCAGCCACGCCGCTTTGCTTGAGCAGTTCCCGCACGTCCTCGCGCAGCTCGACGCGCAGCGCATGGTCGAGGTTCGAGAACGGCTCGTCGAGCAACACAATCGTTGGGCGCGGCGCTAACGCGCGCGCCAACGCCACACGCTGCTGCTGCCCGCCCGAAAGCTCGTGTGGGTAACGCTGCGCCAACCCCTCCAACCGCACCCAAGCCAGCATCTCTCGCACGCGCGCCTCACGCGCCTGGCGCGACCAGGTGTGCAGCCCGAAGGCGATGTTTTCCGCGACGGTCATATGCGGGAACAGCGCGTAATCCTGGAACACCAACCCAACCAAGCGCTGGTCAGGCGGAAGATCAATGCCTTTGTCGCTGTCATAGACCACGCGCTCACCGATCTGAATGCGCGACTTAGGGCTGGGGTCAGGCGGCTCCAGACCTGCTATCAGGCGCAGCAAAGTGGACTTGCCGCAGCCGCTCGGCCCGACCAGGACGCCGATTTCGCCCGAGGCGATCTCGAGCGAGGCGTTGCTGACAGCGACGACTTCGCCGAAACAGCGCGACAACCTCTCTGCACGCAGAGCAATCGTCATAGGCTCGTCCTCAGGCTCTCCATGCGCTGCAGCAGCAGCGCTGCTGGCAGGATGCTCAAAGCCACGATTGCCAGCGCCGGTGTTGCTGCGCCGACCCAAGCTGATTCAGACGCCAACATGTATGCCCAGGTGGAGAGCGTCTCCATGCCGAACGGGCGGAGGAACATCGTCAGCGGCAGCTCTTTGAGCACATCCACGCACACCAGCAGCGCAGCCGAGGCAATCCCGCCGCGCAGCAAGGGTAAATACACCTGCCGCAGCACACGTCCAGTTCGCGCGCCGAGCGACCGTGCTGCCATCTCCATCGAGGGTGAGACCTTCTCCAGGCTTGCCTCGACACTGTTCAGCCCGATCGCGAGAAAGCGAACAACATAGCCGTAGAACAGACCGATCAGCGAACCGCTAAACAAGACTGCGCCGCCTGTGAGCGCGCTCACAGGCTCGTTCAGCGGGGCGAGCATGAACAGCACGCCGACGGCTAACGCAGCGCCGGGAACAGCGTAGCCCAGGGTTGCCAGGCGAATCACGCTGCGCACTGCGGGTGACGATTGCTGCGCCGTTTGGCGCAGCGCCCATGCTAGCGGGATCGCCACCAGCAACACGAGGGCTGCCGCGCCAAGGGCAAACCCCAGCGTGTTCGCCAGATACTGTGTGAACACAGTGTCCAGCGTGCCAGGCGGAGCGCTCGACACGTCTTCAATCGCCCAGAGCAGCAGTTGAACGCCGGGCAGCCCAAAGGCAAGAGTGAACACCAGCCCCGCGTAGAGGCTTGCTGCGATCCCGCGCCAGCTGCGCAGTGGCGTAGGCGCGATCGGGCGCGCTTGACCGCTGAGCTGGGTGTAGCGCGCTTTGCGCCGCAAGAAGCGCTCGATCAGCAGCACAGCCAGCGCGACTGTCATCAAGATGGAAGCAACCTGCAACCCACCCTCTCGGTTCATCTGACCGACCCATAACCGAACCACGCCTTCGCTCAGGGTGACGACGTTGTAGTAACGCACGACCGCGAAATCGGTTAGCGTCTCCATCACAACCAACATCCAGCCGGCGGCGATTGACGGGCGCGCCAGCGGCAACGCTACTCGCCAGAACGTCTGCCATGTCGAGTAGCCCATCGCCCGCGCCGCGTCGCGCTGCGAGGCAGATTGCTCTCGAAAGGCAGACAGCGAGAGCAGATACACATACGGGTAGAACACTAAGCTAAGCACGATGATCGCACCGACGAGGGTGCGGATTTCAACCTCGAAATGCTCGCCGAGCCAACTGCGCAGCACTGTCTGGATTGGACCAGCGTAGTCCAACAGCCCCATGAAGACAAACCCGAGCACGTAGCCAGGCACTGCCAGCGGCAGCACCAGCAGCACCTTGAAGACATTTGCGCCGGGGAAGGTGTAGTGCGCGATCAACCAGCCCAGCGAAACGCCGAGGGCTAGGGTCAGCGCAGAAACGCCCAGCACGAGCAGCGCTGTGTTCAGCAGCATGTCTGGTAGCAATGTCTCCCACAGGTGCGCCCAGGTTGACAGGTCAAATTGCAGCCAGGCTGAAGCCAAAAACACAAGTGGCAGAGCCATGCACCCTGCCAGGGCAGTTGCAGGCAGCGCGCTGAGAGATAGACGGGATGAGCGCAAGCTGGGCACTGCCAGCTTGCGCCCTAAAGTGAGGGACTGACGCATTGGAGACGGACTACTGATAGCGCACGCGCTCAAGGAGCTTGATCGCGTCGGCTTGCAGCTTGCCGTACTGTCTCAGGGTTGCGTAGTCAATCTTGAACCCTGTGCCGACGAGTGATTCGAGCACTTTTGGCGCTTGTGCGGACGGGTTCACTGGGAACTCGCTGTTGCCGCCAGGCAGGTGGGTGTCCGCAGGACCCTGTCCTTTGGTCACCAGCCACTCCAGCAGGCGGATGGCGTTGTCACGGTTGGGCGCTGCAGCAGTCACCCCTGCGCCGGTGATGTTCACGTGCACGCCCGCGCCCTTCTGGTTTGCCCAGACCAGCTTAACAGGGAAGTTGGCGTTCGCCTTCAGCTTGTTGCCAACGTAGTAATGGTTGGTGATGCCCACGTCGCAGCGACCAGCCTCAATGGTCTCCAGGATGCGGGTGTCGCTGTCAATAAACTGCGGGCGGTTGTTCACCCAACCGCGGACGATGCGCTCTGCTTCGCGCGCGCCGCGGGTGGCGATCAAGCTGGCAGTCAGCGAGATGGTGTAAATGTGCGTCGCGGGGCGCAGGCACAGCCGACCGCGCCATTTCGGGTTCGCAAGATCAGCGTAGTCCTGCACCTCCTCGGGCTTGACCTTTGCGGGGTTGTAAACGATAGTGCGCATGCGTTGCGAAAGGGCGTACCAACGCCCCTCAGGGTCGCGCAGTTCGGGCGGAACAGCCTTGTCCAGCACCTCAGACCTAACGGGCTGAAGCAAGCCCTCCTCAGCCGCGAGCTGAAGTGTGCCTGCGTCAATCACCATGAACAGGTCAGCGGGCGTCTGCTTGCCGTCGGCGCGCAGTCGCTCTAGTAAGGCTTGGCTAGAGCCACTCGACAACCGAACCTGGATGCCGGTCTCCTTGGTGAACTCAGCAAACACCTTCTCGAGCGCGCCGTAGTGACGCGCAGAGTACACGTTGACCACTTGGGTCTGCGCTTGGGCTGGGCTTGCGACCGAGGACGCAAGCACAACAGCCGCTAGCATGCCTGTGAGGGCAACCCTCGTCGAGTAGTTGATCGTTTTCATCGTGCTTAACCTCTTCGTCGCTGTTTGTGACGACGGTCACATACTAAGGGGTTAGCCGACGACGATCAACGCCGCACGTTTTGCCTGAGGATTGAACTAGGTCGAAACGGGGTGTTGCGTTGAGTTTTGCGAGCGGTTAACGTGTGTTAAGGTGTGATCAAGCCAAGTGCGAGTGCAGCTTGGTCGAGCACACCGCGGCTCTGATCGAACGTAATCAGGTCACGTGCCTCGTCGTAAGGCGCCCAACGGTAGTCTTGAATCTCGCTCGGCTGGACACGCACGGTGGGGTCGTTGACCCAGCCCAAGAAGTAACGCACGGTCTTCTCGACGTGCTGGTCAGGACGCCCCCAGGCGGGCTTGAGGTAACGCTCCTCGAACACGAGGTCGGGAACGAGCGTGACGTTGCGGATGCCAGTCTCCTCGCGCAGCTCGCGGCGTGCGGCTTCGATGTCAGTCTCGCCGACGCTGGCGTGTCCCTTGGGGAACGCCCAATGACCGCTGGTGTGGCGGATGACTAAGAAAAGCACTCGGTCACCTTCGCGGCGGACTGGGATCACGCCGAAGGACTGTTCGGTGCCACTAGGTATCTGCGTCATGGGGCGCATGATACTTGGGCGGGTTATT
>JANWZM010000058.1 GCA_025054635.1 Thermoflexales bacterium
AAAAAAGACGACGCGGCGATCGTCGCTGCTCAGGCACAGCAGCGCGCGAGATGCCTGACCTTCAGGAGCAGCAATTCGCGCGCGGACTCTGCCATCCTCCAAGCTGCGGACAACGATCTCGCCCTCCTGCGTTTGCACAGCGAAGTAGCGCCCAGCAGCGCCAACCGACATGCGGCGCACAACTGAGCGGTAGGGTAAGACGCCGACAACGTCGCCGCCGAAAGGATCGACGACGGCAACCGACGGCGCAGGTGTCAAGCCACCGTAGGTGAGCAGCAGGTCGCTCCGCGGCACAAATACAGGGCGCATCAGCGGCGGGCGTAGCTCGAGCTTGAGCAGGTCTTGATCGCTCAGACGAAAGCCAGCGATCGCGGTGGCGCTGACAACATAAACGCGCTCGCCGTCTGGGTCAAACAGCACCGAGGCAATCGGAATGCCTTCGCCGATCTGCAGCGTGCCGACGGGTTCATCCTCCACCAGGTCGTAAAGGTATGCCTCGTCGCCCTGGACAACTGCCATGTAGCGCTCCCCGTCTAGAAAGGTGAACACCTGCGCGCCGAGATTGTCAAACCGACGCAACACGCGCGCACCCTTGCTCTCGATTTCCCAGATCACCAGCGCTTCGCCGTCGGTGGCGCTAAAGCGTGTGCCTGAGGCGTTGAATGCCATGTGGGTCGCTGTCTCGGAGAGTGCGCGGCTCAGCGTGATTGGTTCGCGCCCAGACAAAGGGAAGTAGATCACGATGTCGCCCTCGGGCTGTGCCGCGGCGAGGTGAGAGGCGTCAGCCGAGAAGAGCACCGACGCGGTTTCTTTCGGCACAGCCTGATCAAGTGCCGTTGCTATGCCACGGTCTGTCGCAACGCGGTAGAGCGCGCCTCCAGCGAGAAGGATCAGGTCTTGTCCATCTGCACTCAGCGCAATGTCTGATTGAGTTGCCGGATCCGGTTGAGGCACGTTGACTGCGCGACGCCGCGCGCCAGCGCGCAGGTCGTATAGTTCCAGCTCGCCCCGTGGGCGCAGAATTGCGCCGACGCTCGCATCGAGCGAGAGGGCGTACCAGAGGATCGGGTCGGGCATCCCTACGTTGGTGCGCGTGATCACTTCGAGCGTCTGGCGATCGCGCAGCTCAAATGTGCCTGCGCCAAACAGCCCGATCACCTCCTCAGCAACCGTGTAGGCGTGATAGACAAACGGCTCTGCGATCTCGTAGATTGGCTTGAGCTGCCCGAGCGTCTCGGGCTGGATCGCGCGTGCGGTCTGTGGGCGAGGCGTTGCTGCTGAGCGAAGGGCGGCAGTCGGTGAGGGAGCGGGCGCGGGGCGTGTGACAACCGCGCCAGGCGTGCGCGTCGGCTCTAGCAGTGACTCCTGCGCCGCTCCGCAGGCGGTCAGCACAAGCGCAAGCACAGTGCCGACCGATAGTCTTCTGAGTGCACCTGCTCGCATTGTTTTTAGCCTAGCTTACACCTGCCAAGCCCCTCGAAGCAGCGCCAGTGAAATTGATGAGTAAGTTCGACTTCTGTATCCAAGTCGCCAAATTGAGCGAGCGCGAGCGCCTCGACATCAGCGATGGCTTCGCCAAGCTGTTCGTCGTCAACAGACCAAGTGCTCGACCACAGCCGCTGGCGCAAAGCTTCGATCTCTCTGCGCGGCGTCGTGTGCGTCGTCCATGGCTTGCTCTCAACAAAGTGCATACGCGCGCCGCTGTGCAGCAGCGCAGGGACGATCACTTCGTCCACAAGGCGCCAGCCGCTGCGCGGTGGCTCGTCTGGGCGCAGGCGCTGCTCGAAGTAGTTGCGCAGCGCGCGAACAGGATTTGCCGCGTGATGGTTGTTGCCGATCAAGAGCACGCCCTCAGGGCGAAGCACCCGACGCGCCTCGCGCAAACCGACTTGCCAATCGCCAACGAGATGAAAGACATGTACGGCGACGACAGCGTCAAAACAAGCATCTGCAAAGGGCAACCGCATCGCGTCGCCTTGAATGAGTTGCGCGTCGGGCTGCGCCAAGCGCATCTGCTTCATCATCGCCCGCGACAGGTCAATCCCGACCACACGAGCGCCTTGGGCGATCATCGGTCGCGCGATCCGCCCTGTGCCAACGCCAACTTCCAGGATAGGCGTACGCCCTCCGATGAGCTGGAGCGCCAACTGTGCCACCTCAGCGTCAACGCCTGGTGGAAAGCCGCGTGTTTGGTCGTAGAACGCTGCCGCACGGTCGAAGCAGATCGAGCTGGGCATAAGCGGATCGTAATCCGAAACCGTGACCGGCAAGGTAGAGGAACAGTGTCCAGGCTCGAATACACGGCACTTGGCGCGTTGATTTGCCCTCACCGCTGCACCCCTCCTCTCCCTAAGGGCTACCGATTACCCACAACGTTGCAAAGAAGCGCGTCCAACCTGTCTAGCGTCCACGCTTGAGGCACAAGCGGAAAGAGGCTCGCAAAGCACAGGGGAGAATGACAGGGTAGAGGCGCGCTGCGCGCGCCTGCGTTCTGGCACGACAGGGCGCACGCCATGCAGGGCGCACGCCATGCGCCCCTACGTGCCTGTCAACCCGAACTGTAGTAGAGGCGCGTTGCACGCGCCCGTTTGGGGCGCGCCGCGCGTGCCCGATGCTCACCCCCTGCGCTCCAGAGGGCTGCCCGAGATGTGGCTGATGACAAGCCCTAAGGGACAGGGGACGGGGGTGAGGGCAGTATGACAAGTCTTGCGATGTATTCATGTAGTCATTCTCGAGAGAGGCTGCTGGACACAGACACACAGGGCGTAGCGTAGTGCCCAATCGTTCCTTGCGCTGCTCAGTGCAAGCGCAGCGGTTGCGCGGGCAGTGAGCCCGTCTTGTGCACGAGGCGCTATAACCCTCGCGCAGCAAGCGCCAGAGAACCAGCCGCCTATCTCGGCTAGCCCTTCCGCATGGGGAAACGCGAGAGCACAGTCGCCGCTTCGGGCATCAGCGCTCGGCTGCCGATTGGTGCAAATGGCTTAAGCGGTTCGGGGGGCTTCTCAGGTAGGCTCATCACATAGAGCGTCGTTCCCTCTTGCGCGGCTGCACCTTCAACGAGCGCCAGACCCACTAAGACCCCCTCGCCATCAGCAGCGCAAGAGGTGACTGTGCCAATCACTCGCCCGCGTCGATCTAGCACAGGGTCGCCAAGCTTGCACGGGCGAACACCACGCTCATTGACGCGGAAACGCGCCATCTTTAGCGTGTTCTGCGCCGCCTTCTCCGCATAGGCAGCTTTGCCAACGAAGTCAGCCGCCTTGTTGAGCTTGACGAAGTTGTCGAAGCCGATGTGATACGGGGCGAGATTGAGTGGGCCGCCGATCTCATGCCCATACAGCGGCAGACCCGCTTCAGTGCGCAGGCTGTCGCGCGCAGCCAGTCCGCAGGGGCGCAACCCGTGTGGCTCGCCTGCCTCGAGCAGCGCGCTCCACAACCGCTCAGCTTGATGAGGATGGACGAACAGCTCGTAGGCAACCCGCTCGCCGGTGTAACCTGTGCGCGAGATAAACACGTCACACCTAGCAATCGAGGCGCGCTGCACTCCCGTATAGGGCAGATCGGCTAGCGACGTCGGCTGGTCGAGCAGGGCGGTCAGGATAGCCAGCGAAGCTTGCCCTTGCAGCGCCAGGTCCATGCGCCAATCTGCACCTGCCTCAGGCGTGTTCAAGTTGCGCAAATCAACCGTGAACTTCCCTGCTGCACGCTGCTGCTCGAGCCAGCGCCAGTCCTTGTCGGTGTTCGCAGCGTTGACGACGACGAGATACTGCCTCTCCTCGACGCGATATACCATGATGTCATCAATCACGTCGCCTGATTCATCAAGGAGATAGCTGTAGTGCGAACGACCGACGGCGAGGCGGCTGACGTCGTTGGTGCCCACGCGGTCGAGAAAGGCACAGGCATCTGAGCCGCTCACCTCGAAGATGCCCATATGCCCGACGTCGAACAAGCCGGCGGCTCGGCGGACTGCCAGGTGCTCCTCGCGGGCAGAGCTGTACCACAGCGGCATCTCCCACCCTCCGAACGGCGCCATGCGCGCCCCAAGCTGCCGATGCACATCGCAAAGAACAGTGCGCTTAAGCTCGCTCACGGCTTCGATTTTAGGTTCGCAGCACAAATTGAGCCGACGTGCGCGCCATCTCGCTAAGGCCGGAGCTTCTCCACAGCGCCTGCTGCGGCGGGGTTCGGGATAGTGTGAGAAGATAGACAAAGGTGGCATGACTGAGGTCGCCTTTCAGGGTGAGCCTGGCGCTTACAGCGAGCAGGCAGCGTTCGATTTCTTCGGTGCGGGCATCGTGACGGTGCCGCGCCCGACGTTCGATGCGGTGTTCGACGACGTCGCATGCGGCGCGTGCGCGTTCGGGGTTGTGCCGATGGAGAACTCGCTCGGCGGCAGCGTCCACCGCAACTATGACCTGCTGATGCGGCACAACCTGTACGTTGTCGGCGAGGTGATTGTGCGCATCCGCTGGTATCTCTACGCCTTGCCTGGGGTGAGGCTCTCAGACATTCGGCGCGTAATATCGCATTGGCAAGCGCTTGCGCAGTGCGAGCGTACGCTGTCCGCGTTGTTGCCCTCGGCAGAGCGTGAGCAGGTTTACGACACAGCAGGCAGCGTTAAGCTGTTGGTCGAGGCAGGTTGGCGGGACACAGCTGCGATTGCCAGCCGACGAGCGCAAGAACTATATGGCGCGCCAATCCTGCGCGAAGGCATCGAGGACGACGCGACGAACTACACGCGCTTCATTGTCTTGTCGCGCGAACCAAACCCGTTTGGCGCTCCAGAGCCGGAGGCAAACGATGCCGATTACAAGACCTCAATTGTGTATGCCATGCGCAACAAGCCTGGTGCGCTCTTCCGCTCGCTGGCAGCTTTTGCCCTGCGCGACATTGACCTGACCAAGATTGAGTCTCGCCCGTTGCAAGGTTCGCCGTGGGAGTATTTGTTTTACGTGGACTTCGTTGGTCATGCACGGTCGCCGCACTGCGAGCGTGCGCTAGCGCACCTTGCCGAGATGACTACCCTGTTGCGCATTCTGGGTAGCTACCGCAGGGCTAAAATGCTGGACTAAACGAATGCTCAGGAGCGCACAATGAAGATGGTGATGGCGGTCGTTCAAGCTGACGACGCCACGCGCGTCACTCAAGCACTGCTCGAGGCAGGTCACCGAGTGACGCGGATTGCGACCCAAGGCGGTTGGCTGCGCCGTGAGAACGCCACCTTGCTGCTCGGCGTGCCCGACGACAAGGTTGACGACGTGCTGGGCATCTTGCAGCGCACGGCGCGCAAGCGCACATCTTACGTGAGTGTGCCGCGCGAAGCCCCTGGCGCGCTGAACGCACAAGTAATTGACGTTGAAATCGGCGGGGCGACCGTTTTCGTGATGAACGTCGAGCGCTTCGAGGTGCTATAGCGCGTTGCGTTCAAGGCGGGCATACTCCTCGCTTAGCCGCAACGGTAGCCGATGTACGACTGCTGAGGGCGCGCGCAAGTTGAACTCGAAGATGTCCTTGTTGATCTCAGCCACTGCGCGCTCGAACTGCGCTCGCGCGCGATCCCATTCTGCTTCGACCGCGCTGCGTGCCTCTGGCGTCTGCGCCGTGCACAAGCGCTGCTGCCGCCGGCGATAAGCGCGCACAAGCGCATCGCGCGCAGAGAGAATCTTGTCGCGCAGCGCCTTGTCCTCCTCGATCCAAGCGGGCAAAGCGTCGCTGCTCTTCAGTAGGTGAACCGCAAGGCGCTCGTCCTCGGGAATGAACCCATCCTCGTCGAGCGTGAGTGCACCTTTGCGGGGCAAACCACTGAATGCACCGCGCTCGTGCGCCTCGGCGAGCAAGCGCTCCACTAGCCGCGACCATGTCATGCGCTGATTGTAGTTAGGGCGCAGGGAGGTGTCTTTGAGAGGAAGCGTCCACACTCAGACACAGGCGCATTCCTCTGCCCGTGTCCCTGCGCTCTCTCAACAGAGGGGCGCACGCGCTGCGCGCGCTCAGTGCGGCAGCCTGTGGTCGCGAAGGCTGCTTGTAAAATCTTGGGCATGCGTATCTCTGGACTGCTCTTTCTAGCAACACTTGTCAGCACGTGGACGCTTCTAGGCAGTCCTGCCGATGCCCAGACCCGCAGGCTTAACCCTGTTGGCGTCAATCTGCTCAGTAACCCAGGACACGAGCATCCTGGGGTGTATTTCGAGGGGCGCGGTGAGATCAACGTCACGTGGGATTGGGTGCCGTTCTGGGAGGAACCTCCTGCCGGTCATGATCCGCGTGACCCGTACTTCCGCACCCCAGAGTTTCGCCCTCCGTTTGCGCACGAATACAGTTACCGCGTTAAGAGCGGCGGCGGGTCGAACCGCTGGTTCAACTATTACGCGCTGAACAAGAAGGCGGGCATCATGCAGTACGTCGCCTATCTGCCGATCGGGGCACCGATCCGCTTTACCACCTATGCCCAGTTGTGGTCGAGCCAAGACGATCACTACAACCCTGCGAATGCCGACCGCAACGACGGCGATATGAAGATCCGGGTTTGCATCGACCAGGACGGCGGCCCGAGAAACATGCAAGACCCTGAGCTTGTGTGCTCGCCATGGGCGCAGCCGAACAACCGCTGGGAGCAGCTCGTCGTGGATGGCGTCGCCAAGAACGAGGCAGTGCTCGTGCTAATCTGGTCAACGGCGAGCTTGCCCGTCCAACACAACGACGCCTACGTTGACGAGAGCTGCTTTGAGATCCTGCCGGCGCCTGGAGCACCGGGCATCTGCAAGGGCAACGGCTTTGTGCCTACAGGCAGCAACGTGCTGTTGCCGCCGAAGGATGTCGTGAACTTGCGCGTCACCGCAGAGGAGCAGCGCGCTGCTCTTGGCGCGTCAGCGCCCGTTGCCCAGACAGCAGAAGTGAAAGTTCCTGCTGGCGATGTGCCTGCGCTCGCGGTCAACGCACGCGCAGGGCTCAACGTGCGCGCGCAGCCCTCAGATAACGCCGCAGTCCTCTTCACCGCACCGCGCGGCAGTGTGCTCAGCGTCCTTGGGCGCACCCGGGATGGGCGCTGGTATCAAGTCCAATCGGGTGAGCGCCAGGGATGGGTGTCGGCGCGCCTGACGCTGCCCAACGCAGCCGCGAAAGCAGCCCCCGTCGTCAGTGTAGCTGTCTCTCCAGAGCCTGCAGACGGGTTGAAGCCGCCCTCTGGTGAACAGCCTGCGCTCACCGTCAACGCGCGCGCCGTGCTTAATCTCCGCGCCCAGCCGAGTGAGTCCGCCGAGATCCTTGCCAGCGCGCCGCGTGGGGCTGTGCTAGCCGTGCTTGGGAAGAGCGCTGATGGAAAGTGGTTCAAGGTTGCCTTTAAAGACAAGCAGGGCTGGGTCTCCGCTCGGCTGACGTTGCCCAACGCGGCAGCACAGGCAGCGCCTGTGGCGCGGTAAGCCCTCCGCGGGCGCATTGTGAGTGCCCCCCGAGCAACCGTCACCTTGAACAGCCGCTACCGCCTGCTTGGGGTGATCGCAAGCGGCGGGATGGCTGTTGTCTATGACGCACAAGACCTCTTGCTTGGGCGGGCAGTTGCGGTGAAAGCGCTGCGCGAGCCGTTCGCCAGCGATGCGGTCTTCGTGCAGCGCTTTCGCCAAGAGGCGCAGGCGGCTGCCCGCCTCAGCCACCCCAACATCGTCAATGTACACGACGTCGGACAAGATGTTGTCGAGGGCAGCCTGTGGCACTACATGGTTATGGAGCGGGTGGATGGCGAGGACTTGGCGCGCGTCCTGCAGGCGCAAGAAGGGCGCATAGCGCTGAGCGAAGCCATGCGCATCGGCTTAGCGGTGTGCGAAGCAGTTGCTCATGCCCATCAGCGTGGCTTGGTGCACTGCGACCTTAAGCCGCACAACGTCCTGATCGCCCGTGATGGGCAAGTCAAAGTCACAGACTTCGGCATCGCTCGCGCCTGGTCTGTCAGTGCAACGCAGCCTATCTCTGTTGGTGAAGTGTGGGGCACGCCTCACTACTACGCGCCAGAGCAAGCGGCAGGAATGGCGCCAACCCCAGCCAGCGACGTGTATAGCCTCGGGGTGCTGCTCTTCGAGCTGCTCACGGGACGACGACCATTTGAGGGCAGCGACCCCGTGCTCTTAGCGCGGCTACACCAAACACAGCCGCCTCCTGCGCCGAGTCGCTTCAACCCCAGTATCCCGCCGCTGCTCGACTCGGTCGTGCTGCGTGCGCTCGCCAAAGACCCGGCACAGCGCTACCGTGACGCAGCCGCCTTCGCCCGCGCCCTGCGCGCCTACCTTCAACGAAGTGAGTCGCAAACAGTGATGGGGTTGCCGCCCGTCACCTCGCTGGATTCGCCGCTGGCGACAGTACGTGTGCCCGCTGTCCCTGCTACGCCGCCAGTGGCTGAGCCACGCGACGCTGGACCGGACCTTGCCTTGTGGCTGCTAGGCGCGCTTGCGTTTCTATGCGTCGCTGGGCTGGTGCCTCTCTACGTTGCAGTGTATCAGGCATACTCTGCGCCAGCGAATCCGCCGTTGGTGACAACCGCGCCGAGCCTGACCCCTGCGCTCGTCAATTCACCACAGACTCAGGTGGTTGTGCCAGCCCTCGTCGGCAAGCCGCTCGACGAGGCAGGGCGCGAGCTCGCTGCCCTTGGGCTGAGCTTGAACGTGCTCGAAGAGCGAGAGGTCACTGAGCCAACAGAAAAGCCGTCTGTGCTAGAGCAGCGCCCCGCACCGGGGATCGCGATACCCAAGGGTGGGGTGGTGGACGTTGTCGTTAGCAAACCGCAAACGCTGCGCGAAGTCCCTCAGGCGATCATCGGCCTTCAGTTCACCGAGCAGATGTCGCAAGCGTTGGCTGGGCTGGGGTTCATCCCTGTCGTCGTCGAGTCCTTCGACTTTGTGCCGGCAGGTGTGGTGCTGAGCACTCAGCCGCCCCCAGGCAGCAAGCTCGGCGTCAGCCAAACCCTCACCTTAACAGTTAGCACAGGCGGGCGAAAGACCTTGAAGGTCAACTTGTCGCCGATTGTGCTGGAGTCGGCAACATTTGTGCGCGACACCTATGCGCCTGGGCAGGTGCTGCAGTTTCGCGTGACATGGCGAGCACTGGCTGCCGTAGGGCGGGACTACAGCGTCGGCTGGTATTTGCTCACCCCAGACGCCTCAACTGTCCTCGCGCAGGGAGAGGATCGCGCGCCAATGCACGAGGGCTTGCCTGCACCAACTCAGTTCTGGAGCGCCGGAACTGTCGTCAACGACACATACACCCTCGTCATCCCAAACACACTGCCCCCTGGCGATTACCCGCTGTATGTCGGGATGTACTCAGACGCAGGCAGGCTCAGCGTCATTGACCCAGGGGCAACTGTGGCGACAAACAACCTGATCCTGTTACACGTTATCCGCGTCCGATAGATGGCCTTGTGGAGGCAAGCAGTGCGCGCCTGCCACAGCGCCTACAGCCTGAGCAACCTGTAGTGGTGCGCTATGCTGCCTCTGGGCTTGAGCGAAACCTGCTTCGCATCTGCTCGCAGACGCAGGGAGTGTCTGGCGCTGCTTCGCTTTCATCGCTGCGCCCTCAGGGAGGGGATGGGGTTGAGGGCATTGTGACAAGCCCCGCCACGTGTTCATCTAGTCACTCCTCAGGTGCACTACAATCACGTCACTATGTCTACCCACGCACCCCCCGCTGCGCACAGTGACGTGGAGCACATCCCCGCCTTCCACCTGCTCTCCCCCGAGCAGCAAGCCGAATACTTGCGCGCCCTGCACGCATTGGTCACGGAGGACGACCAGCCCGTGGACAACCTGTTCGCCGAGCGACAACAACGCCTGCTCGCC
>JANWZM010000274.1 GCA_025054635.1 Thermoflexales bacterium
GTGGACGTGTTCATGGCGCCGAGCGAGCCTGCGCCCCTCGTCAACTACCTGCTCCAGCGCGAAGGCAAACGCCTTGCAGAGGAAGAAACGAAGGCGCGCTTTGCGCTTCAGGACAGCGCAACGCTTGAAGCAACGCGCGCCGGCGGCTTCCGCCTTCCAGCTCACGAAGTGGGCAAGCGCGTCTCCGTCAATGTGCCCATCGTGTATGGCTGCTCACATGCTTGCACTTTCTGCATCATCCCCTTCCGTCGCGGTGTGGAGCGCAGCCGCCCCACAGACGAGATCGTCGCCGAAGTGCGCGACCTCGTTGCCCAAGGGGTGAAAGAGGTCACCCTGCTTGGGCAGATTGTGGATCGCTATGGCTATGACCTGCTCGGCGAGGATTACGCGATCAAGCGATACAACCCCGGTGCTGCCTCTGGTGTGCCCTCGTCGGCGATTCCCCTCCACACGCCACTGGTAGAACTCCTGCGCCGAGTCTCCGAGATCGAGGGTCTGCTGCGCGTGCGCTTCCTCACCTCGCACCCGAACTGGATGACCGATGAGCTGCTCGACGCTGTGCGCGAGCTGCCGAAAGTCATGCCGCACATCGAAGTGCCGGTGCAGGCTGGCGACGATGAAGTGCTCGCGCGCATGCGGCGCGGCTACACCAGTGACGATTATCGGCGCCTCGTAGCGCGCATCCGCGCCAAGATCCCCAACGTCGCCATCGCCACAGACGTCATCGTCGGCTTCTGCGGCGAAACCGAAGAGCAATTCATGCGCACCTACGAGCTGCTGGAGGAGCTACGACTTGACGTCGTGCACCTTGCAAAATACTCCCCAAGACCCCACACCGTTGCCGCGCGCGAGTTCGCCGATGATGTGCCCGAAGAGGAAAAGGAGCGCCGCTTCCGCATCCTAGAAGCACAGCACGAGCGCATCACGCGCGAGATTAACCAACAGTATGTCGGTCAAACCGTTGAGGTGCTTGTGGACGGCGAACACAAAGGCAAGTGGCGCGGGCGCACGCCGCAGAACAAGCTTGTATTTTTTGAGGACCGCAGCCGCAATTGGCTAGGCCAACTCGTCCATGTGAAGATTCAGTGGGCAGGCGCTTGGAGCATGCAAGGCGAGGTGCTTGGTGCGTCCCCAGCCCAGCATGAGCCTGCGTTTGCTGCAGCGATTGCCTAGCCTCCCGAGCACAAACACGTCCTGCCCGCGCCGATCAGCGTTCGTGGTGCACAGCGTTGAAGCGGCTTTGGTCGGCGACCAAGCGCTGCTTGAGCGTCCATAGCGCCTCGCTGAGCGAGACGTGATAGGTGTGCGGGCGAATGAGGCGACGAACGCCAGGGTCTAGATGCTCAATATCGCGCTGGCGAGCAGCGCGCATCGCCTCAATTGTCGGCAACTCATACACCAGCTTGCCCTCTCGCATGACCTCGACCATCAACGGCTCAATTGCAGAAAGGTCTTCCGCGCGCAATGTGCGCGATTTTGTGTGGTCGCTAGGATGGCGCAGAACAAGAAGCGGTTGCCTGCGCGGGTCTTCATCGCGCAAGCAAAGCAAGTCAGCAGTTGCCATGCCGCGTTGGTCGTAGAGTCGCCACACCGACTTCTGCCCGGGCGTCAGCGTCTTCTCAGGCGTTTCAGAGATCTTGATCGCCGGCACCCACGCGCTCCCTCGCTGCACCGAGACCAGCTTATACACCCCGTCTAGCGCAGGATCGCCCATCGAGGTGATCAGATTCGTGCCCACGCCGTACACGAGGCGACGGATCACGCTGTCAGCGTCCACGCCGTAACGCGGTGCTTCTTCGCGGATCTGCGAAGTG
>JANWZM010000016.1 GCA_025054635.1 Thermoflexales bacterium
GGCTCAGCGCCTGGCTCAACACGGGCACGCTGACCGCGCCGAGCAGCACCTCCGCCAAGCGCTGGCTCACGCAGACCACCCGCGTCTGCGCGCGCAGGCGCTGCGCCAACTTGCGCGCCACCTCAAGCAGCAGAGCCGTCATGAGGAGGCGTTTGCGCACTGGCAGGAGTTGGCTGAGCTGGGTGATTTGGAGGGGATCGCTGAAGCTGCGAAGCATTTGGAGTGGCGCGTTGGCGATCTGCACACAGCACTCGCGCTAGCGCGCCAAGGGCTTCGCCTCAGCCAGGGCGTGCAGCGTGCAGCGTTCGCCCATCGGCTCGCTCGCTTGCGGCGCAAGCTCCGACGAAGCTAAGCCTCGTTGGAGGCGATCAGGGTTCCAACAGGTGCGCCCAGCAATGCCTGGGCAACCTCGCCCGGCTTCAAGCCGCTGAAAATGCGCACAGTCAAGGTAGGATGTGCCTGCACCAAGCGCAGCATCTCCTGAACCTTGCTCAGCATCCCCCCTGTCACGTCTGCGCCACGCGAGCCACCAACGCCGTCTCGCACCTCGACCCATCGGCTGGGTGTGATCTGGGCAATGACCTCGCGGCTCTCGAGCGAGCGATATACCCCATTGGTCTCACCCGCTAGCAGGACGCGCTGAACTGGAAAGCATCTCGCTAAGTAGGCAAACACCTCTTCCGTCGAGATGATGGTGCCGCCGCGCACGTCGTCAAACGCCACATCCCCCATCACGAGGGGCACAAGCCCATGTTCTAGCGCGCGCGCGATGGGCTCGACGGCGAGGCTGACGATTTGTCCATCCACACAGCGCGCGCTGGCAGAGGGAGGAAAGCTGACTACGGGGACACCAGCCTGACAAAGCGCATCCGCGACGATGCGGTTCAGTTGCGCAGCGACCACGCTGACTTCGGCGAAGCCGCGCCACTGCTCCAGACTACGGACGCCGTCGCGTGTGCCGTAGCGCTTCGCTGGGGCGTGCCCAAACGAACCGCTACCGTGACCCAGCACAAGTGGCAACGGCGACTGGTCGAGAGCCGCTTTGACCTCAGCCGCAAGTCGCTGGATCACATCCGGGCGCGGCGTGCGCTCAAGCGTCTTATCCGTGATCAGCGAGCCGCCAAGTTTGAGCAGGGTGAGGGACACCAGTTCAGAGCTATAGGCTGAGCTGCTGCGAGGGTTGTGCTGCGATTTGCTCAAGACCTCTCCTAAACTCATCGAAGCGCTGTGCTCGCGCAGCGAGTTCGAACAGTGCGTCGAGCGCTTCGAGGTTGTCCATCTTGCGCAAAAGCTTCAACAGGTCGCTGGACACAACCTCTGTGCCGAACCGAATGCTCAGCAGCTTGACAATGTCCTCTGCCCTACCCTTTGCCTCGCCTCTTGCCTCTGCTTCTGCCACAATCCGTTGGTAGATCGGAGACTCGCGCATGACCTCGTCTGGTAGAGATAAGTGTAGCCTGATCTCGTTCTCCTTGAATTTCAAGCCTGCTAGCACAAAACTCTGGAAGCCAAGATTCGCCCGTTGCCTCTCGTCAGGAATTCTCCGCACTGCTCGGCTTACTGCCCTCAGCGGGATGTAACGGTCTTTATCCATCCCCTCCCAACGCGCCAAAACGGCAAATGGAATAGCTGCCTCGTGCCGAAGCAGCTCTGCGCCGTCTTGCTCCCACACCTTGAGCACCCGATACTTGTGGTGTGTTTGGTCGCGAGCAAAGCTCTCTGGGATGGGCGCTCTGGTTTCTCTCAGAAGGATGACCTCTTGCACGATTGACTGCACTGCCTTTTCTCGCTCGACGTCTGCTACGTAGCGCCTGTAGAGTCGTACGTAGTAGTCGAGCATGCGAAAGGGCAGTCCTGGCTCGAAGTCGGTTTGGAACTCGACGTGGAATAGGATTTTCCTGTCTGGCAGCAAGAGCACGCTATCGCTGCGGATAGGTAGAGGCTGAGCTAGAAGCTCGATGTTCTCCAAGCTGACTTCGACCGATGTTTCCTCCAGACCAAGCCTCCAGGCGACGAACGACCGGGGTGCGCTTTCAGCGACCAGCTTGCAGGTGTTGTCTAGTCTCACGCCCAGCGTAGTATCGCACCCCTGGGACGCCCATGCAGGGCAGTGCGTGCCAGATCAGACTGCATCCACCGCTTCGTGAGGTGTGCGATACAAGCAGCTGCCTTTAATGTGTAGGGGTGACCGCAAACAGCGTGCAGCAGCGTTGTAGCAAGCCGACGACGGGACTTGAACCCGTAACCTACCGATTACAAGTCGGTTGCTCTGCCGAGTTGAGCTACGTCGGCAAACTGACAGCTTGCATTTTACTGTAGAAGCACCAGTGGTGCGAAAGCCGTTCAGACACTCTTCCCTACTCCTATCACCTCTGCTTGTGATAGAATGCGCAAGCGGCAGGGCTGCGGCTGCCTGTAAACCTGATGGCTGACTTCCTTCCTGTTTTTATCCTGCTTTTCATCTCCACGGGCTTGGCGCTGTTGGTGCTCGCAATCTCGGTCCTGTTTGGTCCGCGCCGCCGAGCACAGCAGCAAGTCAAGCTGCAGACCTACGAGAGTGGGATGCGCACGATCGGGCCGGCGCAACGCCGGTTGCCTGTGCGCTTTTACCTTATCGCTGTGCTCTTTATACTGTTCGATATCGAGGTGATTTTCTTTTACCCCTGGGCGGTAGCTTTTCGCCAGCTTGGTTGGTTTGGCTTGATCCAGATGCTGATTTTTGTTGGGATTTTGCTTGTCGGGTATGTCTGGCTGTGGAAGCGCGGTGCCCTGGACTGGGAACGGATGGATCAGTCGTCTTGAGCGTGCTCAGAGAAGGAGTGTGAGTGATGGGTCTGGAACAGAAGCTCGGTGACATGGGGATTGTCACCACCTCATTGGAGAAGGCAGTCGGCTGGGCGCGGACGCGCTCGATGTGGCCGCTGCTGTTTGGCTTGGCGTGCTGTGCCATCGAGATGATGAGCACGCAAGCCTCGCGCTACGACCTGTCGCGCTTCGGCATGGAGCTGATGCGCGCCAGCCCGCGCCAAAGCGACCTGATGATCGTCGCCGGGCGAGTCAGCCGCAAAATGGCGCCCGTGTTGCGCAATTTGTACGACCAAATGCCCGACCCGAAGTGGGTGATCGCCATGGGCGACTGCGCCTCCTGCGGCGGCGTGTTCAACAACTACGCCATCGTTCAAGGCGTGGACGAGATTGTGCCTGTGGATGTCTATGTCGCTGGCTGCCCTCCGCGCCCGGAGACCTTGATCGACGGCATCATCAAACTCCACGAGAAAGTGCGCGCCGAACCCCTGAAGAAGTGGGCCTGACAGGAGGGCACCTTGAAGCAGGACGAACTCGCTCAATCGCTTAAGGCAGCCCTGGGCGGGCTAGTTGAGGACGTTGTCTTCTTCCGTGACGAAGTGACGCTGGTCGTGCCTCGTGAGCACATCATCGAAGTGCTGACCTACTTGCGCGACGCGCAAGGATTCGACATGCTCACTGACGAAACTTGCGTGGACTACTACCCGCGCGAGCCGCGCTTCGGCATCCTGTACCAGCTCAACTCGCTGTCGCGCCTGATCCGCCTGCGGGTCAAGGTCATGCTGAGCGAGCACGATCCAACTATCCGCTCGGCTGTGTCGGTTTACCGCAACGCGAATTGGCTGGAGCGCGAGATCTACGACC
This sequence comes from Thermoflexales bacterium, assembly GCA_025054635.1. GTDB lineage: Bacteria > Chloroflexota > Anaerolineae > J036 > Brachytrichaceae > DRWP01. Next base: position 3,670 of record JANWZM010000016.1, read on the forward strand.
TGTTCGGCATCCACTTTGAGGGTCATCCTAACCTACGGCGGATTTTGCTGCCGGCTGACTACCAGGGTCATCCGCTGCGCAAGGAGGTGCCGGTCACGGTGGAGGAGAACGCCTTCTCGTTCAACCGCGCTCGGATTGACGCGCAGAAGCCCTACGCTACGGAGTAAATCCTGATGTTGACACAGACTGAAGCCCCCACCCTCGGCGAAAACACTGTTCGCGTCGAGGATGTTCAGCTCGACATCACCCTCGACCAGCTCAAGAAGCTGGTTAGCCCGCGCGCGCTGACGGGCGAGACCATGCTGATGAACATGGGGCCTCAGCACCCCAGCACCCACGGCGTGCTGCGGTTGCTGCTGGAGCTGGACGGCGAGACCATCGTCAACTGCATCCCCGATATCGGCTACCTGCACACAGGCATCGAGAAGACCGCCGAGGGCAAGACCTACCTCAAAGCGATTCCGCTGACGGATCGCACTGACTACCTCGCGCCGATGAGCAACAATCTTGCTTTCTGCGGCACAGTCGAGAAGCTTGTCGGGATCGAAGTTCCGTTGCGCGCGCAATACCTGCGCGTCATCCTGATGGAGTTGACGCGCATGAACAGCCATTTGGTGTGGCTTGGCACGCACGCGCTGGACATCGGCGCGATGAGCGTGTTCCTGTATTGCATGCGCGAGCGCGAGATGATCTTAGATATCTACGAGGCGGTCAGCGGCGCACGAATGATGAGCAGCTACATCCGCCCTGGCGGGCTGTGGCGCGACGTGCCAAACGTGTTCTTCGACCTGGTGCAGCGCGTGCTCGATGTCTTCCCCAGGCGGCTGCTGGAGTACGAGAAGCTGCTCACCCATAACCCAATGTGGAAAGAGCGCACTGTCGGCATCGGCAAGATCAGCGCGCAGGACGCCATCGCTTGGGGCATGACCGGTCCTTGTCTGCGCGGCAGCGGCGTGAACTACGATGTGCGCAAGGCATACCCGTATTCCAGCTACGACCACTTTGAGTTCAGCGTGCCCGTCGGCAGCAACGGCGACGTGTACGACCGCTACCTGTGCCGCATGGAGGAGTTCAACCAGTCGCTGAAGATCATCCGCCAAGCGCTGAAGAACCTGCCCGCAGGTCCGGTGATGACCGACGACCGCAAAGTTGCTCCGCCACCAAAGCACGAGATCGCTTACTCGATGGAGTCGCTGATCCATCACTTCAAGCTGTGGACGGAGGGCTTCAAAGCGCCCGAAGGCGAGGTTTACTTTGCTGTCGAGAGTGGCAAGGGCGAGTACGGCGTGTTGCTGAGTGGTGATGGCACCTCCAAACCGCGCCGCGTGCATTTCCGCGCACCGTCGTTCCACAACCTGCAGCCGTTGAACGAACTCGCGCGAGGGCATATGCTCGCCGACATCGTCGCCATCATCGGCTCGATTGACATTGTGCTGGGCGATGTGGATCGGTGATCCACTGCGCTAGCAAGTAGGCAAACGGTATGTTGAGGGAGAAGCGAGCGGCTGAGATCGAGGCAGTTCTGGCTAAGTACCCGCCGGAGCGCAAGCGCAGCGCAATCATGCCGCTGCTCTACATGGCGCAGGAAGAGTACGGCTATTGCAGCCCTGAGGCAATGCGCGAAGTCGCAGACATCCTCGGGCTTGACCCCACTGAGGTCAAAAGCATCGTCGGTTTCTACACGATGTTTTATGAGAAGCCAGTGGGCAAATACGTGATTGATGTGTGCGACGACTTGCCCTGCGCGCTGCGCGGCGCGGATAAGTTTGTATCGCACTGCGAGCGAAGGCTGGGCATCCGCGTAGGGCAAACCACGCCTGACGGACTGTTCACGCTAAACACGGTGATGTGCATCGCGGCGTGCGACCGCGCGCCTGTCGCCCAGGTCAACCGCGAGTATCACTACGACCTCACCGAGCAGGCGTTTGACCAGTTGGT
>JANWZM010000148.1 GCA_025054635.1 Thermoflexales bacterium
ACGCGGAAGGCGGAGCACCTAGAGCTATGGATGTGGTTGTTTGCGAGTTGTTGGAATCAGGCGTGTCTGGCGCGGCGCAAGTATCCGCGGTATCGCTTCTACCCCCGAGACTTCGTATCAACTTTTGTTTAGCCACTCCCCGCATTTGTGACTGGACAAAAGCTGACCCCTCAGGGATAGAAGCCGATGCCGTAAGTACTTGAGCACTTGCGCTGCACTAAACACGCTCGATTGCAGCGTCACGAACGCACCCTCTGTTCTCAGCAGCAGCTTTATAATCCTGGTAGTCCTCCCAGCGTAGTAGCGAGCGCGCAGCGCTTTGAACACAGAGAGCTGGCGGTTGGTGCGAGCCAGCAGCGGCGCGCCGCGAATTGGATGGGGCGAAAGGACACCACACAATTTAAGAAGAGGGGCAGCCCTCACAGGCTGCAACTGAGGTGGCACCGCGAGCGCGTTCAAGCGCCCGTCCTCAGGCTAGTCTGAGGCGGGCGCTTTTGCTTTGGTTTGAGGAGCAGAGCGATGACGAACAAGATCGTCTTCAGTGGAATTCAGCCGACTGGCGAGATGCACATCGGCAACTACTTTGGCGCCGTGCACAACTGGGTGTGCCTGCAGAACAGTGGGCAGTATCAAACCATCTATTGCGTCGTCAACTTGCACGCGATGACCCTGCCCTACGCCGCCGAGACGCTCAAGAAGAACACCGAGCAAATGTTCGTTGATTTGCTCGCGGCTGGGCTTGACCCAGACAAGTCCATCGTCTTCGTGCAGAGCATGGTCCCAGAGCACACCGAGCTGGCGTGGGTCTTTGCTTGCGTGTGCTCCTACGGCGACTTAACGCGCCAAACGCAGTTCAAGGAGAAGAGCGAGCAGCTTGAGGGCAAGCAGGACGCTTTCATTAGTGCCGGGCTGTTCACCTATCCTGTGCTCCAGGCAGCCGACATCTTGCTTTACCATGCTGCAAACGTCCCCGTTGGTCAGGACCAGAAGCAGCATCTGGAGCTGTCGCGCGACATTGCCCAGCGCTTCAACACCCAGTTTGGGGAGTACTTCCCCTTGCCCGAGGTCATGTTCACCGAGACGCCAAAGCTGTTCGCGCTGAACGACCCCACCAAGAAGATGAGCAAGAGCCTTGGACCGAAGTCCTACGTAGGGCTGTTCGAGGATGAGGCAACAGTGCGCAGCAAGGTTCGCAGCGCCGTCACGGACACTGGCAACCCAGACGAGCCGATGGGTGCAGGTGCGCAGAACTTGTTGGCGATCTTGCGTGCGTGTGGCAGGGGTGATGTCGCGGCTGAATTTGAGCGCGAATACGCCCAAGGACCGCGCCGTTACGCGCCGCTGAAAGAGGCGACGGCTGACGCCTTGGTCGCCCTCACCAGCGCCATGCGCACTCGTCGCGCTGAGATCATGGCTGACCGCGAGGGCGTCAAGCGCCTGATGAAAGAGGGCGCAGACAAGGCGCGCGCGATCGCCACACAGACCATGCGCGAGGTGCGCCGCCTTGTTGGCTTGCCAAAGCTAGACTAAGCAACACGTATGAGCATCCTTTGGCAACCCGACGCAGCGACCCTTGAACAAAGCAACTTGCGCGCTTACCTGCGCTGGCTAAAGGCACAGCGCGGACTGCGTTTTGAAGACTATCACAGCCTGTGGCAATGGTCGGTGAGCGAGCTGGAGGCGTTCTGGCGAAGTATCTGGGAGTACTTCGACATTCAAGCTGCCCAGCCTTACGAACGCGTGTTGGCTTCACGCCAGATGCCTGGCGCAGTTTGGTTTCCTAGGGCACGGCTGAACTACGCTGCGCATGCCTTTCGCTACCCGAGCGACTTAAGCCCCGCGCTGATTTTCTGCACTGAGACCACGACGCGGTATCCGCAGACCTCAGCGCTGTCCTGGGCGGCGTTGCGCGAGCGCGTCGCGCGTCTCGCCGCTTGGCTGCGCAGCGCAGGCGTCCAACCTGGCGACCGCGTCGCCGCGTACTTGCCGAACATGCCCGAGGCGGTTGTTGCCTTCCTCGCTGCTGCGAGCCTCGGGGCGATCTGGTCGAGCTGCTCGCCTGATATGGGCAGCACTTCAGTGCTTGATCGCTTTCGGCAGATTGCGCCGAAGGTGCTGCTGGTGGTGGATGGATATATCTACAACGGCAAGCCCGTTGACCGCCGACCCGTCGTCGAGGAACTGATCCGTGCCTTGCCCAGCCTGACCGATGTGGTCAGCGTGCCTTACCTGAACGAAGCTTATCAGCCTGACAGCGCAGCGGTGCGCGTGCAGACGTGGGACGAAGTGCTTGCAAGCGCAGGGCACACCGCGCCCGAGCTGACTTTTGAAGCTGTGCCCTTCGACCATCCGCTTTGGGTGCTGTATTCCTCAGGCACAACAGGGCTACCCAAGCCGATTGTCCACTCGCACGGTGGCATCTTGCTCGAGCACCTCAAAGCCCTAGCCCTCCACGGCGACATCAAGCCTTCTGACCGCTTCTTCTGGTTCACCACCACAGGGTGGATGATGTGGAACTTTCTGGTCAGTGGTTTGCTGCTCGGGTGCACGGTGATGCTCTACGACGGCAGCCCAGCGCGCGACGGGATGATGGCGCTGTGGCGCTTTGCCGAGCAGCAGGGAATGACCATCTTTGGGACAAGTGCAGCTTACATCACGGCTTGCATGAAGGCTGGGATTGAGCCGCGTCGCACCTGCGATCTCAGCGCCCTGCGCGCGGTGGGCTCAACAGGCTCGCCCTTGAGTGAGGAGGGCTTTCGCTGGGTGTACCAGTGCGTCAAGCCTGACGTGTGGTTAGTGCCGATCAGTGGCGGCACGGATGTGTGCACTGCCTTCGTCGGGGGATGCCCCTTGCTGCCCGTGCGCGCCGGTGAGATGCAGTGCCGCTACCTCGGCGCGGACGTTCAGGCGTTCGATGAGGCGGGCAACCCCCTGACCGATCAAGTCGGCGAACTGGTCGTGCGACAGCCGATGCCCTCGATGCCAATCTACTTTTGGAATGACCCAGAAGGTCGGCGCTATCGGGAGAGCTACTTTGAGATGTATCCAGGCATATGGCGGCATGGCGATTGGGTACGGATCACCGCTGAGGGCGGAGTGGTGATCTATGGGCGGAGCGATGCGACGATCAACCGGCACGGCGTGCGAATCGGGACAAGCGAGATTTACCGCGTCGTCGAATCGCTGCCCCAGATTGCAGATGCGCTGGTAGTAGACCTGGAAGGGTTGGGCGGCGCTTCCTACATGCCCTTATTTGTCGTCTTGCGCGAGGGCGCAACGCTGGACGAGGCGTTGATTGAGTCTATCAAGTCCGCCATCCGTGAGCACCTTTCGCCCCGCTGCGTGCCTGACGCAGTTATCGCTGTGCCAGAGATCCCGCGCACGCTAAACGGCAAGAAGATGGAAGTGCCAGTCAAGAAGATCCTGCTTGGTGCGCCTGCTGACAAAGCGGCGAACCCTGGTTCAGTGGCAAACCCGTCGGCGCTCGCGTTTTTCGTTGAGTTTGCGCGTCAGCGCTCGCGGTGAACGCAAGAGGTGCCTCGCTCAGGGTGGCTAGGGCGCGTGCGGGCTGGGGCTATGACGCCACATCTCGGGTAGCCCTCTGAGAGAAGGGTGCGCGCGGCGCGCCCCTACCATGCCATTCCCCTATGCCTTGTGGGCTTCTCGCTGCTTGTGCTTGAAGCACAGACGCTGGACTGTTAGAGTGCGCTTCTTTCCAACGTTGTGGGCGATGGATAGCCCCAGGGGAGAGGCAGAGAGGCAGGGCAGGGAAGGCGCTGCACGGTGCAACTGCGTGTCCGCGGTCCAGACATTGCTCTGTTTCGCAGCATTTAGCACAAGGTGATTACAATCCGCAGCCAAGATGGGCAGCCGCGACTGCGAAGGGAAGCGCGCAACACCGATTGACCCATATCGCTTCACGAGTCCGCCGTTGTTGGTTGTGCTCTCTGGTCCTTCTGGTGTTGGCAAGGACACACTGCTGAAGTGCTTGAAGGCGCGTGGCTTCGACTTTGCCTTCGTCGTCACGATGACAACCCGACCGCGCCGCGAGGATGAGATCGACGGTGTGGACTACATCTTCGTCACCAAGTCGCAGTTCGCCGACATGATGGAGGCTGATGAGCTGCTCGAGCACAGCCTAGTTTACGGTGACTACAAGGGCATCCCCAAACAGCAGGTGCGCGACGCAATCGCCAGCGGGAAGGACGTGATCATGCGAATTGACGTACAAGGCGCCGCCAAGATCCGTCAGATCGTCCCCCAGGCAGTGACGATCTTCGTCGCTCCCGAGAGTGAGGAGGAGTTGATCCGCCGCCTGAGCGCGCGCAAGACCGAGACCCCCGAGAGTTTGAAGCTGCGGATTGCTACGGCGCGCGAGGAGATGAAGCGCGCCCATGAATTCGACTTCATCGTGATCAACCGCGCTAACCAGCAGGAACAGGCGGTTGAGCAGATCGTCGCCATCATCACTGCTGAGCACTGTCGCACCAACCGCGCGCCAATCACGCTGTAGGGATGTCCTTCACGCCCGACCCAAATCCGCTGCCATATGCGCCGATTCCAACCGCGCGTCCGCGCTACGTGTGGGTGTTTCTAGTCATCAACGTGATTTTGTTCGCAGCAATGACGCTGGTGGGCGGCTCGGAGAATCCGCGCGTGCTGATACTTTTCGGCGCGAATTTTGCGCCATTGGTCGCCAGCGGTGAATATTGGCGGCTGGTCACCGCTAACTTCTTGCACATCGGTTTGCTGCATATCGCGTTCAACACGTATGCCCTTTACGCGCTCGGTCGCCAAGTAGAGTCCCTTTACGGGCATCCTCGCTTCGTCACGATTTACCTGTTGTCTGGTGTGTCTGGCGCGGCACTCAGCTTTATGCTGACGCAGGGGCTGTCTGCGGGGGCTTCGACCTCGCTGTTCGGGTTGTTTGGCGCGCTGGTGGTGTATTTCTACCGCCATCGGCGGATGTACGGCGAGTTTGGTCGTCAGCAGTTGATCAGCCTAGGCATTGTGCTGCTCATCAACGTCGTTCTGGGGCTAACGCCGGGCAGTCGGATTGACAATTGGGGTCACGCCGGAGGCTTCATCGGTGGTGCTGCGCTGGCGTGGTTTCTGTGCCCACAGTACGTGCGAGCCGACCCATTCGTAGAGGTCTTCCGCTCGGTCGTTCGACCGCGCTATGAGCTCTCAAATGGCTACATCGCCGACGCGAACTCTTTGGGCAAGCAAATTCTGCCCATCGCTGCTTTCATCGTTGGGTTGGTCGCGCTGATTGCGCTTGCAACTGCGCTCCAGTCGTGAACGAAGCGCGTCCCCCCCTGTTTGCTGGACGTTACTATTTTGCTGACCCGGGTCGGCTGCGCGTTGCTGTTGAGTCGTTCATCGAAGACGCTGCACAAGTTCGCCTGCCCAACGCACCCGTCGGCTTGTTGGTTCCCCATGGCTCGCTGATGCAGCTTGGCTTGCTCATCGGTGCAGCTTACAAGCAAACGCTGTTTTTCCCTGCTCAGGGACGAGTGGCGCTGATTGTGCCCACTGCGGCGCAGGACAAGGCTTTGCTATGCGACCCGCGCCCTGCCTATCGCACGCCACTCGGTGAGCTGCCGGTCGATCACGTTTCGATCCAGCATCTGCACGCCTCTGGCGCGCCCATCACGCTTGGCGAAGACATCGAGCCAATTGTCGAGACCCAAGCCCTATTCATCCTCAGCGCCTTCGGCGAAACGCCGATCCTGCCGCTTCGGGTTCCGGCTGGTCTACCGTCAGATGTTGAGTTGCGCTTGCCTGGCGACGTGCTTGTCATCGTCGCAGCAAATGCTGACGGCGAGGTGAATCTGGCACAAGCGCTCGAGCGAGTTGCTCTACCACAGTCACCCAACGCACTCAGGCGGTTTTTGCGCTCGAGGCAAGGGCATTCGCCTGAGCAGTCAGCGCTTCGCTTGGGCTTGTCGGCAATGCGCGCGCTAGGCGCACGACATGGGCGCATCCTGCTTCGCGCAGGCGACTACGTCTCCGGCGCAGTTTACCCGTAAGCTGATTGCCTGCTGGGAAGCGGGAGTGGCTAGGCTCGAATACACGGTGCGCAGGTGTTGCCCTGCCCCACCCCTGCGCCCTCCCCGAGGGAGAGAGGATGGGAGTGAGGGCAGTGTGACATTGACCTGCCATGGATTCATATAGTCACTCCTGGGCAGCCACTTCAGCGGGCGCGATTGGCGTCAGCCAGTGCGCGCTCGATGGCACTTTGAAAGGCAATGTAAGGCTGCGCGCCGACCAAGAGTTGACCGTTGATCCAGAACGAAGGCGTGCCGCGCACGTCGAAGCTTTGCGCTTCTTGGAAGTCCTCCCCAACGCGGATGCGTGTGCGCCCGTCATTCAGACAAGCCGTGAACGCCTCGACGTTCATCCCTAGCTCGCGTGCTGCTTCAACCAATAGAGGCTGCACTGTCTCTCGGTTGCCTGCTGGGATTCGACCTGAGAAGAGCAGGTTGTGGAACTCCCAGAACTTGCCCTGATCGGCAGCGCACTCTGCGGCTTCCGCCTTGAACCCCGACGATTCTGCGAGGACTGGAAAGTGCTTGTAGGTGATGCGCACTTTGCCGGTCTTCACGTAATCTTGAATGATCTTGGGAAATGTCTCGGCATAGAAGCGACGACAGTAGGTGCACTCAAAGTCGCTGTATTCCACGATCAGCACTGGTGCGTTAGGATCGCCTTGCGCGTTTGGTGCGCGGACGCTGATCTTCGGCTTGGGGGTTGGCGTAGGCGCTGGCTGGGTCTCAGCAGGAGCAGCAGGCATGGCAGTAGGCATGGACTGCAGCGCTTGGGCTGCGCCCTCGCGCGCGGCTTGTCGAATCTCGTCAGGGGTGAGGCTGGCTTGTTGAGGTCTCGTCGCTACCACAACAAGAGCGGTGATCAGCGCGCCAAGGACGGCGCCGAACGCAAACGCCCACAACGGGTTCACCGTTTGGCTGCTAGGTTGCTCACTTCCTTCGGGTCTGTACTTCACTTGTCCTTTCTCCCTTTGATGCGTGTTCGATCAGTTCGTCATACAGGCTGAGGTACTCTCGCACTGTTCGCGCTGTGCTGAAAAGGCGCTCAATTGCCTCGCGGGGGCGCACGTAGCGCGCACGGTGCGCATACACGCGCAGGATGGCTTCGGCGAGCGCCTGAGCATCGCCGACTGCGACGACCTCACCCATGCCTGTGCTCTGCACAGCGACGCGCACGCCAGGCAAGTTGCTGCACACCGACGGTGTGCCGCACAGCATAGACTCAACCTGCACCAGCCCAAACGACTCGGTTGAGTTTAAGCTCGGCAGCACAGTGACATCGCACGCTGCGAAGAACGCGCTCAGCTCACGACCACTCAACGCGCCGAGGAAAGACCAAGCAGACCCAAGCGCGTCGAAGTGAGGTTGCAGGCGCTGTGCGTATGCTTCCTCGCCAAGCACATTGCGGTAAGGTCCGGCAAACAGCACACGCGCCTGGGGATGCGTGTGCCGAATGATCTCCAGCGCGCGCACGAGTATCTCCACGCCTTTTTCAGTGGCAAGTCGCGCCGCCATGCCGATCACTGGACCAACGCCGTTGTTCAAACCGACCTTGCTGCGAAAGGCAGCGAGGTCTGCCTCGGTTGGCAGCTCGGTTTCGACTGGCGGTGGGATCACCCGAAGTTTGTGCATGTAGCGGGACAAAAACGGCGAATGGCGCGCATAGTCTTCGGTGTAAGCGACGACGCGGTCAACGGACCGCGCCGCAAGGTGGTTAGCCAGCTCAATCACAGGTTGCGCGACTGCGTTGACGAGACTTGGCGGAAGGCGTAGGTCGCAGTGATACGTCAGCACGCTCGGGCGACGAAACAAGCGCGCGTTAATTGCCAAGCCCGCCCCGTCGAATTGGGGCAGGTGGATATGAACCACATCGCTCTGCTGGATCACCCTTCGTGCCAAGAAGCCAAACGTCGGCATGATGACCCCTTTGCTGACCCGGGCGAGGACAGGCGCACGGATCACCATGACGCCGTCGCGCTGCTCGACGCGCGGCAGCGCGCGGTCGTACTGCGAGGTCAGAACGGTGACTTGATGCCCTTCGCGTGCCAGCCCGCGCGCCAGCCGCTCAACGTAAATCGTCAAGCCGCTGATGTGCGGTCGGTAATAGGTCAAGAATTGAGCGATGCGCACTGCTTCAAGCCCCGCGCGGAAGCCGGAGCTGCCCAAAGGACAGACCAACCTGCGCCATACTGACCAAGCCGAGCACCACCAGCGTGAGCTGCTGCGAGAGCGACCAGACGAATACCAGTGCGGTAGCTCGCGCCTCGTCCACACCGAACGGGAGCACCAGCGCGACCTTGGCGAAGAGCTGCACCGGTCCTAAGCCGCCTGGTGCAGAAGGCGCTGCGCCGCCGAGGTTTGAGGCAACCATCATCAAGCCTGCCTGCTCCGCCCGTGCAGGTAAAAAAGCTGCCATCATGATCAGCGCGAGCAACCACGCTGCACCCCACACGCCGATTGTCGTGCCTAGCACGAGCGTCCACTGCGCTGGCGTGCGCACCAGCCCAAACCCGGCTGCAAAGTCTCGGTAACGCTTCAGCCAAGCGTCCACGGAAAGCCAGCGGACGCGGCAGAGCAACGCGCTCAGTGCGCGCTCGATGCGCGCCGACTGGCTCAGCGCGACTGCTAGTCCGATCACAAGTCCAACCGCCAAGACTGCCCCTGCGATTGCAGCTCGGGAGAGGGATTCGTCCATCGGGATGAACAAAGCGAAACCCGCGAACATCAGCACGACGGCGAACAAGTCGAGCAGGCGCTCGACAACGATAGAGGAAAATGCGGTTGCTGTGCTGATCGGCGCACGCTGACCGATGACAATCGCGCGCCCGAGTTCGCCCACACGCAGCGGCAGCATCATGTTCAGCATGTAGCCGATCGTCATCGCCCGAAAGGTGAGCGCGAATGGTGCGCCGCCCATCAACGCTGCCCAGCGCGCAGCGCGCAGCGACAGTCCAACCATGAACACGACGAACGCTGGCGGGAATACCCACAGTTGCGCTGATTGAAGGGCTACAACCAGCGCGGCGAAGTCAACGTTGCGCAGCGTCAGATAGAGCGCCAAGGCGCTGACCGCCAGCCCAAACCAGAGCCGAGCGTGCTTGAGCACAGCCATCCACACGTCACACGCCCAAGCGTGCCCGCAGCGCAGCTACGTCTGCTGTAGGCACATGCACCGCGCCGAGGCAATCCCGACCATCTACAGCGATGCCGTGAAAGTCGCTGCCTCCGGTCACTAATAGGCTGTTCTGCCGTGCGAAGGCAAGCAGCGCCTCGACTTGTGCCTCGCTGTGGAGGGGGTAGAACACCTCGATGCCGTCCAACCCAGCGCTCACCAGGTTGCTGAGTAAGCGGTTCAGGTCGCCTCGGTACAGTCCAGGGTGAGCCAGCACAGCCACACCGTGCGCTGCATGGATCAGCGCCACTGCCTCGGCAGGTGACAGGTTTTGGTTCGGGACGAAGGCTGCTCTGCCTTCGGCTAAATACAGGTCAAAGGCGGTCTGGGTGTCTGGGACAAAACCATGTTGCACTAGCGCACGTGCGATGTGCGGCCTGCCGATGATGCCGTCTCCAGCGAATGCCCGCACGTCCTCAAGCGTCATGTGCATCCCAAGTGCGTCGAGGCGCTGCAAGATCTGCTCTGCCCGAGCGAAGCGCGCTGCGCGCAGCGCGGCGAACCGTTGGCGCGTAGGCTCGTCGCTTGGGCAAACGCCGTAGCCGAGCACGTGCACCTCACCCTCTGGTGAGAGCGCGCTGATCTCAACGCCGGGCACGACAGGAATACCAAATGTGTGGCTTGCTTCGAGTGCCTCAGCGTGTCCAGCAAGGGTGTCATGGTCTGTGATCGCCAGCAATGTAACCCCCCGCGCCTGCGCCATTGCTACAACCTCAGTGGGCGTATGAGCGCCATCCGAAGCTGTAGTATGGCAGTGCAGCTCTGTCGTCACATGCCCAATTGTAGGTCAAGCGTCTCTGCCTGGGCTGCCGGGGAGTAACTCTGCGAAATAGCAAGGGGTGTCGTCTCGCCCTCTCCCTGAGTGCAAGGGGATACAGGAGCAAGAGTAGTGCGAGCACAGTATGCTACAGATGCGATTCCAAGCACGCCTCTCGCAACTCCGCAACCCCTTCTGCGTAGTAGACTGGGCAGAAGGCAACAAGGGAGGTCAGGGATTCGTGAAGGCAAACCGTGTAGCGTTCTTCTTGATCGTTGGCATCGCGCTGGTGTTTGTGTGCGGTGCGCTCATCGTGCGCGAGCTGAGCAGCCTGCTGCGCGGCGGGACGATTGAGAAGCCAGCAAATGCAATCGAGGTGACGTTCATCTACGCCCCTGAGTTTGACAAGAACCTGAACATCAGCACCATCATCACTGACTTCAATCGCGCTTACGCCGAGGGGCGCAATCCGCTGACCGGTCAACCGCTGCGCGCAGGTGAGCGCCCGATTTGGGTCGAGGGGCGCAGCGGCTCGTCCGGCACGGTGCACGAGGGGATCATCAATGCGTTCATCGCGCCGAATAACGCCAACGTCGAGCGCCCAACGCTGTGGTCACCCTCGGTGCGCCACTGGCTAGCCCTAGTGAACTACCAAACTGGGCGGCGGGTATTCGACGTAGAGGGTGCACCAGCGACAGCCATTGCGCCGGTCGTAGTTGCCATTTGGGAGTCGCGCTTAAACGCGCTGCGCGCAAAACACGGCAACGAGATTGGTTGGGCAGAGCTGCTCGCTGTCTTCGACGCGCCTGGCGGCTGGAACGACTACGGGCTGAGCGGGCGCAGCGCGGTTTACTACGGCCACACTGATCCGCGCGTGTCCTCAACTGCGCTCTCGACGCTGATGGCAGAGTTTTACGCCAGCGCCTCCGCTGCAACCGGTCAACCTGTCTCGCGCTTGACGCTCGACTTGGTTAGCGACAGCCGTGTCCAAGAAGGTGTGCGCCGCATCGAGGGGCTGATCAAGCACTACTCCGCGCGCACAACGGAGTTCATCGAATACATTGCCCAAGGTCCAGACTACTTAGATTTCGTCGCGCTGGAAGAGAACGACCTCATCTTTATCAATCTTGGTCGCACAGAGGTCAAGCCACCCGAGCGCCTGGTTGCGCTCTACCCCAAGGAGGGCACGTTTGTCCACGATCATCCGTTCGCCATCCCCGACGCGCCATGGGTAACGGAAGAGCAGCGCGCTGCAGCAGGCGTCTTCACGCAGTACTTCCTCAGCGAAGCCGTGCAGCGCAAGGTGCTGGAGGCAGGGTTCCGACCCGCCAACAAGAACGTGCCCCTGGCGTATCCGATCAGCCCAGAGGTCGGTGTTGATCCCAACCAGCCGACGCGCCTGTTGCCTGTGCCCGACCCTGCGGTCATTGCTGCGGTGCAGCAATCTTGGCAGCTGGTGAAGAAGCAGGCAGACGTCCTGCTGCTGGTTGACACCTCCGGCTCGATGCGCGAAGAAGACAAGCTCGGTCTGGCTATCCAAGCCATGCGCGCGTTCATCGAAGACCAGGCGGGGAAGAACAACGTTGGGCTGATGCGGTTCGATTCTGACATCGAGTTGCTCGTGCCGCTTGGTCCTCTGGAGAGTAACCGCGAGGCGTTGCTGAGCGCGATAGACGGCTTGCGTGCCTCGGGCAACACCAGCTTGTACGACGCGGTGATCACCGCGGTTGAGACGCTCCAGCAATCCTCCGACCCCAAACGCATCCAAGCGATTGTGCTGCTCTCAGATGGACAAGACACCGCGTCCGAACGTTCGCTGCAAGAAGCTGTTCAAGTGCTACGCCGAGCGCGCAACAGCCGAACGCCGATCCTGTTGATCCCGGTTGCTTACGGGCGCGACGCGGACACCAACGCGCTCAACTCGCTTGGGCGCGCGTCTGACACCAAGGTTCAGCCCGGCGACCCCCAGAACATCAAAAAGCTGCTGGATGTCATCGGCAGCTACTTCTGAACACGAGGATCGGCTGGGATTCGCAGTCACGAATCCCAGCCAATCCCTTTGCTCACTGCTTCAGCAGATGCCCTAGGAACACGTAAGCCAAGCCGAAGTAAATCATCACCCCGAGCAAGTCCATGATTGAGGTGATCGTCGGTCCAGCGAGCGTTGCGGGGTCAAAGCCTAGCTTGCGCGCGATGAAAGGCAGCCCAAGACCGATCAAGCTGCCGCTGATCGTCACAGCCAGCATCGCCAAGCCGACAACGAGGAGGATGTCCGCGCCGACGCCCTTGGAGACGAACGCCAGGATGGCCTCCAAGATACCGATGGTGACGCCCATCGCTAGTGCAACAGGGATGTCGCGCTTGAGGACGAGGAGAAAGTCGCGCAGCCGCAAGTGAACTCGTCCGAGCGCCATGGCGCGAATGACCAGCGTGGCAGCTTGGCTGCCTGTGTTGCCGCCCATGTCAATGATCGGCGCGATGAACGCTGCCAGCACAATCGCCGCGGACAGGATCTCCTCTTGCTGCGCTACAAATGTGGAAGTTAGCACGCCGAACACCGTCAACACAATTAGCCAAAACACGCGCGCTGTGAAGACTCGCCGCAGCGGGGTTGAGACAAGGTCAATGTCTGGCCCGCTCATCGCCAATGTGCCACCAAAGGTGGTCAGGCGCTGCGCCTCCAACTCCTCGACGAGCTGCAAGCCGCGCTCGGCGTCAATTGCGCCGATCAGTCGCCCCTCGCTGTCAACGACTGCGACGAGCGGGTACTGGCGGCGCTTGAACAGGTCTGCCACCTTCTCTTGCGGGTCTGTAGCAGGCACAGCGACCGCCTCGCCCTCGACCAAGTCACAGATTGGCGTCTCAGGTGGCGCCTTGAGCAGCCGCGCCAGGGTGACGTAGCCCTTGTAGGTGCGCCCTTCGCCGAGCACGAAGACTACCTCAAGGTGCTCTGGCGTGAGCGTTGACTGGTGCACGCGCTCGAGTGCAGCCGCAGCCGTGGTCTTCTCAGGCAGCGCGAGGTAATCTGGGTTCATCGCTCGCCCAGCGCTGTCTTCAGGGTAGCCCAGCAAGAGCTGAATCGAGGCGCGCGCTTCTGGGCTAAGCTCCTGCAGCACTCGCTTAACGACTTTTGCCGGGAGCTCTTCCAGGAGCTGCACGCGCTCCTCAGGGCTGATCGCTTCGATGAGCCGCACCAGGTCTGGGTCTTCCATCCCGCGCACAAGCTGGCTTTGCTCGCCGCGGTCGAGCTGCTCAAAGACTTCCAGGGCGCGCTGCTTCTGGAGCAGGCGAAACAGGAGCACGCGAGTGCGCGGGTCGAAATCGCGCAGGCACTGCACGATCTCTTCTGGGGTTGTCGAGTTCAGCATCGCCTTTGCGGCTTCTAGTCGGCGCTCGTTCAGCAATTCGTTCAAGGTTTCACACAGCGACATGGCTTCACCTCCGTTGACCGTGCTGCCGTGACCAGCAGCATTAGGCATGAGTTGACGGATGGACGAGGATGCGCCTGTGTCATGGCGCAAGCGAGCGTCAACAGGTGCGACTTGCGCGCAAGGGACGCGCGAAGGGGGCACAGGGCATCGCCTCCTTGCCAGTCGCCTACGCTGAAGATAGCCGAGGCTCAGCTTGCTGGCGAGGGGGTAGAAACCCAGGATCTCACCAAGACTGCCTTCGGCACTGCAGAGGCTGAGCTGACGCCTCAGGCAGTGTCAGCGCCGCTTGCCCGTACAGCAGGGCTGAAGGTCGCTGCTCTGTGCGTCTCGCCGTGCTTGCCGCCGTCGCACTAAAGTAGAGTGACTGAGATCGTCTATTGGATCCTCACCTCCCTTGCGTGTGAGTGTCAAAGCGCAGCACATGCCCTGCCGGGCGCGCGGATTATAGCCCCTCATTTCGGCGAAGTGCGACTGGAGATCGGCTAGCCAAACGTTACTCAGGACGAAGAGAGTTGGTTTACGGCAGGGTGATGCGCCGAGGTGCCAACTGGAGTCAACCATTCCCCAGCCGCCTGGGCGCGCTCAGCAGCGGCGTGCTAACTTGTTTGCGGCTTGCCCTTCGCCCCCTTGACTTCTGGCACAAGCATCAGCGATGCCACGCCGATCAGCCCGGCAGCGAACAGCGCCGCGGCTGAGATCGGCAGCAGCTCGACCAGCCAGAAGGCGACGACTGGCGCAAGCACCCCGCGCACGCCAGTCAAGAAGGTGTGCACGCCCATATACTCCGCCACGCGCTCCGGCGGCGCGAACTTGGTCACCCCAAGATTCCAGGCGATCTCGCCGCCTGCTGCGGCTGCGCCGAACAGCGCTGCCCCTAGCAACAAGCCGAGCTCGTCCGTGCCCAGGAAGAATGCAGCAATGCTGAGCGCGAAGCCCGTGTTGAGCAGAATGCGCAGGACGAAGAACTCCATGCGGTCGAACAGCCGCCCCCAGATCGGGGTGAGCGCCAACCGAACAAGGCCCGGCACGAGCACCGTGTAGAAGCCGATCTGCTGGGGGTTGAGCGCGAGTCCGTAGCGCGGGTTCGCCAGAAACTCGACGCGCAAGGGCAGCATCATCAGGTTGGCGAACCCCATCAGCATCCACGAGCTCAGCACCCAGCGCAAGGTGCGGTCGGTGTAGAGAAAGCGCAGCGCGCGCAGCGCCCCCAAAGCAACCCCGCCGTGCAAGCTCGCCCGCGACAGCGGCTGCGAGGGGATCTGCCAAAGGAAGATCGCCGCAGCTAGGAAGGCGCCCCCGAACAAGCCCAGCAGCAACCGAAACAGCCTCGGGTCAGCCGTGAGTAACCGTCCCGCCAACTCGGCAAACGCTGCCGCAGCGATCACCCGAATCACGAACGCCTGCGACACCCAGCGCCCGCGCGAGCGGGGCGGGTAGTTCTCCTGATACGCCGCAGTGATCAGGGGGATGATCGCGTTCGCAGCGCCAATAGCGATGATGCTGGCGCCGACCAGCGTGGTCAGCGAGGGCAGCAGCGCCGCGCCGAGCATCGCGCCGCCGCCGACCGCCATCATCCAACCGGCTAGGCGCGTCGTCGGCAAGCTCCACCGCTGCGCCAGCGGCACAGCCCACAGCGAGGCGAGCAGCCCGATGTTGCCAGCAGCCGCAATCAGCGACTTGGCGCTCGCGTCGGCGTCAAACGACTGAACCGCGATCAGCAGTAGGAAGGTCGTGCTAGCGGCTTCAATCGCGCCCTGCGGGATTGCTCGGAGGCGGTCGAACAGGTAAGTGCGCTTGGCGCGCCAGTCCTCCTCGCGCATGGCGTCACTTCAAGCGCAGCGGCAGCCCTGCGACGAGCAGGTAAACCTCGTCCGCTGCTTGGGCGACGATCTGGTTGGCGCGCCCGAGCGCGTCGCGGTAAGCGCGCCCAGCAGCGTTGTCTGGTGCCACGGACAAACCGACCTCGTTGCTGACGATCACCCATGGGCACGCCGTGGCGCGAATGGCGTTGAGCAGTGCCTTCGTTGCGTCGGCAGCAGCTTGCTCGGGGTCGGGCGGCAAGGTTTCGCCCATGAACAGACAGCCGCTGATGTAGAGCGAGAGGCAATCGAGCAAGACGCAGCGCGCCTCGCGCTCGAGCAAGGCAGCCGAGATGACATGGAGATCGTCGGCGAGCACAACTGTATGCCAGTGCGTTGGTCGTTCGGCGCGATGGCGCGCCAGGCGGCGCTGCATCTCGGGGTCGTTCTGTATGGCGTCGGTCTCGCGCAGGGTTGCCACGAACAACACCTGCTCGCCGCCGCGCTCGAGGGCAAGTCGCTGGGCGAAGGCGCTCTTGCCACTGCGCGCCCCGCCGAGCACGAAGGCAATCGCGTTCACTCCTCGAACTCCAGCGCAGCGTCAATCTCGACCGATGGGCGCTCCGACTCAGGCATCGGCTCGATGACAATCTCGCCAAACAGCGCCTCCTGGTAGCAACGCACGGCGTAGCGCTTAAGCAGCTCGAGCAGGGCGAGCAAGTGAACGATGACCTCGATCCGGCTGCGCGCGTTGGCTAACACTTCGCGGAAGGTCACTCGGGGGCGCTCGCTCAGCGCGCGCTGGATCTTGCTGATGCAATCATTCACTGTGAACGGCAGCGGCGCGACCACAGCATCAGCCGTTGGGGGCGGCATCCAACGCTCGACCACCCTCTGCATCGCTTTCGCCAGTGCCTCTGGGGTGACGTTGTCTGGCATGACGAAACGCGAGCCGTCGCGCGGCAGCGGCGGCGGCTGAACTGGGAAGGCACGCAGCCCAAGTTGCTCGCGCTGGCGCAGCAACTGCGCCACTTGCTTGTAGAGCTGATAGGCGCGGAGCTGCTCGACGAGCGCCTCGGTCTCCTCGTCCTCCGCTGGCTCAGCGCGCGCAGGCAGCGGCAGCAGCGCGCGGCTCTTGATCAACAGCAGGCGCGCTGCGATTGAGACAAATCCAGCAAGCAGGCGCGGGTCGCGCTGCGGCAGCCCTGCTAGGTAGGCGAGGAACTGGTCAGCAACTGCCGCCAACGACACCGCCGTGATCTCCAACTTGCGCTCCTCGATCAGCCGCAGCAAAACATCCAGCGGCCCCTCGTAAACGGGAAGATGGATCGAAAATGCTGGCGCGTCGGGCGCGCCGAGGAATAAGTCCGTCGTCACAGCCTACTCTTTCGGGATCGGCAGCAGCAGCCAGTACTCAAAGCCGTTGATCTCGAACTTCTCTGCCCAGTAGTAGTTGCGCACGATGGCGTCTTTCACGTCGTCGGGGTAGAACATAGCGCGGAAAACGACAGCGCCGAAAGCGCGCGCTTCGATCATCGCCAGCATCTGCGCGGTGTCCAGCATGTCGTTTTTGTAGAGATTAAGCAGTTGGGTCGGGTTCGTCACCACGTCCTTGCCAGCAAGCCGCGCGAGGGTCGCTTCTTCACTCCACACAGGGCCGTTGACGGCGCGCAGGCGCTCGACCAACCGCCAGCCGTTAATCACATCAGAGGGCACAGGCAAGTGCCCAAGTTGAGTGTAGCCCGCCGAGTCGTAATACGCGTACGGCGGGTAAACCGAAGCCTCGGCGACGCCGAGCGTGCGGGCGACCGTCCCAAAGAAGCGCCCCGTTGTCGGCAGGTGAACGTTCAGCGCTGCCTGAGCGAGGAAAGCCGCAGCGACACCCGCGCCGATCCACGCTTGCCGACTCGCCCCGAGTGCACTTGCTAGGCGTGCAAAGACCCCCGACGTGCAGGTCGCTGAGGCGGCGATTGCTGCAATGAGGTAAGCCGGACCTGCGCCCCACTTGCCGGTGAGCATCCCCATCGCGCTGCCTGTGATGAAATACAACGACCAAACGGTGATCGGCTGGAACGACCGTGCGCGAATCGCCCGCGCGAAGTCCCAGGCGACGTAGGCAACTCCGCCAATGATCAAGACGGCTTGCAGCCGCGCCCACTGACCATAGGTCTGCCAGGTCAGCGCGATGTCATACTCGTTGACGTTCGCCGCGACGACGTTGATCCAGAACTGCCCCTGGGTCAGGGCATCAAGCGCCAGCACCGCGCCGACCGTGAACACCAGGCACGCTGCAAATGCGCGCGCGAACCACGCAGGTCGGCGCAGCAACAGCAAGCCAAAGCCTGCCACCAGCGCGTCCACCGCCTGGAGCTTGGTAAATCCCGCCGTCATCAGCAGCGCCACCCCAAGCGCCGCCCATGCGCGATTTTCCTCCAAGCGCACCCTCCCCTCTCCGGCTGGGAGAGGGGTTGGGGGTGAAGGCACCCTCAACGCCCGCTCCAGACACACTAACCCTGCCAGGGCAAACATCACCATCGGCAAGTGCGCTCGCGCCAGCGGCGCGATGTGGTACACGTAGTTTGCGGCGAAGAACGACAGCGCAGCCAGCACAGGCGTCACCCATCCAACCCAGCCTGCGCCGAGCTGATGCCACTGCCGCCGCGCCGCGATGAAGATCAGCGCGCCGATGACCAGCGAGCTGGCGAAGGTCAGCGCGCGCCCCACCCACAGGTGCGGCCCGAACAGCGCCACAAGAAGCGCAAGCAGCGTTCGGTAGACGGGCGGATAGTTCGAGGCGTAGAACGGATAAACTGCGTTGTCCAAGTAAATGTTCTGCCCCCGTGCCAAGCGGATCGCGTCATACAGCTCGAAGCCCTCGCCCTGGTCATAGTCGAACGGGAAGTTGAACAGCGCGCGAGCGTAGACAAAGTAGACCAGCAGGTAAAACCCGAAGGCAGCCAGCGCCACGGCGGTCAGACCGAGGGCGACAAAGTCTGCAGCGCGCAGGGCAGGGCGCGCTCGGCTGCGCGTCAGCGGTGGAAGCACCGTGGCGCGATTCATCCGCGCTGCGCCTCCTGGATCAGCCGCTGCTTCAAGTCCCATAGCGCTTGGCTGAGCGAGACGTGGTACTCGTGCGGGCGAATTAATCGGCGCACGCCAGGGTCGAGCCGCTCGATGTCCTGTTGTCGGATCGCGCGCATCGCTTCAATCGTGGGCAACTCATAGACGAGCTGCCCTTCGCGCAACACTTCGACGAGCAGCGGCTCCATCGCTGAAACGTCCTCCGCGCGCAAGAGGCGGAACTTGGTGTGGTCGCTTGGGTGGCGCAGGGTGATTGTGCGCCACGCCTGCGGAGTCTCGTCCTGCAGGCATAACAAGTCAGCCGTCGCCATCCCGCGCCGGTCGTAGAGCCGCCAGACCGACTTGTGCCCCGGGTTGAGCGTCTTGATCGGCGTCTCGGAGATTTTGATCGCCGGTCGCCACTCGCCGTTCTGGCGCAACGAGACCAATTTGTATACCCCGTCCAGCGCAGGGTCGCCCATGGATGTGATCAGGTTTGTGCCGACGCCGTAGACTAAGCGGCGGATGATTGCATCGGCGTCCATGCCGTAGCGCGGCGCCTCGCGGCGGATTTGATCGGTGATCTGCCAAATCACGAGCTCGTCGAGCTGGTTGGAGAGCACAATCAGCGCGTCGGGGAAACCAGCATCGTCCAACATGCGTGCGACCTGAATACTCAAGTAAGCCAAGTCGCCCGAATCCAACCGTACGCCGACAGGCTTGTGCCCCTTGGTGCGTAGCTCCTCGAACACCTTGATCGCGTTTGGCATGCCGCTCTCTAATGTATTGACTGTGTCCACCAGGAGCAGACAGTCGTCGGGGTAAACCTCAGCATAAGCGCGAAAGGCGTCGTATTCGCTGCCGCCCAAGGCGATGAAGGCTTGCACCATGCTGTGGGCATGCGTGCCCTTGGGAGGAAAGCCCAGCGCGCAGGACATGCCAACGTTCGAAGAGTAGTCCGCTCCGCCGATCAAAGCCGCGCGCGTGCCGGCGTTTGCGCCGCGATCTTGTGCTCGCCGCACGCCGAACTCCAGCACTACGCGACCTTGACCGCTCTCATGGATGCGTGCAGCTTTGGTCGCAATCAGCGTCTGGAAGTTGATCTGGTTGAGCAGCGCAGTTTCGAGCAACTGCGCCATTGCAAGCGGACCTTCCACAATCGTGATCGGCGCGTGCGGATGAACCACCCGCCCTTCAGGAACTGCGCGCAGAGTAATGCTGCTGAAGTCTCCGTTGCGGCGAAGCCACGCCAAGAAGTCGTCGGCGAACATCGGGCAGCCGCTGCGCGTTCGCTGCGCGCGCAAACAGGCGATCTCCGCTTCGCCGAAGTGCGCGCGCTGCATCCACTCAACGAGTGTGCCTAACCCTGCGCACACACAATAGCCGGCTTGGTGATCCCCATAGTTTGGGTAGTTGCGGAAGAAGTGGTCGAACTGTGCAGGGGTTTCATGCAGACCGGCGCGGTAATACAACTGCGCCATGGTGAGTTGGTAGTAGTCGGTGAAGAGGATACCTTCTGCAAGGGGCAGCGCAACGCTCATGTCCACGTTGAAACGGCTAACCTCACCATGATATACGAACGAAGAGGGTTTACCTGTGCGAACGTAGAGTTGCCGCCTTACCTCTGTGTCGGTTATCGTCAACGGCAACGGAGGATTGAAACTGATGGTTCAAAACGAACTGCGCCTGCTTTCGCAGGCGATGGCGGATGCAGTCGAGCAGGCAGGGCGTTCGCTGGTCACGGTGTTTGGGCGCGCGCGCCAGCCAGCGACAGGGATCGTGTTTGCGGAGGAGCTGGTGTTGACTGCTGACCACGTGCTGGAGCGCGACACCAACTTGAGCGTGGCAGCTTCAGACGGGACGAAGCGCGCAGCGACGCTGGTGGGGCGCGATCCGCTTTCGGACATTGCCGTGCTGCGCGTCTCAGGGTTGACGCTGCCAGCGCTTGCGTCTGCGAGTGAGGCGCGCCCTGGGCAGCTCGCCTTGGCTGTCGGGCGTCCATCTGAAGAGGGGCTGATGGTCAGCCTCGGCGTCGTGAGCAAGGTCACAGGCCCGACGCGGCTGATGCGCGGCGGCGTGCTTGAGCAAATCATTCGCACGGATGCCACGCCTTATCCCGGCTTCAGCGGCGGCGCGCTGATTGATCTGAGCGGCGCTGCCTTCGGCATGCTGACCACGGGTCTGTTGCGCGGCGAGCCTGTCGTGATCCCGATGGCAGTCGCGCTGCGGATTGCGAACACGCTCGCGCAGAAGGGTCAAGTTCGGCGCGGCTACTTGGGCGTGATCACCCAGCAAGTCAAGCTGCCTCCCAGTCAGCGCGCACCTGGGCGGGAGCAGGGCTTATTGGTCGTGCGCGTCGAGGACGATAGCCCTGCCGAGCGCGGCGGTGTAATCGTCGGCGATATTCTCATTGCCGTCGAGGGACAACCCGTGCGTGACGCAGACGAGCTGCTGGGCATGCTCTCCGGTGAGCGCGTTGGACAGGCGGTGCAGGTCGAAGTGCTGCGCGGCGGCGTCGCTCAGATGCTGACAGTGGTCGTTGGTCAGCGCAACGCCTGAAGGAGGAGCCCATGACGAGCTTAACCAGCACCCTGCGCCAACAGGCGGCAGAAATTGTTCGTGCAGCGCGGCAGAGCGTGGTACAGGTGCAGCTCGACCAGCGCGGGCTTGGGGCAGGGATCATCTGGCATAGTGGGTCTCAGCGCAGCAGAGTGCTGACCAACGCCCACGTTGTCGCAGCCGCAGGGCGTCGCCCTGCCATCCGCGTCAAGCTGCCTGACGAGCGAAGTGTGCCGGCTGAGGTCGTAGCAACGCAGCGTGAGCTTGACCTAGCCTTGCTCGAGGTGCCTCTTGGGGGGCTGAAGCCTGCGCGGCGGCGCGTCAGCAACTTGCCGCGCCCTGGCGAGCTGGTCTTCGCCATCGGTCATCCCTTCGGCGACCCAGAAGTTGTCACAGTGGGGTTGATCAGCGGGATTGGCTACCTAGTCTGGCCGCGCCAGGGGCAACGCACGCCCTATCTGTTCTCTGATGTGCGGCTTGCGCCGGGTAACAGCGGCGGGCCGCTGATCAACGCCGATGGCGAGGTCGTTGGGATCGCGGCGATGATCATTGGCGGCGACTTGAGCACCGCAATTCCCGCGCTGGTCGCTCAACGCTGGGTGGAACAGGGCGAGGCGATCTAAGTCGGGCTCTGCTCACTCAGAGCGCGTTTGCAGCGCGACCTAGTCTTGCACGCCCAGCGCGCGCAGGCGCGCTCTGAGCTGCTCGACTTCTCGTTCGGCGAGCTCAGCGCGGCGGCGCTCAGCTTCCAGTTGCCGCTCTGCAGCCTCGGCGCGCTCGCGCCCGGTGGGCAGCAGTTGACCGTTGCGGTCGCACCAGCGCAGCCACGTCGCCTTGATCCCTTCAAACGCTCCCTCCCACAGCGTTACGCCCAGCTCGACCGCATCCAGCCATCGTCCTTCGAGCACTTGCCACCCGCGCACTGTCCCCTCCATCACTTGGAGCGGCTTGTCTATCAGTAGCTGCTGTGGGTCATACACCACGTAGTAGCCCACGCGCATCCGCTGATACAACTGCGCTTTCCGCCCTAGCTCTTCGCCCTCTGTGTTTGACACGACTTCAACAATCACGTCAGGCGGCTTCCCGTAAACCCAGTTGAAGTAGGAGCGCCCCTCCTTCGCCCACACGTCTGGATATGGCTCTACATCTAGGCTGAGCAGCAAGTCGGGGACGAGGACTGTTGGGCGACCCTCAAAGAATATGCCGACATTCGCAGCGGCGAGGAAGCGTTTGCCGAAGCGTGGATGTGACCAACTCGAGTAAAGCACATCAGCGAGGAGGCGTTGCTGTTTCTCAGAGAATAGGTTGTCCACAGGTTCGTCATTCTCGGTGGGCAAAGCGTCCATCATCCGCCGATACGCCTCCATCTCCTCTGGCGAGAGGGTGCGCATCTCCAGACCGCTGCTCGTGCTCGGCTGAGGTTCTGGCGCAGCGACAGATGGCGCAGGAAGCACGGTCCGTGCGGTGGCTGACATGCAGCTAAGATTGTACCGCGCTATGTCTCAGCCGACGCTCGCTCACGACGAGCGCATAGAGCGCACTTTCTTTGCTCGCGATACACGGACAGTCGCCCAGGACCTGCTAGGGTGTGTCTTGGTGCGCCTGTTGCCTGACGGCACTCGGCTGAGCGGACGGATTGTTGAGACCGAGGCTTACCGTCCAGGTGACGCGGCGATGCATGCCTACCGCCGTCGCACCGCGCGCAACGCGCCGATGTTCATGGCGCCCGGCACAGCGTATGTGTATTTCACCTACGGGATGCACTTCTGCTTCAACATCTCGACTGAGGC
>JANWZM010000150.1 GCA_025054635.1 Thermoflexales bacterium
CCGTCCGTCAACCGCGCCGATGAACGGCGCGCTGGTCGGCACATTTGGGGTTTGCGCAGGCGAGGGCATTTGGTGTCAGCATCCTCAAGACACCGCAGCCAGTCGGGCACTGCGGCTTGCTGGCAATCACCGCAGCGACAACGGCAACCCCTGGTCGAGCGACCTGAACGGCGACGGTGTCCCTGAGCTGCTGGTCGCCAACTGGTGGGACAACGCAGCAACGCATGCATTCGAGGGAGGCTGGATCTTCTGGGGGCTAGGGATCCCTCGTCAGCCGCGCTGGGATGCCGCTGCGCGAACGACCCTGCAGGGGATCGGCGCACACGGGATGCTTCCCGCCGACTTAAACGGCGATGGCTTGCCCGAGATCGTGCTTTCCAACTTTCGGAGCAACGAAACGCGCAACGTCAACAGTTATATTTACTGGGGGCGTGCCGCGCAAGACACCTCTCGCCGTGTCGCGTACAGCTCGAGTGACCGCACCGAACTCCCCGCTCCAGGCGCGCATGGGATCGCGATTGCAGACCTCAACCACGATGGTCGCCCTGAGATTGTCCTTGCGCGCGCCAACGATGATCGCACGCACAAGATCGAGAGCTACATTTACTGGGGACAGGCAGGCGGTCGCTACGGTGTGACCTACAGCCCTGCAGCGCGCACGGCGCTGCCCACTCAAGGCGCGCACGGCGTTGCCGTCGCCGACTTGAACAGAGATGGCTTGCCAGAGCTGGTCTTCGCCAACAAGTTCGACAGCGAGGCGTTTGTCATAGACAGCGACATTTACTGGGCACGCCCCGGCGGCACATACGGCGTGAGCTACAGCCCTACAGACCGCACGACGCTGACAACCCAGGGCGCCTTCAGCGTTGCCGTCGCCGACCTGAACAAGGACGGCCGCCCTGAGGTGATCTTCGCCAACTGGTCTGACGGCAAGACCTACGCGGTCAACAGCTACGTGTATTGGGGACAGGCAGTTAGGCCGTACCAGGTGGTCTACAGCCCAGCAGCGCGCACGGAGCTGCCCGGGGTTGGTGCAATGAAAGCCAGCGTCGCCGACGTGGACAACGACGGCAACCTCGATGTCGTGCTGCAAAATTACGACGGTGGGTTTGTGCGGGTCTTCTGGGGACCTCTCCCCAAGAGCGGCGTAGCCACCAACTTTTGGACACTGCCTCAAGCGTTTGGTTTCCGCGGGCTAAGCCTAAGTGACCTGAACGGGGATGGGTTCATTGATCTGCTGACCGCTCAGCAGGGGATTGACCCCGACCCAGGTGGCAGATACTGGGAGGGCGGCGTAGCGGGGCATGTCCACCTCCACCGTGGCATCCCACGCGCTCCGTATGCTGCGGCGCCGACGCTTCGTCTCCCCGTGCTCAGCGCAGCCAGCATCTACGCCTCATCTGGCGTAGCCCGCGGCAGCAACGGAGAGTGGTTCAGCCAGCCGCGCTCGGTTTACGGCACGAGTTACCCTGCATTCGGCGTGCTCGAGTCCGTGGCGATGTCAAGTGACCACACAGGCTCAACCTGGACGCGCGTGCAGACCCTTGCCCAAATCGCCCCTGGCACAGGGATCACCCTTTACATCGCTGCGAGTGACAACCTAGCGGCGCTCAACAACCCTACTTGGGTGGAGATCGGCGCAGTAGGCAACGGCACTTGGTCGCGAGCGTTGAACGATGTCAAGGGGCGCTTCGCGCGCTACCGCGTGGTGCTGTGGCGTGACCAGACGACCGAAGCTAGCCCTGCGCTGCAGCGTGTTACATTTGATTACAGAGCATCCAACTAGGTCGGCATGAGCTAAACGCTCCTGGGATCAGCGTGCCAGCCCCTGCGCTTTGGCTGTGTTGCCTGCTGCCTTGACCCCGTTCGCCACGGTCTGATGGTTGATGTTGCGTCTCCGTGCGATGCCGCAGTTGCTGTGTCCATCGACAACGAGGGGGACTAACGCAGTTCAGGGGGCTAGCCGGGTGGGTTCAGGTTGTAGGTATGGAAGCAGCAGGGGAACTTGCATCGGTAGCGCTAAGCCCTAGTCCCCGTGCGATACAATCTTAGGCAAGCCTAAACCTGCCCTGAGCAGGATGTGCGCCGCTGGGATGGTGTGTGATGGCTATCACAGAACAGGATGTCTTGAACGCGCTCTCGCGCGTAATTGAGCCAGAATTGCACCGCGACCTGGTCTCGCTGAACATGGTGAAAGACGTGCAGGTGCGCGGCAACGAT
>JANWZM010000188.1 GCA_025054635.1 Thermoflexales bacterium
CGCGGCGCTCGCGCAGGACGGCTTCGATGCGGTCTGCGGTTGCGGACAGGGTGTGATACATGGCGTGCGACTCCAGAACAGGCGTTCTATGCCCGCGATTATCTAGAACGCATGTTCTAGTGTCAAGAGGTTTTCGCGAAATATCGGCACGGGCGCAGCCACACACTGACAACGTCAATGCGCTATACCGCCTGTGGTAGCCTAATCCTGTATGGCATCGTTGCGCGAGACGCTCGCCCGCACCCGCAGCAGCATCTTCGGCAGGATACAGTCCCTCCTCGGACAGACCGACATCACCAACGAAACGTGGGATGAGCTCGAAGCCCTTCTGCTTCAGGCAGACGTCGGTGCAGCGACGACCGAGCAAATCCTGCGCCGTCTGAAGGCGCGCGCGAGCGCCGAGGGGATCGTGCGCGCTGCCCAACTGCGCGAGGCGCTGGCGCAGACGCTCAAGGAGATGCTCGCAGCCGGCGCCGCGACACCCTGCACTTACGCCAAAACGCGCCTGCTCGAGGTGATCCTTGTCGTCGGCGTGAACGGCAGCGGCAAGACAACGAGCATTGCTAAGCTGGGCAAGCGCTACCAGCAGCACGGTCGCTCAGTGATGCTTGCCGCCTGCGATACCTTTCGCGCTGCGGCGATTGACCAGCTCCAAATCTGGGGCGAGCGGCTCGGCGTCCCAGTGATTGCTGGCGCACCAAACAGCGATCCCGGCGCCATTGCTTTCGACGCCGTGCAGGCTGCCTTTGCCCGCAAGTGCGACACATTGATCGTTGACACTGCAGGGCGTCTGCACACCAAACACAACCTGATGCAGGAGCTTAAAAAGGTGCATGGCGTGCTGCGACGTTCCGTGCATGAAGCGCCTCACCACACGTTGCTGGTGATCGACGCCACCAATGGTCAGAACGCCATCAATCAAGCCAAAGGCTTCACTGAAGCTGTTGGTGTGACGGGCGTGATCCTGACCAAGCTCGACGGCACGCCTAAGGGCGGCGTGGCTTTCGCAATCACGGGTGAGCTTGGTATCCCGATTCGCTATGTTGGCACTGGCGAGAAGGTTGACGACTTAGCAGAGTTCGACGCCGAGGCGTTTGTGCAGGGGTTGCTCGACTGAACTGCGCGTCGTCCTGCCCTCACGCCAAGACGATCTCCGCCTTGACGACGCCCTCGTCGTGATCGTAGCGGCACTTAAAGCCGACTTGTTCGCTGACGCGGATCATGCCGACGTTCTCCGGCAGGATATCGGCTGTGATCCGCGCCAGGCGTTCGTTGCGCCCGATCTGCACCAACCGCGACAGCAACTCGCGCCCGAGACCGAGCTGTTGGTAGGCGTCGCTAATCAGGATGGCAAACTCCCCCTCCATTCCGCCGCGCAGCTTGATCAAGCGCCCGACGCCGATGATGTGAGGTTGACCTGCTTCATCGCGCATCTCCGCCACCAGCGCGATCTCACGCTCATAGTTGATGAAGCAGATCCGCGTCAGACGCTCATGCGCAATGCGCTCGCTCAGCGGGATGGGGTGGAAGTAGCGCAAATACACGCTCTGCTCCGAGAGCGTCTTGTGGAACTCAACCATCAGCGGCTCGTCTTCGGGTCGAATCGGGCGGATGAGCACAGTCAACCCATTGTGCAGTGTGAACGGCGAGACGTATTGGGTGGGGTAAGGCTGAATCGCGCGGCGCGGCAGGTCTGCTTCGCTCATTTCGCAGGGGTGCAGCACCACTCGCGCGTCCAGCGCAACCAGCGCCTCCTCAGATGCCAGCAGCGGGTTGATGTCCAGCTCCTTGATCCACACGTTCTCGCTGACTAGGTAGCTGAAGCGAACCAGAATCTGCTCAAGTTCATCGAGGTTGACAGGGCGGCGCCCACGCACACCTTTCAAGGCTGTGTAGATATGCGTCTGCTCCATCATCCGGCGCGCGAGCGTAGTGTTCAGCGGCGGCAACCCAAGCGCGCGATCTTTGTAAACCTCGACCAGTTGTCCGCCGCTGCCGAAGAGCAGCACCGGCCCAAGCTGGCTATCCGTCGTGCTGCCCAGGATCAGCTCGTAGCTGCCGCTGAGTTTGATCATCGGCTGCACGGTGACGCCGAGGAAGTCCTCAGGCTTCGCCCGCGCGGAGACCGACGCCTTGATCTGCTGGAAGGCGTCGCGCACGGCGCGCGCATCGCCTAGGTTGAGCTGGACGCCGCCGACATCGGTCTTGTGCGTGATTGTCTCGGAGTGCAGCTTGAGCACGACGGGATAGCCCATGCGCTCGGCGATTTCCACAGCGCGTTCCTCGTCCTCAGCGACTTCTGTCGGCACGGTTGGGATGCCGTAGGCTGCCAACAGGCGCTTGGACTCAAACTCAGTCAGCAGCGTGCGCCCGCTTGCTCGCACGCGCGCGATGATTGCTGCCGCTTCTGCGCGGTTGACCTGTTCCTCGTGGATGGGCACAGGCGTCTCGTAGAGCGCGCGCAAGTTCTGCGTGTAGCGCCACATATACGTGAACATGCGCGCAGCCGTGTCGGGGTAGCCGAACGTCGGGATGCGCGCCTCGTTCAGCACCTGCTCGCCTGCCTCAACCGACTCGCCGCCCATCCAACTTGCCAGCAGCGGCTTATCGCGCAGTTTGGCAAATCGCTTTAACGCTGCCGCTGTGGCTGTGGGGTCAGTCATTGCTTGTGGGGTGAGGATGACCAACAAGCCGTCACTGTTAGGGTCTGCTGCTGCGATCTCGAGGGCTTTGGCGTAACGCTCTGGGGTGGCGTCGCCGAGCACGTCAATTGGGTTGTTGTGGCTCCAGGCTGGTGGCAGGAAACTGTTGAGCTGGGTTAGGCTCTCGGGCGAGAGGGTGGCAAGCTCACCGCCGTTCAACACCAATGCATCAGTGGCAAGCACGCCTGGGCCGCCAGCGTTGGTGACGATGGTGAGCCTCGGCCCGCGCGGTCGGGGTTGCTTGCTGAGCACCTCAGCCATGTAGAACAGGTCGCTGATCGTGCTCACGCGCAACACGCCGCAGCGTTGGAAGGCGGCGTCCAGCGCGTCGTCGCTGCCCGCCATCGAGCCAGTGTGTGAGGCGGCTGCCTTTGCGGCTGCGCTGGTGCGCCCTGCTTTGATCACGATGATTGGCTTGTTCATTGCCACCTCGCGCGCTGCGCTGATGAACGACCGCGCGTCGCCGATGGTCTCCATATACATCACGATGCTCTCGGTGTCGGGATCGTCACCCAAGTAGTCAATCAGGTCGCCCCAACCTACATCCAGCATCGAGCCAACGGAGATGAAATAGCTGAAGCCGACGTTCTCACGGAAGCTCCAGTCGAGCACCGCTGTGCACAGCGCCCCAGACTGGCTGATAAACGCCACGTTGCCCGGTTTGGCAATGCGATCCGCGAATGTCGCGTTCAGCCCAATGCGCGTGTTCATGATCCCCAGACAGTTTGGGCCGACGATGCGCATGTGTGCGCGACGCGCCTGCGCCAGGATTTGCTGCTCTAGCGCCGCGCCCTCAGGCCCGATCTCCTTGAAGCCGGCTGAGATGATCAGCGCAGCTTTGACGTTTGCAGCAATGCACTCGCCGACAATCCCTGGCACGGTCGGCGCGGGGGTAACGATGACAGCGAGGTCAACTTGGCGCGGCACTGCGGCAATTGTGGGATAGGCTTGCAGCCCAAGCACCTCGTCGCGCTTGGGATTGACCGGATACACCCTCCCCCGGAAGGTCTTCAGGTTCTGCATGATCGCCAGCCCAACGCTGCCCTCTTTGTCCGTAGCGCCAATCACAGCGACACTCCGCGGCTTGAACAGCGCCTCAAAGGAGTCGCGCTCGCGGATCGCTGCTTCTATTGAGGTCACCGCTTTCCCGGTTGCAGTCTGTGCGATTGTGGTCATGGTTCTCCTCGATACACACGACGACTTGCAGTCGTGCTCAAACTTGCCACACAGACTATACGCCGAGCAAACGAAACAGGCGGCTATCCAGGTGAACGGTTGCGGGGCTGACGATTTGTCGAAGGTGCATCGGGAGTGACCACATGAATCCATGGCAGGGGATGTCACACTGCCCTCATCCCTGCGCCTCCTCTCCCTGAGGGGGAGGGGATGGGAGTGAGGACAAGGCAACACCTATGCACCGTGTATTCGAGCTTAGCCCTCCCGATGCACCTTGCAGTCTTGCCCTCGAGTAAAATCGCAGCAAAGCCCCTATAGCTCAAGGGATAGAGCGTCGGCCTCCGGAGCCGAAGATCGCAGTTCGAGTCTGCGTAGGGGTACACCGTTTGCATTGCTCCTCTTCACTCTCTTTCATCCCCCTCAGGGAGATGCAGGGACGAGAGCAGATCAGTCCACTGTGTGTTCAAGCCTGAACATGCTCCGGGCAGGGCACGTGTTGGACTGGATGGTATATTTCGACTGATGCCGCTCTACATCTACACCTGCTCTCAGTGCAGCGTTGAGGTTGAAGAGTTGCGTCCCCCAAGCAAGGCGGATGACCCTGTCGCTTGCCCTATCTGTGGGGGGGTGTGTGTGCGCGGTGTTGCGCTGTTTGCTGTCAGCTCTGGGCGCAAGGAGAAAGACCCC
>JANWZM010000195.1 GCA_025054635.1 Thermoflexales bacterium
TTGGGACGCCACCCGGTACGCCGGCGGCACTTGGAACGGCGGACGGCTGACTAAGCTCGGTCGGGCACTGCTCGAAGTGATGGCTGAGTTCAACGTCATCCTTGACGTGAGCCATCTCAGCCACGAGGCGTTGTTTGAGGCGCTGGATGTCTTCGAGGGCGCGCACGTTATCGCCAGCCACAGCAACCCTTACCGCTACATCCCCACGCCGCGTCATTTGCCCGACAAGGCAATCACTCAGATTGCCGAGCGCGGCGGGGTGGTTGGCATCGTGCCCTTCAATCGCTTCCTGAAGCGTGACTGGGGCGGCAAAAAAGAAGAGGTCACCCTTGACCATGTAGTGCGGATGATTGACCACGTTTGCCAACTCACAGGCAGTGCCGACCATGTCGGCATCGGCAGCGATTATGACGGCGGCTTCGGCGCAGAATCCATCCCCCGCGAGTTGGACAGCGTGCGCGACCACTACAAAATCGGCGATGCCTTGCTCGCGCGCGGCTTTGAGCCGAGGCACGTTGCACAAATCATGGCGGGGAATTGGCTGCGCATTCTGCGCAGCGCGCTGCCAAATTAGGCGTGGCGGCGGAGTTTGACATTGTCATCGCCGGCGCCGGCGCGGCTGGATTAAGCTTGGCGTATCACCTCACCCGCAACAGCAGGCGCAACTGGCGCATTGCGCTTGTGGACCGCGCACCAAAACAGCGCAACGACCGCACCTGGTGCTTCTGGGAGGTTGGGCAAGGACTGTTCGAGGCAGTCGTGTTTCGCCAGTGGGATCGGGTAGCGTTCTACAGCCCAACGCTTCAACGCCAGCTTTGCATCGCCCCTTACCGCTACAAGATGATCCGAGGTGCAGACTTCTACGCTTACGTTGAAGCGCATCTCGCGGCACAGCCGAACGTCACGCGCTGCTACGGCGAGATCGTTGCGGTTGAGGAGGAGGGGGATGCTGGTGTGGTTCACTTGCGCTCGGGCGAGGTGATTCGCGGGAAGTGGGTGTTCAACAGCGTCTTGTT
The DNA here is from genome assembly GCA_025054635.1 of Thermoflexales bacterium. Taxonomy (GTDB): domain Bacteria; phylum Chloroflexota; class Anaerolineae; order J036; family Brachytrichaceae; genus DRWP01. Next base: position 1,017 of record JANWZM010000195.1, read on the forward strand.
TGCGCCGCCCTGCCGCGCCGAGGACGCGCGCTACCACTGCCTGCTCCAGCACTTCCTCGGCTGGGTGGTCGAAGCCGACCAGCCTGTCTTCGACCCGACGGTAGCGACGCTGATGGACTTTCGCATCCCACAGGCAGGTGAGACGCGCTTTGTGTATGTGCTGCCGTTTGACGCCCACACGGCGCTGGTCGAGTTCACTGTGTTTTCAGGCAGCTTGCTGCCGCGCGAGGTTTACGCCCAGGGGCTGACCGATTACCTCGGCGAGCAACTTGGCTTGCAGAGCTACCGCGTTCGAGAGGAAGAGTATGGGGTGATCCCGATGACCGACGCGCCGTTGAAGCAGAGGCTCAGCCAGCGCGTAATCCAAATTGGCACAGCAGGGGGCGACACCAAAGCCAGTACGGGTTACACCTTCCAGCGCATCCAGCGGCGGACGCATGCTATCGCCTGCGCGCTCGAGGCAGGTCGCTCGCCACATCTGTCGCGCTCCCTTTGGCAGCGCCGGCATGGCTTGTTCGATAGCGTGCTGCTCAACGTGCTTGACAAGCGGCGGCAGCCCGGCTGGCGTGTGTTCACTGACTTGTTTGCAAACAACCCACCGGTGCGCGTGCTGCGCTTTTTGGACGAAGACACTTCGTTGCTCGAGGACTTGCGCGTGATGGCGAGCGTGCACTTGCCAACGTTCCTGTCGGCGACGCTGGACGTGCTCGCCCGCAAGGGCGCTGGCGCGTTGAACTTCGGTGAAAACACGTCCCCTGCCGACAGGGGACGTGTGACTTGACTAGGACGTGTGGCGTGCCGTGATCAGCGCAGCATGATCTCGGTCCAGCGCTCGATCCACTGCTCACGCCCTTGATCGATCTGCTCCGGCGTCAGCGCCAGGGGGTTGGCTGGGGGCTGACCGAACTTGACGAACACCTCAGGCAGCTTCGCCTCGGGCAGCACAGGGTACACGAACATCTGCAGGGGGATGTCTTCCTGGAAGGTGCGGCTGAGCATGAAGTCAATCCACTTTTCCGCCAGGGCACGGTTCTTGGTGCCTTTCAGGATGCCGACGAACTCGACTTGCTCAAACGCTGTGCCCTCAACGTTGCCCGTCGGCGGCTCGGACAGCTTACCCTCGCTGAACACAACCTCAGCCGCTGGGCTTGTCGCATAGGAGACCACGAGCGGACGAGGTCCTTTGCCGCTGCTGCCGCTGAACTGAGTGAAGTAAGCGTCTTCCCAGTCCTGGCTGACGTAAACCTCGTTCGCCCGCAAGTCGCGCCAGAACTGCGTCCAAGGGTAATCGCTGTTCTCAGGGAAGGCAGCAATCGTCGCCATCAGGAACGCCAACCCAGGTGAAGACGTTGCTGGGTTCTGCACAACCAGCAACCCTCTCCACTTCGGGTCAGCCAGCTCGCGCAGCGACTTTGGCGGCTCCAAGCCGCGCTCAGCGAGGAACGCCTTGTCGTAGTTGACCATCACGTGACCGTAGTCCACTGGCAGCAGGCGGTTCGTCTTGTCCAGCTTGAAGCGCTCGGGGATGGCGGCAAGCATCGGCGAGTTATATGGCTCAAAGATATCCGCGTTCAGGGCGCGGCTGAGGAAGGTGTTGTCCACGCCGAAGAACACGTCCGCCAGCGGCGCATCCTTGCTCAGGATCGCCTTGTTCAGCGCGCTGCCAGTGTCGCCAGATTCCAAGATTTGGATCTTGGCGTTGTTCGCCTGTTCAAACGCGCGAATGACGGACTCGCTGACGTTGAAGCTGTCGTGGGACATGATCACCAGCGTTTGGGGCGCAGCCTGTGGCTCAGGTGCGCGTGGCGGAGGCGCCTGCATTGCGCAGGCAGCCAGCAACCCAGAAAGCAGAGCAAGCGTTAGAACTCGTTTCATCGGTCACTCCTCCAACAGACAGAAGGTAGTTCGGATCGTTCAAGAAGCTAAGACGGGCAAATCCGCACCTTGCGAGCGGATGACGCAGAGCAACAAGCCGCGCCCAACTGCAACCCGCGCGGTCTTGCCGAGCATGACGTTGCTGACGCCGCGGGCGGGCCCGATATACAGCGGCTCGCCGCGCAAGGGGTATTCCAGCCCTTCGGTGTGGATGTCGTGGGCGTCACCGCCGAACGGCAGTAGCGACACCAGGTCACCTGGCTCAGCTTCAAACGTCACCTCAGTGGGATGCTCGCGCGCGTCAATCAGAAATGCGCGCTCGGGCCCATGCACTAAGAAGACGCGGTGACCCTTGAGCGCAGGCATGGACAGCAGCAGCATGTTGGCGAGCGCGTGGTCCAGCCGACCGCCAAACGCGCCGAGGACGATGATTGCATCCGGCTTGGGCTGGTGATGTGCAGCCAGCAGCAGGGCAAGCTCAAGGTCGGTCTCGTTCTTGCGCGTAGGGAAGCGGTGCAGCCGCGCGCCGCGCGCTTCAAGCTCGCCCAGCATGTCTGACGTGAGCGAGTCAAAGTCGCCGATGACGTGGTGCGGGCGCAGGTCGTGAGCTAGCGCAGTGCGCGCGCCGCCGTCGGCGCAGATGAGGACATCACCGTCGTGCAGCCAGCGCGCAAGGTCATGCCGCTGGGGCGGCTCTCCATTGGCGATGATAACGATGTTCGACACAAAACGCCTCCGCGGGTCTGCCCGCGCAGGCGTTTGATGCAAGGTACGAGCGCGCTGTGCGCCGCCTATTCTCCCTACGCTGGCATGACCCAGATCAGGTTCGTCGGGTCGGCGCCGGATTGGGCGCCCTCTCAGCCCGCGTCCGCGGACTCCCCGTTGGCTTACCAAGATTATAACCGTCAGGCAAGCAGTTAGAGCGACTATGTGAACACGCGCAGGTCGTGTCGCCTTTCTGGGGGAGATTGTCGGGCTGCACCCTGTTCTGTTGTGCATTCAGGTGTGGCTACTTCTCCCTCTCGATGGGGAGTGGCTAGCTGAACGTTGATCACAGCGTCAAAAATCGGTCTACAGCAGGACAAAGCGCTAACATGCCAACTGGAATTAGCCACTCCCTCTCGATGCAGCCTTGAGGGGAGTGACTATTTGGGCGTTGACCATAGCATCGAAAATCGGTTTACAGCGGGACGAAGCATGAACATGTCAACTGGAATTAGCCACTCCCGCCTTGAGACCAAGCTATATACTTGGCATACATTCTGCTCGCTGTGCCGTTTGGCAGGAGGTAGCTGCACTCAGGAGGGAGGCTCAGTGGGTCAAAAATGAATAAGTACTCGACGACATCATTGATCGAGGGCAGTGTGTTTGACCGCGAATCAGTTCGGGCGCTGATGCGCGCCTGGGCAAGCCCGTCAGAACTGAGTCGCCATCCGCTTGCCCAACGGCTTGGTCGTGAGCCGTCTTACTCGCTCAACGGCAGCACACCAGCCCAAGCCCTGCGTGAGCTGATTCAGCGTGCTCTTGAGTTGGCTTTCCCACACGACGCAGACCTTTCTCGTGCACAGCGCAAGCGCGCCCTGGTCGAGCAGCACTATCTACACGGTGAGCCGCTGAAGGCGCTTGCGGAAGCGTTCAGCATTGACGAGCGCACCGCGCGTCGCATCTTAGCTGAGGCGCTAGATGACCTAGGCGAGGCACTGCGCAAGTTGGTGCTACAACAACCGCAGCACGCGCGCATTTTGACCCGGATTAACCTGGCGCCGCCCATCGCGCTGCATCCCCTCCTCGTCGGGCGTGAGACGCTGCTCGCTCAGCTCGTCGAAAACCTGACACCGACGGGCGAGGTTTACGCCGTGTGGGGCATCCCCGGCGTCGGCAAGACCGCTCTACTCACCCACCTTGCTCACCATGAGGTTACTCATCAGCGCTTCCCCGATGGGGTGTTGTGGGCTGACCTCTCGCCGCAGACGCATGTCCTGTCTGTTCTGCAGAGTTGGGGGACAGCGCTAGGGTTGAGCCAAGCAGACCTAGCGCGGCTATCAGTTGACGAGAACATGCTCGGGCGGATGATCCAATCTGCACTGGAAGACCGCCGTATGCTGATCGTGCTCAATGATGCCTGGTCAGCCGACCGCGCCTCGAAGCTGTTGCTGGGTGGACCGTGCTGCTGCCATCTCGTCGCCACGCGCTTCGCTGATGTCGCATTGAGCTTAGCCCCAATGCACTGTGCTCAAGTGCCGCCGCTGACCGCTGAGCAGGGATTGATGCTCATCCAGACACTGGCTCCAGACACAGCGCACTGCGAGCCAGAGGTCATCAGCGAAATCGTCGCATGGTGTGGAGGGCTGCCACTAGCCCTAACGTTGGTTGGGCGGTACTTAGCGCGCGTGCTGCGCTCAGGTCAGCCCCGACGGATAGAAGCGGCGCTGAACCAACTGCGCGAGGTGCACAGCCGACGCGCCCTGCTGGCGAACGCGACTGAGCCAGCGCTTGCCGAGCTAAGCCGCGTTATCCAAGCAAGTGTCGAACGCTTAACCCTAGCGCAGCGCCAGGCGCTTCACATTTTGGTCGCTTTGCCGCCGCGCCCAGCGACGTTCGACGAATCCGTTGTGCTCGCTGTGGTCAACGGCGATGTGGCTGCGCTGGATGCGCTCGTTGACTTAGGGTTCGTTGAGTGTGCCGATGGCGCTTACAGCTTGCATCCCGTCGTCCGCGACACGCTGTGGTCAGATGAGTCCGCAGCGGAGTTCCACCGAACAGGTCAATTACGGATGGTGCATGCAGCCCGAGCATTGGTCGAGACGAAAGAGCGCCACACTGATTTCTCGGCAAGCGATCGCGCGCTGATCTTGGCTGCTGTCCACGCGGTAATCGAGCTAGGGCTGTCCGAATCAGCGCGCGCGCTGGCGTTGAAAGTTGCCTCGTTCCTCGATGCCTGTGCTTTGTTGCCTGTGCTGGATGAGCTGTTGACAACAGCGCAGGCAGACGCTGCGCCTGCACGAGAGGCTATCTGGCTACGCGCATGTCACGCGCGTGTCCTGGTGCGCTTGGGGCGGATGCAGGCTGCTCGTGCTCAAGCAAGCCAGAGCGTGACGTTGGCTGAGCGCGATTGTCCCGAAATGCTGCCGATAGCACTGTCAGCCCAAGCGCGCGTAGCGCTGGCAAGCGGTGAGACGGAGGTAGCACTTGCGGCGTGTGAGCGCGCGCAGGCGCTTGAACAGTTAGACCAAGCCGATCCACGCGTCAAACTGGAGTTACTTCGCCTCCACGGCTCCGCGCTCCATAACAGCGGTCGGTATGCTGAGGCGCAGGCCATTCTGCTACGGGCGTTCGAGGTCGCGCAGATGCTGCAAGCGATTGAGGAGGAGGTTTTGATTGCGTACGCCCTCGGCGCGACCACACGCCAGCAACGCCGCTACAAAGACGCAGAGCAGTGGCTGAGCCACGCCCTGCGCAGCGCACAGGCAGCCTCGATGAGTGAGCAAATGGCTCTGGCGCTGGTTTGGCTCGGCGTTGTCGCCAACGAGCAAGGGCAATACGATAAAGCAGCAAACTGCTTCACACAGGCAGAGCCAATCGCACGCCGGTTGGGGTTGCCTTCATTGATCATCCAGTTACGCCACGCGCAGGGGGTGCTCAGCATGCGCCTCGGTCGCCTCGACCAAGCCGAGCACGAGCTGCGCGAAGCACTGCACCATGCAGAAGCGGCGCAGTGGAATGCCTTCGCAGCCAACGTCTCAATTGAGCTGAGCGAGTGCCTGCTGGCGATGAGGCGATTGGACGAAGCTGAGCGCGTCTGCACCGCGGGTCTGGAGAAGGCGCAGCGCGGACAGCTTGACGACCTCGCTGCACTGCTGCGCTACGTGCTGTCGCGCCTGCGGCACGCCCAAGGGGACAAAGCAGCAGCGCAGGCACTGGCTCAGGTTGCGCTCGAGCAAGTGCAACGCTCAGGGAACTACCGCGCAGCGGAAGTCGCAGCGTGGGCAGCAGAGCTGAGGGGTAGCGAGTAACCTGAGAGGGCGACTCTCTTGCAGCCTTCCCACGCGCAGGCACAGCGTTCGAGGTGTGCCTGCCTTTTAGCTCATAGAGAGCAGGCCCACCTTCGCTGCCCAGACACCTTCGCGCTGTTCAGCCCAGTAAGTCCACGTATTCTTGGAGCTGGCGCTGGTTGATCTTGACATACTTGTCTGGAATAATCTGCGCCATCTCTTCCTCAGTAAGGCGGAACGAGAGGATCTCCAGCGCGTCCTCTGGCGAGCGACCGTACGCGAGCTTCTTCTTGCCGTTCTTCATGTCGAACAAGTACATGTAGTGCGGGTTCCTGAACGAACTCACCGTTTCACCTCCGAGTTTATGGACTTCGCCTTGATTTTAAGCCGTATGATTGCGCGTGATGCGCGCGCTGCTGATTACAGACAAGGGGCTGACTTATGTCGAGGATTACCCGGCGCCTGAACCTGCGCCAGGCGAAGCGCTGATCCGCGTCACTCGGGCAGGGATTTGCAACACCGACGTTGAGATTTTGCGCGGGTACTTCGGCTTTCGCGGCGTGCTCGGGCACGAGTTTGTCGGCGTCGTCGCAGCCACTCATCCTGTCCAAGGCTGCGCTGCAGCGGTTGCCGTTGGCGACCGTGTCGTCGGCGAGATCAACTGCGTCAGGTGCGACTCGCCCTCGCGCACGTACGCAGAGCGCGCGCAAGACCCAAACCGAACTACTCTTGGGATTGACCGTCGCGACGGCGCTTTCGCCGAATACGTGGCTGTGCCGTTGGTCAACCTGCACCCCGTGCCAGACGCCGTTAGTGACGACGAGGCGGTGTTCGTCGAGCCGCTTGCAGCAGCGTGTCAGATCCTGGAGCAGGTTCACGTCCGTCCCACAGACCGCGTAGCTGTGCTGGGCGATGGCAAGCTCGGCTTGCTCTGCGCTCAAGTCCTACATGCTAGCAGCGCCTGCGACCTTGTCGTGCTCGGCAAGCACCCTGCTAAGCTCGACGTTGCTCGTGCGCGTGGGATCCCAGCGCAGTTGGCTTCTGAGGCGCCTGTGCGCGCCTTTGACATCGTGGTGGAATGCACAGGCTCGCCGAGCGGGTTCGAGCATGCGCGGCAACTGCTGCGCCCGCGCGGAACATTGGTGCTGAAGAGCACCTATCATGGCTTGCCGCAAGTCAACTTGACCATGGTTGTTGTGGATGAGATCACCATTGTCGGCTCGCGTTGCGGACCGTTCGCAGCGGCGCTGCGATTACTAGCGCAACGACGCGTTGACGTGCGCCCGTTGATCCACGCACGCTATCCTCTAGCGCAAGGTGAGCAAGCCATCGAGCACGCCCAGCGTCCCGGGGTGCTCAAAGTGCTCCTGGACATAGACGGTTGAGCTACGCTCGCTGCCAAGCGCACTGTGCCTGCTATGCAATCTCGAGGCACAGCGCCGAGGGGGCGCTCGATTTAGCCTTGCTATTCGCCTGTGCCCGCTGGCTGCGACAGTGCGCAGAGCAGCACAATTCCTGTAGCGGTGATAAACTGGTTCACAAAGGAATCATCGTCAATGGCAAGGCATCCTGCGTCAGGCAGCGTTGAAGGCAGCACCCCAGGCACAGCGCCCCGGCGCCGCAAAGCGAGCAGTGCGCGCAAAGTCACCATCGCCGACATTGCTCGCCAAGCAGGCGTGTCCAAGACTGCGGTCTCGTTTGCGTTCAACATGCCCGGTCGGCTCTCCGAGGAGACGACGCGGCACATCCTGGAGATCGCTCGGCGGATGGGCTATACACCGAACCCGATCGCGCGCAGCTTGAACACCCGCTTGACACATGCGCTCGGCGTGATTGTGCCGCAGGACATTCCCACTGTGTTGAGCAACCCTTTCTTCGCCGAGCTGCTCAGCGGGATTGGCGAGGTGTGCAATGAGGCGGGGATGTCACTGCTGCTTGTGCCGCCTATGCGCGGTTCGCTGGTCGAAGCCACCTATACGGCGCTGGTTGACGGGTGCATCGTCACTGGGCTTGAGCCGGACGACAAAGCTGTGCGCGCGCTGCGGCTGCGCCAGATCCCGTTCGTCATGATTGACGTGGATGCCCCAGAAGATATCTCCTCAGTCAGCGTTGATGACACGGGCGGGGCATATAGCGCTATGCGCCATGTGCTCGAGCAAGGGCATCGCCGCGTTGCTATCGTCTCGTTCAGCTCGTTCACAGGGCGAATCGAGGACTACACCGGCACGTTGAAGCGACGTTTTGCAGGCTACCTCAGGGCGCTAGCAGAGTTCGGTCTCTCATTGGACAGCCCAGGCGTTACTGTCCTAGAAAGCCCGTGCAACATCCGCGGCGGTGCGGAGGCTTTGGAACGCCTGCTGCACCATCGCCCTCGCCCTACAGCTGTTGTTGCGCTGAGCGACGTGCTTGCTTTCGGCATCGTGGACGCTGCGCTCTCGCACGGGTTGCGCGTCCCAGACGAAATCGCTGTCGTGGGGTTTGATGACCTCGAGATCAGCCGCCTGCTGCGCCCTGCCCTCACAACGGTGCGTCAGCCGACACGCGAGAAGGGGCGGCGCGCCGCAGAGCTCTTCGTCGAAATGATGAACGCCGAGGCACCGCCCCCAGCGCGGCATATCGTGCTGCCTGTCTCGCTGGTTGTGCGCGAGTCCAGCGTGCGCGTGCTTCATCGAGCGTAGAAGGCGCGATAAGAGCGCAGCATGACCTCGCGCGTGCGGCACTCCGCTTGGACGCCGAGCTTGCGGCAGACCAGGTCAACCGTCTTCTCCGCCATCGCGCGCGCTGTGGCGGTCTTGCCGCCTGTGATGGTGACAAATCCTTCTGCGCCCTCGCGGGCATGGTCAAAGCACTCGAAGGTGCGGCTGAGGGCACGACCGTCGGCAGCGCGCGCAGAGCCAATGAGGGGGCGCGCCGCAGCCCACACGCCGCGAGGTTTGTAGTGACGCACCGCAGGCACCATCTGGGCTGTCAGCTCATACATGCGCTCGACATGCTCGCGAGGGATGTCAATTGCGTCAGGATCCTCAACTCGCCAGGAGGACGTGCCCAGCAGCGTGGTGAGCCGCTGGGGAACGAGGATGTCGCCATCGCCGGGCAAGTGCATCCGGTGCAGCACCATGCGATTGAGTCGCGCAGGCACACTCACCATCACGCCAGCAGTGGGCACGACTGGCACGTTGCACCCTGCAAGGTGAGCGACTTTGCCGCACCACGGCCCAGTCGCGTTGACCACCATATCGGCTCCGATCATCTCCTCACGCCCATCACGCCGGTAGTACACCTTCACCCCACACACTGCGTTCCCGCGCTTGACGATCTCGGTGACTTGGCAATGGGTTCTGACCACTGCGCCATTTGCCTGCGCAGTGGCAAGGAAGCTCAGGCAGAAGCGGAACGGCTCGAACACGCCGTCAGGCACGCGCACAGCTGCCTTGATGGTAGGGCTTAGGCTCGGCTCACGAGCAAATGCCTCCGATAGGGGCACTTCCTCAGCAGGGATGCCCACCTCAGCGCAAGCGTCGAGAAATGTCGGCATGAAAGCAAGGTCTGCTTCGTCAACTGCAATCATGTAGCCATCGTTCAGCTCCAGCGCGTCGGGCATGATTCGGCGCAAGATGAAGTTCTCCTCGATGCACTCCCGTGCTGAGGTCGGGTCGTTGACCGCATAGCGCGCGCCGCTGTGCAGCAGACAGTGGTTGCGCCCGGTCGTGCCGCTGCCAACTTCGCCTCGCTCGAGGACGGTGACGCGAAAGCCGCGCAGGGCTAGGTCGTGTGCTACAGCCGCGCCTGTCGAACCAGCGCCGATCACAACAACGTGAAAGTTGCTTGCGGTCATGGCTCTATGTTAGCACCAGCCAGTGTTGTTTAGCGTTGCAGCCTCTGCATTAGCCACTCCCTCAGGCAATGCAGCCGCCCGCAGATTGTGCTTGAAGAGGGTTGTCTGCAAAATGTCACACTCTGCGGCGCGTCTCTGTGGTTGCCCAAGGTGACACCGTAGTGCGGCATAGAGGAGTAGCAAATACACACATTGTATATCGTCATTAAATCTTTAACCAACTTTAAGCAATCAAGGCAAAACCACAATTGCCACTTCTGCTTGACATCTGGGTCTCGTAAGAGGATACCTCAGTGAGGCTAGTGTGCACAGTTAGATCCATAATCTGCTTGTTGTTAATCTAACACCATCTCGTTGACGTACTTAAACTACACCATACTCTTACTTTCCCCTTGACAACACACTTCTTACTGACTATAATCTGTCTCTAAAGGAGTGTGAACTGTGACACCTGTTAACCTTCTTCAAAGCGCCTTTGGGGCAAAGCAAACAAGCCAGACGATGCACTGGGCACAGTTGGCGACTGCCTTTGTGCTAGTCTTCACGGCTGTCTTCGGCAGCGTCTTAGTACCTGCGCCGCGAGCGGTGCGAGCAGCAGTCGGCACGTGGACGCAGACGGTCTGGACGACGCCCAGCACTACGCTGAGCGTGCAGCCGAGCGGCACAAACCAGTTCTTCCGCCCAACCTCGGCAGGCTTTGGCGTGCTGACGGGTACGTTTGGCGTGTGCGCGGGCACCGGACCGTGGTGTCAAGGGCCGAGTGACAGCGCGCCCGGGCAGACCCTGCGCTTAGCTGGCAACTGGAAGTCCGACAACGGCAACCCATGGTCAAGCGACTTGAACGGAGATGGTATATCGGAGTTGATAATTGCAAGTTTCTTTCTTTCTGATTTTACTGGAGGTGTAGGCATACACTGGGGTCAAGGAAGCCCTGCGAGCCCAAGTTGGAGCAGTCTGGGAGCGAGTGTTTTCACTCTTTCTGGAGAGTCTCTCTGCCACTCGACTAGTGTTGCCGACTTGAACGGCGATGGCTTCCCCGAAGTAATTGCATCATGCGGCGAAGTTGATCAACCCCGCCCTAGCTACGTGTATTGGGGGCAACCGGGCGGTTCATATGGAATAACCTATACAAATAGCGCTCGGAGTGAGCTGCCTCTGTCCACGGGGCGCGCGGTTATTCCCGCCGACCTAAATCGCGATGGACGACCAGACCTGCTCGCCGCAAATCGGCAATCTGACTCTTTTAGTTATGTTTACTGGGGGCAGGCAGATTCTTCATATGGGATCAAGTATGACGCCACAGCAAGTACGCAGATAACATCCAACTGGGTTGTAGGCGCTGCTGTAGCCGACCTCAACAGAGACGGGATTGCTGACTTGGCACTGGCAGAGAGAGGGGCTGGAAATGCTGTCGTTGCATTCGGTCAACTTGGAGGCATCTACGGCGCTCAGTACCCTAACGTCATCAGAGTGCCCATCACAGATGCCACTGGGATATCCGCTGCTGATCTGAACAACGATGGATTCCCTGAACTACTCGTCGCCAGTCCTAACATAGACGCAGGGCATGTACATTGGAACACAGGCTCTGGAGCGCATTTCAACGCAGCTTCTCGCACTCGCGTTAACGGAACCAGAGTGCGGGTTCTGGGTGCGGGGTTTGTGGATGATGGATCGGCACCCGATGTCGTCCTCATGAATGATTCTGCCATCAGCGTGCTCTTCAACAGTATACCTACCTCAGGTGTGGTAACAGGGAGCACGCTGCTTCCGCTAGTTTCCACATACTTCAGAGGATTCAGCCTGACAGACTTGAATGCTGATGGACATGTGGATGTTCTTGCCAGCCAAGAAAATATTCCTGTGAGCAACAACACTGCCGTAGTTCACTTCAGAAGCTCGCTTTCAGCCACATACAGCGCAACCCCCAACTTCACACTTACGATCAAACCAGCGCCTTTTGCATATGCTTATTTCGGAAGCAGGCGTAGTGCACATGTGAGCTACGCGGGGTTGCCACGCCCTGTATATCGCACTGCCTTTCCCAGCTTCGGCGTGCTGGAGTCGCAGGTGATGGACAGCAGCTCAAACGGCTCGGGATGGATTCAAGTCGCCGCCAACACTCAAATCACCTCTGGCACTGGCATCACTCTCTTCATCGCCGCCAGCGACAACCTCGCTGCCCTCACCAACCCAACTTGGACACAGGTCGGCGCGCTCAGCAACGGTGCCTGGTCGCAGTCCATCAGCGGAGTGACCGGGCGCTACGCCCGCTACCGCGTCATCCTCTGGCGCAATGCAACCACCGAAGCCAGCCCCGCGTTGCAGGACATCACCTTCACCTACGCCACCCTGCCAGCTGCCTTCAACAAGACTACGCCTGCCAACGGCGCCACGGGACAGCCCATCAACGTCACCCTGCAGTGGGCGCCCTCCAGCGGCGCAGATCATTACCGCTACTGCTTCGCAACTACCAGCGGCTGCCTCCCAACCACCAACAATGGCACCGCAACCAGCGTCGCCCTCAGCGGGCTGCCCCCCAACACGACCTACTTCTGGCAAGTGCGCGCCTGCAGCGACCCCAACTGCGTAGTGTTCACCGACGCCTCAGGCGGACACTGGTCGTTCACCACTGTTAGCGCCCCAGGCTCCTTCAACAAGACCACGCCGACAAACGGCGCCACCGGGCTGCCCACCAACGTCACCCTGCAGTGGCAACCCGCCAGCGGCACGGTCGTGCGCTACGAATACTGCGTCGCAACCGTCAGCGGCTGCACCCCCAACCAGGACGCCGGCACGAGCACCAGCGTCAACGTCGTCTTGCAGCCAGGCACGACTTACTACTGGCAGGTGCGCGCCTGCGCTGACGCAGGCTGCACTGTCTCCACACTCGCAAACGGCGGGCAGCACTGGTCCTTCACCACTGCTCAGCCCATCGGCAGCTTCAACAAGTCTGCCCCCGGCAACAGCGCAATCAACATCAACCCTGCCACCACCTCGCTGCAGTGGTCGAGCGCGAGCAGTGCCACGGAGTATCGGCTGTGCCTCGGCACCGCGGTCAACGCCTGCAACATCATTGGCGGCAGTCCAGGACAGTATCAGTCCGTCGGCTCTAACACCAGCCAGGCGCTCGGCGCGCTTGGCTTGCAGCCCGACACCACTTACTACTGGCAGGTGCTAGCGACGAACGGGACGTATACCACCTTTGCCAACGGCAACGCCCTAGGATTCTGGTCGTTCACCACCCTGCCGAACGGCCCAAGCGCCTTCGGCAAGTCCAACCCAGCCTTCAACGCCACCAATGTGCCGACGCAGAACGTGTCGTTCACCTGGCAGCCTTCAACCGGCGCGGTGAGCTACACCGTGTGCGTCGGCGCCTTCAGCGGCGACTGCTCGCTGAGCGCCACCAGCACCACGACCAGCGTCGTGCTGCCTGGACCGCTGCCAGCCGGCGCAACGCTAGTGTGGCAAGTCACCGCGCACAACGCTGGCGGCACGACCAGCGCCAACAATGGGCAGTGGTGGCCTTTCACCACCCTTCCCAACGCGCCGCAGCCGTTCAGCAAGTTCAGCCCGCCCGACAACGCCACTGACCAGCCACTTGGCATAGTGCTGAGCTGGCAGAACGTCCCCAACGAGGACTACTACCAGGTGTGCGCTGGAACAGCCCTCGGGCTGTGCAACCTAGCAAACCTCACCACGTCGGCGAACACGGTCGGCTACGCTTTAACCGGGCTGGACTACGGCACGCAGTATTACTGGCAGGTCAGCGCCTGCAACGCTGGCGGTTGCACTCCAGCTAACAACGGGGTTGCCTGGAGCTTCAAGACAAAGAACCCACCCCTACCCGGCCCGTTCCAGAAGACCAACCCGCCCAATGGGGCGATCAACGTGCCGACGAACACGACAACCGTGCTGCTGCAATGGACAGCCGCAAGTGACGCGGACGGCTACGAGGTGTGCTTCGGCACCCAGCCAAACACCTGCGACCTGAGCGGCGGCGGCTTCCAGAACGTCGGCGCCGTCACCCAGCAGACCGTAGCAGGACTGCCCTTCAGCGTGACCCTGCAGCCAGCGACGACTTACTACTGGCAGGTGCGCGCCTACAACAACCTCACTGCGACGCGGACGTTCGCCAACGGCGGCTTGGACTTCTCCTTCACCACCTTGAACCCGCCCGGTCCCGGCGAGTTCAGCAAGGACGCGCCGGTGAACGGGACGTTCAACCTGCCCACCGTCAGCGTCACCCTGCGCTGGTTCCCCTCAGCAGCGGCGACCAGCTACGAGGTGTGCGTCGGCACAGCGCAGGGAAGCTGCAACGCGCTGCCCGGAAACACTTGGCAGGACGTCGGCAGCGCGCTGACGACAACGGTCAGCGGGCTGCAGCCAGGCACAGACTACTGGTGGCAGGTGCGCGCGCTCAGCGCAGGCGGCGCGAGGGCAGCTAACGGCGGCACCTGGTGGCGCTTCACCACGCGCAACGAAAACCCGCCTGCTGAGTTCAGCAAAGCCGCGCCGCTGCATTTGGCGACTGGACAGCCGACGGCAACGCTAGTGCTGAGCTGGTTTGTCAGCACCGGCGCCACTGGCTACCGCGTGTGCGTCGGCAGCGTGCCAGGGCTGTGCGACGCGACGGGCGGCTGGGTCAACGTCGGCAACGTCATCCAGTGGACAGTGACCCCAGCGCTGCAAAGCGCCACAACCTACTGGTGGCAGGTCGTCGCGCTGGGCACGGGCTTCAGCGTGCAAGCCAACGGCGGGCAGTGGTGGGCGTTCACCATCGCTAACGACTCAGCACCCGCGCCAGGTGCGTTCGGCAAGCTCACCCCGCCGCAGGGCGCTAGCGGGCAACTCACCAACGGGCTTGAGCTGCGTTGGCAATCTGCCAGCAGCGCGAGCGGCTACCAGGTCTGCCTCGGCACGCAAGCAGGACTGTGCGACGTGACGGGTAGCTGGGTCAACGTCGGCAACAGCACGAGCTGGAACGCGCTGCAACTGCAGCCGAGCACGACTTACTGGTGGCAGGTGCGGGCGTTCAACGCCAACGGGCAGACCCAAGCCGACAGCGGGGCATGGTGGTATTTCACTACTCAGGCGCCGCCCAACGCGCCCGGAGCGTTCAACAAGGTCCTTCCTGCCAACAACGCCGCCAACGAGCCAACTACCCTGTCGCTGAACTGGACGTCGCCGGTCAACGTCAGCGGCTACCATGTCTGTGTCGGCACGACGCCGGGCGACTGCTCGGTGACGGGTGGCTGGGCATCCGCCGCCGGGACAAGCTACGCCCTGAGCGGGCTGGCGCATGACACCACCTACTGGTGGCAGGTGCGGGCGTTCAACGCCAACGGGCAGACGCTGGCAAACAACGGCGTGTGGTGGCGCTTCACGACCGGCAACAGCCCGAACCCTGTGCCGGGGCCGTTTGGCAAGGTCGCTCCCGCGCACCAGTCCATCGGCATAGCGACGAACGCCCTATTGAGTTGGAGCGCGTCCAGCGGTGCGCAGCGCTACACCGTGTGCGTTGGCACGCAGCCAGGCTTGTGCGACGTGATGAACCAGGTCGAGGTGCTCAGCCCAACGGTGAGCCTGGCGCTGGCAAACGCGCAGTCAGGGCGCACCTACTGGTGGCAGGTGACAGCGCGGCTGCCCGGGCAGCTCCGCCAAGCGGACGACGGGAATTGGTGGGCGTTCACTACCGCAAACAGTCAAAGCCCGAGTTCGTTCCAGAAGAGCGCTCCAGTCAGCGGAACAGTTGTCGGCACGAGCGCAGTGCTGAGCTGGACAGCGTCGAGCGGCGCAGTGGCATATCGTGTATGCGTCGGCACTGTCTGGGGTTTGTGCGATGTAGTCAACGAAGCGACCACGACGGACCTGGGCTACGCAGTGAGTGGTCTCGCCTCAGGCAGTTACTGGTGGCAGGTGACTGCGGTTGACGCCAACGGCAACACTGCCCAAGCGGACGGTGGAGTGCGCTGGCAGCTGGTGGCGCAAGGCTACAGCATCGTTGACCTGGACAACGCCGACACGCGCAAGGAAGCTGCTCCAACAGCCGTGCGGATGGGCGAGCTAGTGACCTACACCATTGTGCTGAGCAACAACGGCACCATCGCAGCGACGGCGCGGGTGACTGACACCCTAGCTGTGAGCGCGACACTGGTGAGCGCGACGTCGGGCTACATGCAGATCGGGCAAACGCTGGTGTGGTCAAACGTGGTCGTGCCTGCAGGTGGGACGGCAACGTTGACGGTGACGGTGCGCGCGGCGAGTGGACCGCTGCCTGGCGGCTACATGCTGGCAAACAGTGTGAGCATCGGCACTCATGACGGCGAGTTCGTGCGCGCTGCGCCGAGCGTGGCAGTAGCGCCGCACCGCGCCTTCGTGCCGATTGCGCGCAAGCCATGAGCGACAAGTAGCGAAGGCAACTCGTTCTGAGGCGCAGCTTTGGCTGCGCCTCTTTCGTTCGTACAATCGCGCTGCGTGTGAACCTCGTCGTCATTGGCGGCGGCGCGGCTGGGTTCTTCGGCGCGATCACTGCTGCGGAGGCAAACCCACACTGCCGCGTCACGCTCTTGGAGCGCAACGCAACCCCGCTGGGCAAGGTGCGCATCAGTGGGGGTGGTCGCTGCAACGTCACCCATGCCTGCTTCGAGCCGAGCGAGCTGATCCAGCACTACCCGCGCGGTGGGCGCGCCCTGCTCGGTCCGCTGACACGCTTTCAGCCGCGCGACGTGATCGCTTGGTTCGAGTCGCGCGGCGTGCCGCTCAAGACTGAGCGCGACGGGCGAGTCTTCCCGATGAGCGACCGCGCCGAGAGCATCGTCAATTGCTTGCTGGAGAGCGCACAGCGCGCAGGGGTTGCCGTGCAAACCTCGGCAAATGTGCTGGAGGTGTTGCCCGAGGGAAACGCTTACACCGTCGTCCTGAAGGACAGGTCTCGATTGCCTGCCGACCGACTGCTCCTGGCGACGGGCAGCAGCACGACGGGCTGGCGGATCGCTCAAGCGCTCGGTCACACCATTGTGCCGCCAGTGCCTTCGCTGTTCACCTTTGAGATCCGCACCGAGCGCGGCGAACCCGACCCTCGACTGGACGGCTTAGCAGGGATCGCTGTCGCGCACGTCGGGCTTACCTTGCTCGCGCCCGATGGATTACCGTGCCAGCGCCAGCAGGGTGCGCTGCTGATCACCCACTGGGGGTTGAGCGGGCCGGTAGTGCTTCGGCTGTCGGCGTTCGCAGCGCGCGAGTTGCACGACTGGGGCTATCGCGCTTGGCTATTGGTGGACTGGTTGCCCCAGTTGACTGAGAGCGACCTGCAGGCGCTATTCGTTGAATGCAAGCACAAGCAAGGCGGGCGGCTGGTCTGCGCGCACTCCCCACTGCGCGCGCTGCCGCACCGGCTATGGTCGAGCCTGTGCGCTGAGGCGCAGGTTTATCCTGACCAGCGCTGGGCGAAGCTGCCGCGCGGCAACATGCAGCGCTTGACGGAGGCGCTCAAGCGCGGGCGATACTTGATCACGGGAAAGAGCCCGTTCAAGGAGGAGTTCGTTACCTGCGGCGGGGTCTGCTTGGACGAAGTGAACTTCCGCACAATGGAAAGCCGCATCGCGCCGGGGGTGTACTTCGCAGGCGAGGTGCTCGACGTTGACGGCGTGACGGGCGGCTTCAACTTTCAAGCGGCATGGACAACGGGCTGGGTCGCTGGTCAAGCGATAGCTGCGAGCAGCGCCCACACCTGCTCCACAACGTGAGACCTGCCTTTCACCTGTGCACCGCATCGGCGAGGTAGGGCTGACGAGAACACTCTCTGCGGCTTGTCGGGCAATCAACCCGATGCTTTGCTACACTCCCTTCAAACCCAAAACCCAATTCAAGGGAGGTAACGATCATGAAGAGTGTGTTACCCAATATAGAGAGTGTGTTCTCCAAGTTATCGAAAGGCTACAAGATCGCTTCTCCTGGGGCTGGCGTCGCCGTGTTGTCGTTCTTCCTGCCCTGGTTTCTCGTCTCGTGTGGCGGCGCAGAGATCAGCCTAAGCGGCTGGGATTTGGTCGTCGGCAAGAGTGTTAGGTCGGATTTCATGCAATCCAGCTTCAGTGGCTCTCCGATTGTCTTTGTGGCACTGCTAGCTGGCGTCAGCATCCTTGCGCTTGCGTTGTTGTCGGCACGTCGAGGACAGCTCGTGAAGGTGCTGGATGGAGGAGCAGTTTGCGGGCTGAGCAGTCTTGCGCTGCTGATTGTGTTGCTGGTGATGGCTGGTCTCGAAAGCCAAGCTACTGAGGAAGGACTCATGGTTGCTGTGGACTACCAGATTGGGCTGTGGGGCGTCTTGTTTGGGTATCTAGCAAGCTTCGTCGGCGGGTTGCTCAACCTTCTCTCAAGAGCGACAGTGACTCAAGCGCACAGTTTGCCAAGCCCAGCTTCGCTACCTTCCGCCCACGCAACCAACCACGACGTGTTCTAGGTCGTCTAACTTATAGGCTTGTCGGAGATTTTTATATGATAAGGCGATTGTTTGCCCCAGTACTCATCTGCGTGCTTGCTACACTCCTTGTATCTTGCACGGGCGAAACCCCAGAGGCAGCAGCTCAAGCGTGGTTTGACGCTGTGATGAATACGCGCGGCGCAGACATGCTTGCTCGCACCTGCACCGCAAAGAAGGAAGAGGTCAAAGAGCTCGGCGCGGATGCCACACTGATGAAACTCGGAGTCGGTCTGGCAAAGTTGCTTGGTCTTGATGTGCAAATCGACACCTCTGACCTGCGCTTCTCGTCCACTTGGCAGCGAGGCAGGGAGGCAGAGGTCAAGGTGCATGGGGTTGTGCGCGTGTCTGTGCTCGGCGTTGCTGAAGAGACCTCAGTGGACGAGGCGTGGCTGATGGTCAAGGAAGGGGATATGTGGAAGTGGTGCGGCTCCCGCTGATGGTGCGTCTCGCTGGGCTGCTTTAGCGCAGGACATGGGGGTAAAACACCCCCATGTCCGCTTATTAGCCTGGGCTGCGCACACGCTCGATGTGTGCGCCCAAGCTGCGTAGTTTCTCATCGAAGCGCTCGTAGCCTCGGTCTATCTGTTGGACGTTTGAGATCACGCTTATACCCTCGGCGCACAACGCAGCGATGACCAGAGCCACTCCTGCGCGAATGTCTGGGCTTT
Organism: Thermoflexales bacterium; assembly: GCA_025054635.1. Lineage (GTDB taxonomy): Bacteria > Chloroflexota > Anaerolineae > J036 > Brachytrichaceae > DRWP01. The sequence goes on from JANWZM010000195.1 coordinate 19,869, forward strand.
GCACCTCCTCGCCGCGCAGCCGGCTCGGGCCTTGGACAACACACCGATGTGGGTCACACAGCACGATCCGCGCGCCCATGCTGATCAGTTTGTCCACGAAATATAGCCGGCTCTCGAACATCTTCTCGTGGATCAACACACTGCCCTCAGCCTGAGTTGCAGCGACGATGGCTAAGCTCATCGCGTCAGCTGGAAAGCCCGGCCAAGGCATGTCATCTATCTTCGGGATTGCACCGTCGAACTCAGGTTCGACGACTAGGCGCTGATTCCCAGGGATGAACACGTCGTCGCCGCAGATGTCGAAGCGGATTCCCAGCCGCCGCAGCATCAGGCGGGTCATGCTCAGGTGCTGAGGCGCAGCGTTTCGCACCCAGATCCCCCCATCACCGCCGCACAGCGCGCCAATCACGATGAAGCTAGTGACCTCGATGTTGTCCGCGCCGATGGTGAATTCGCAGCCGTGCAGGCGGTCAACGCCGCGGATGATCAGCGTGTTTGAGCCGATGTTCTCGATGCATGCGCCCATACGGTTGAGGCAGTGGCACAGGTCCTGCACGTGCGGTTCACTTGCGGCATTGCGCAAAATTGTCGTCCCACGTGCCGTGACAGCCGCCATAATCGCGTTCTCAGTTGCAGTGACACTTGCCTCGTCGAGCATGATGTCTGCGCCGACCAAGCCACTCGTACGGATGTCGAAATAGCCATTCGCTGACACGGTTGCGCCGAGGCTGTTGAACGCCAGAAAGTGCGTGTCCAGTCGGCGTCTGCCGATCACGTCGCCGCCTGGCGGCGGCAATTGGATTTGTCCCCTGCGCGCAAGCATCGGCCCTGCAAGCAGGATGCTTGCGCGGATCTCACGGCAAAGCTGAGGGTCGAGCACTCCATCGTGCACTTCAGCAGCGCATAGCTGAAGGCTGTTTGCGCCGACCCACTCGACTGAGACGCCGAGCGACTCAAGAAGACGCAGCATCGTGCCCACGTCGCGAATGCGCGGAACGTTATGCAACACGACTGGCTCATTGGTGAGCAGGCAACTTGCCAGCAGAGGTAACGCAGCATTCTTGTTGCCTGAGGCGACGACCTCGCCGCTCAGCCGTACGTTGCCTTCAACGATGAATTTGTCCATCGGCTTACTCCTGCATCAAGAAGCGCACTAGGTCGCCCATCGAGACAACCCCGATGGGTTTGCAGGGATCATCAGGTTCGACGACGACGAGACGGTGAATATGTCGCTCGATCATCAACCGAGCAGCCTCGCTAATCGGTGCATCTGGAGTAATGGTGATTACAGCGCGCGTCATTACATCGGCGACGGTCAGTGCTCGCCACTGTTCGCCCATGCCATGTTGAACTGCGGCGTTGACCAGGTCGCGCTGCGAAACTAGCCCGCGCAAGCCACAGGTTGCGTCCGTCACCACAAGCGCGCGCACGCCGTGTTCAGTCATCAGTCGCGCGGCTTCGGGGAGTCTCAGATGCTCAGAGCAAGCGTATACCCCCTGGTGCATGAGGTCGCCTACATTCCTTATGGGGATGGTTTCGGTGCTCATCCCTTGCGCTCAGGGCTCGATGCCCAGCTCGCGCAGGCGCGCCTTGAGTTGCTCAACGTACTGGCGCTCCGCCTCGAGTGTTTGGAGTATCGCTGCGACGCGCTGCTCTGCGGCTTCTGCGCGCTGACGCTCTGCCTCAGCACGTTGGCGTTCCACCTCAGCACGTTGGCGCTCTGTCTCGGCACGTTGGCGCTCAGCCTCGATTCCCTCGCGCCCTGTCAGCACAAGTTGCCCTTGAGCGTCCTGCCAACGCAACCATTCGGCTTCTAGTCCCTCATAGACTCCGCGCCACAGGGTCAATCCAAGCTCGAGTCCTTGAAGCTGATGCGGGGCTACAAGCCGCCACTCCCAGAAGTGGTTCTCCAAAACCTGGAGTGAAGTTTCGCTCAGGGTATGAATTGGGTCATACACAACGTAGTACTTCACTCCCATTTGGCGATAGGCATCAGCCTTTCGTGACAGCTCCTCTCCTTTCTTGTTAGACACAACCTCAATCACCACATCAGGCGGCTTGCCGTAAACCCAAATGAAGTACGAACGGCCTTCGTCCGCCCAAACATCTGGATAGGGCTCGACGTCGAGGCTCAGGAAGACATCCGGCACGAGGGGAGAGCTATATCCGCCATAGAAGACCCCGACATTTGCGGCAGCTAAAAACCGTTTGCCGAACTGAGTATGCAACCAATTTGCGTAAAGCGATTCGACGAGCAAGCGCTGCTGTTTCTCTGAGAACAGGTTGTCCACAGGTTCGTCATCCTCGGTCACGATCGATGCCATCATGCGCCGATAATCCTCGACGGCTTCAGGCGGGATGGCGAGCGGGGGCCATTTAGCCTTCGGCGACTCAGTGCCTAAGCGCTGTGTTGGTGTAACAACCTCGGATGTGACAGACATAGTTTATTTGCCGCCTTAGTGTACAGGGTGTCTCTGGCACAGGCAACCTCACAACGCCCTTGCAGGCTGCTGGGGGCTTGCTTTCAGCGGCTTTCCAGCGCACCGCTAGGCGTCCCCGCTGGGCTCACCACGGGCTCAGCCATGAGCCGACCCGCCAGTCGCAACTGTACAAACGCCCACGGCGCACCAAAGGTTACCCACAGACCGATGACCGCGTAGCGCAGGAAGTCGGATAGGTCGCCCTCGGGCAAGATCGCCCTTAGCCCAAAGCGCAACGCGAGCACAACGCCAATGCCGAGGACGAGTTTGAGCACTTGGCTGAGCAAAGGCGCGCGGTGGTCGAAGCGCACCCGTTCGGCTTCTAGCGTTAAGCCGATCAACGCCCCCCACAGTGTGCCGAGCACGACGCCATCCATGTATGCCAGCATGAGTGCTGGCGGCAGCAACGCCGCAAGCCCCAGGCGCATAGGCAGGGTGTGGCGCGCGCTCAGCCAGTTACGTAGCTGAGGCTCAAGTATCACGAACACAACCAGCAGAACCAGCCCAACCAGCGCGCCAGCAATCACGTCCTGCGGAAAGTGATCGCCGAGATACATCCGCGACAAGCCGATCAGCACGGGCAGCAAGACGGCAACCGCAATCCACGCCCCGCGTAGCACAGTGCCGAAATACCCCCAGGTCACGACCGCGTTCTGAGTATGACCGCTCGGAATCCCGTAGCCAGGGGTTTTCAACGGCGCATACAGGCTGGCGTCCACCATATATGGTCGAGGCATGGCGAATACTGCCTTGAGCAGCGAATTGAGATAGGCGGAGGTGAGGAACAGCACCGCGAAACGCGCACCGATACCCTTGTGTAGGCACCAGAAGATCAACGGGATGAAGAGAATGTAGAAATCCTCCTCGCCCAAGAAGCTCACCGCGCGAAAGAATGC
>JANWZM010000213.1 GCA_025054635.1 Thermoflexales bacterium
CGGCGGCTTGCCAAAGAAAGCCGCGCCGGCGCGCCGACGGCGGCTGAACACCTGCGCGACCTCGTGCACCATCTCTCCCCGCGCGAGGCATACACCATGGCGCTGGCATTCACGACCTACTTCGAGTTGGTCAACCTGTGCGAGGAGCACTACCGCAATCAGCGCCTTGCCACACGCCGCGCCGAGCGGCTTGCGGGCAACGGGGAGCCCGTGCGCGAGTCCATCGAGGCTGCGCTGCTCGAGTTGAAAGCGCAGGGCGTCTCCGCAGAGCAGCTCCAGGACATGCTGAATCAGTTGTCCATCGAGCTTGTCTTCACTGCACACCCAACCGAGGCGAAGCGCCGCGTGGTGCTGACACGGCTGCGGCGGCTAGCAAACCTGCTCAAGCAGGAAGCCTTGACCCGAACTTCTCTGGAGGCATCCCTTCACCGCGAAATCGTCGCGCTTTGGCTGACCAATCGCACCCGCGAAACGCGCCCAACGGTGCTCGACGAGGTGAACACGGGGCTGTGGTTCTTCGACAACACGCTTTGGGAGGTGCTGCCGCAGCTCCAAGCCGACTTATCAGCCGCGCTGGCTGTCCATTACCCCGGCGTGCGCTCGCCAAGGCGCTGGCTGACGTTCGGCTCGTGGATCGGCGGCGACCGCGACGGTAACCCTAACGTCACCCCCGAGGTAACCGCTGAGACGTTGCGGATGCACCGCCGAGCAGTGCTGGACAAGGCTTACCGCGCTGCGCGCGAGCTTTCGCACCTGCTCTGCATCTCGACAGACCACGACACCGTCACGCCTGAGCTGAAGGCGCTTGTGGAGAAGATCAGCGCGCCCGACCACCGTTTGCGCTTTCTGAGCGCGCGCTACCCGTCCAATGAGCCTTACCGCCTGCTTATGGCTGCGCTGGCAGAGCAGATCGCTGAGCTTTCTCGCCAACTTGAGCGCGAACGGCTGTATCCCATTCCGCGATCGGCGCGCACGCTGGCGCTTTCGCCCTCCTTGTCGCTGAGCATCGAGCCACTGCACGACTTCAGGGAAAGCAGCGCGCAACAGCTCATGGCAGTCGTGTGCGACAGCCTGCGCCAAGGGCGCGCTGCGCCGCTGGCGGAGGGCGAAGCTGCTGAGTTGCGGACGCAGCTTGACGTATTTGGCTTTCACTGGGCACGGCTCGACATCCGCCAGCACTCCTCGATGCACGAGGCAGCGATTGCTGAGATTTTGCGCCGGTGCGAGCAGTGCGACAACTATGCAGCGCTTGACGAGGCACAGCGCGTTGCGCTCCTGTCGGCGTTGCTTGCTCAGCCGAATGCCAGCACCTTGGACCGCGCCGGCGCGCTCAGCGACGAGGCGCGTTTCGTCACCGAGCCGATTGAGGTCGCTCGTGCTGCCAGCCGCGAATACGGCGAGGAGGCGCTCGGCGTTTACATCATCAGCATGACTGATGGCTTGTCAGACGTGCTTGAGCCGCTGCTGCTGATGAAGTGGCTGCGCCACGAGATGGACATCGTGCCACTATTCGAGACGCGGCGGGATTTGCAGCAAGCGCCTCACATCTTGCGCGCCATGTTCGAGCACCCTGCTTACCGCGAGCACCTGCGCAAGCGTGGCAACGCCCAGGTGATCATGCTCGGCTACTCCGACAGCAACAAGGACTGCGGCTACATCACAGCAAATTGGGAGCTCTACAAGGCGCAGGCAGCAATTGTTGAGACCTGCCGCGCGTACGGCGTGCGGCTGACGCTGTTCCACGGTCGAGGCGGCACAATCGCCCGTGGTGGCGGTCCGACTGCGCGCGCGATCCTAGCGCAGCCTGCAGGGCTGATCAACGGGCGCATTCGCATTACCGAGCAAGGCGAAGTGTTGTCCTCGCGCTACCACGACCCCGGGCTGGCGCGACGCCACCTCGAGCAGGTCATGTACGGCGCGCTGCTCGGCACGTATGCCGCGCGGAACGCTCGCCCAGCCCCAGAAGCCTGGGTGCACACGATGGAGCACCTCGCCGAGGTCGGCTTCCGAGCTTACCGCCAGCTTGTCTACGAGACGCCAGGCTTTCTGGCCTTCTGGAAGCAAGCAACCCCAATTGACGAGATCAGCGAGCTAAAAGTTGGCTCACGCCCTGCGTTCCGCCGTCAAACGCGAAGCGTGGAAGACCTGCGCGCCATCCCCTGGGTGTTCTCGTGGATGCAGAGCCGGTTCGTGCTGCCAGGGTGGTATGGCTTGGGCAGCGCCCTGAGCACGGGCTTGGCGCAGGGCGAAGCTGCGCGCGAATGCTTGCGCCAGATGTACCGCGAGTGGTCGTTCTTCCGCACCATGATCGACAACGCGCAGCAAAGCCTGGCGAAAGCCGATATGGGCATCGCCTCGCTCTACGCTACCCTCGTCGAGGACGAGGCGCTGCGCGAGCGCATCTTCACCCAGATCAAGGCGGAGTTTGACCGCACCTGTGAGGCGGTCTTGACCATCACTGGGCAGAGTGCAATTTTGGACAACGAACCTGTGCTGCAAAGCTCGATCCGCTTGCGCAACCCCTATGTTGACCCGCTCAACTACATCCAAGTCGAAATGCTTCACCGCTTACGCGCGTTGCAGCGGGCTAATCCATCTGGCTCGCATGCTGAGGAGATCAAAGTGCTGCGCCGCGTTGTCGAGCTGACTATCAACGGCGTCAGCGCAGGATTACGCAACACAGGGTGAGGATGCGTAGAATTCGCCGGCAGTTGACCGAGGAGACTAATGGCCTCTCGAACGTCAAGTTTGCCCCGCATCATCGCTGCGCTGCACCTGCTGCCCTCCCCTGAGTCAATGCGCCCCGAGGCGCAGCCGCTGTCCCGCATCATCGAGCACGCGCTGCTCCATGCCCAGATCGCCTACGAAGGCGGCGTGCGCGCCTTTTACTTCCAAGACGTGCACGACACCCCCGTTGCGCCACAAATCTCGGAGCACACCTTATCGCGCATGATCGCAATCGGCAGAGAGCTGCGCCGCGCTTTTCCCGATGTTGCGCTCGGCGTGTGCCTGATGCAGCATGGCGGCAAAGCGCCAATTCAGATTGCGCAGGCAATTGACGCTCAATTCGTCCGCATCAAGGTTTACGTCGGCGCCATGGTCAAGGCAGAGGGCATCGTGCAAGGGTGCGCCTACGAGGCAATCCACACGCGGCATCACCTCAACGCTGAGCATGTCAAGATCTTCGCCGACGTATATGACCGGCTCGGCGCGCCGCTCGGCGACATCCCGCTGCCAGAGCTGTGCCGCCAAGCGGTCGAGTTTGGGCGCGCTGATGGGCTTGTCCTCACTGGGCGGACGCCCGAGCAATCCATGCGCATGTTCGACGAGGTGCGCCCGCTCAAGCTGCCTGTGCCGCTGATTTTGGGCGGCGGAGTGTCCGCGCAAAACATCAAGTACTTCATCAATCGCGCAGACCATTTCATCGTGCACGCAGCGTTTGTGCAGCGCGGGTTGCCCGCACGCAATGGCATCCCTGTCGAGTGGGATGTCAGCCTGGTGCGCGAGCTAGTGGCGCTGGCGGGTTGAGGCTATATCTCCTCGGTGAACATGCTGCTGATGGACTCGCCGTTATGCGTTCGGCGAATCGCCTCAGCAAGCAGCGGGGCAATCGAAAGCACAACCATGTTCGGCAGACGCTTGTGCGGCGGGATCGGCACAGTGTTTGTGGTGACGATCTCAACCACGTCGTGCTGAGCTTGTAGGCGCTCGATAGCAGGTCCAGTGAACAAGCCATGGGTGCAGGCGATGGACAGGCGTCCTACGCTGCGCTCGCGCAGACGCTCGAGAACCTCGACAATCGTCCCTCCGTTGGCGATCTCATCGTCGAGCACGATCACGTCGCGCCCTTCAACCTCGCCGACGATGCTCTCGATCCGCACGCGGTCGTCGCTGAGGCGCTGCTTGCTGCCTGCCGCCACCGGCAACTTGAGCAGCCGAGCAAATTGTGCAGCCGACTTGGCGTTGCCTAGATCGGGCGAGACCACAACAGTGTTCGCTGGGTCAATGCGATCTTTGAAGTAGCGCGCCAGCACGTTCAGCGCGTTGAGGTGGTCTACCGGGACGCTGAAGAACCCGTGCACCTGGGGCGAATGCAGCGTCATGGTCAGCACGCGATCTGCACCCGCAGTCTTGATCAAGTCGGCGACTAACCGTCCGCCGATTGAAATGCGCGGCGCGTCCTTCTTGTCCGAGCGCGCGTAAGAGTAATGTGGGATGACCGCTGTCAGCCGAGCCGCAGCCGACCCGCGCGCAGCGTCAAGCATGAGCAGAAGCTCCATCAGGTGCTCCTGCACTGGCGGAGACAGCGGCTGGATGAAAAACACGTCCGCCTCGCGGCAGCTCGCCAAGAGCTGGACTTGCAGGCAGTCGTTGCTGAACCGCCGAATGCTCACAGGCGAGAGCGGCAAGCCAAGATAACGACAAATCTCTTCCGCCAGCTCGCGGTGGGCACTCCCGCTGAATACAGTAATTCCTCGCATGGGCGCAGCTTCCTGACAGGGTTGCGCAGATGCTTCGACGAACGGCAACCGCGCGGGCAGCAAGTTTAGCGCATCTGCACAACCAGCCGTTGCCCGGCTTCGGTGAGCCAGTAGGTCGCCGCGGGAAACTTCTTGTTGCTGCTCAGCAAGCCCAAGTCAACCAGCGCGTGCACGTCCTCAGCCGAGACCTCCTCGCCGTTGTCGCTTGGATCGTGCAGCACATAGCGCTTGTTGCCCTCGATGTCCCGATGATCTTTAAGACGGAAGCCTTGAGCAACAGCCAGCAACAACCGACGCTGTGACTCAGTCAGCGACACCGTCATCGCTCCCTGATCGTACTTCTGCGCGGGCTTTCCTTGCGCAAGCAAATTAACATAATATCCCACACGTTATCCCACACGCCATGTGGGATTTTGACTGGGAAGCCCCTCGGCACGCCGCGCGCGCGCCCAAGCCCGTATCATGGGCACATGGTTGATGAACGCAGGCAACCTCATACGGACGCAGTCCTCCGCCGTTCGCTGCTCTTCGTGCCCGGCGACAGCCGCCGCAAGCTCGAGAAAGCAACCACGCTTCCAGCCGACTCAATCGCACTCGACCTTGAGGATGCGGTAGCGCCCGAACATAAGGTCACCGCGCGTCAAACGGTGCGTGAGGCTCTGCAGACTCTGCACTTCGGCAAGCGCGAGCGGCTAGTGCGCTTGAATGCCTGGCGCACGGGGCTGCTTGCTGAAGATGTGCGTGAGACTCTGCCAGCGCGTCCTGATGGATACATCATTCCGAAGGTGAGCAGCGCGGATGAGCTTGCTGCCGCTTGGGGGGTCATCAGGGAGTATGCACAAGGGGTAGGGATTGACCTGAGCGAGATCGCCGTGCTCGTCCTCATCGAGACAGCGCGCGGCGTGCTCAACCTGCCTGCGATTGCTGCCTTCGGGTCGCCGCTGCAGGCGCTGATTTTCGGCGCGGATGACCTCGCTGCCGATGTGGGGATGATCCGCACGCCGTCGAACTTGGAGGTGCTCTACCCGCGCGCTGCCGTTGCGCTCACGGCTGCAGCGTATGGGTTGCAGGCGATTGACCTTGTCTTCCCGCGACTCGATGACCCGGAGGCGCTTGCAGCGGAATGCCAGTTCGGTCGCCAGCTCGGGTACACGGGCAAGATGGTGATCCATCCTAGCCAGATTGAGATCGTGAACCGCGCGTTCTCGCCGAGCGACGAAGAGATCGCGCAGGCATTGCGCATCGTGCAAGCAGCCGCCGCACACCCGGCAGGCGCATTTGCGCTCGATGGGCGGATGGTGGATGAACCTATCGTCAAGCAGGCGCAAGGCGTGTTGGCGCGCGCACGCGCTGCGGGGTTGCTGACGGAGTCCGCATAATGCCTTCTCGCTTGTCAAAGGTGAATGGCGAACGCGCGGCTGAGCTTCGCCGCGCTTGGGCGCGCCGAATGCTCTTTCTAGCGGCGCTGCTTTTAGCGTGGGCAGGGCTCGCCGAGCTGAACCTGTGGCCTGAATATGTGTTGCCCTCGCCGCTGGCTGTCGCTGAGACCTTCGTGGCTGGCATGCGCTCGGGCGTGTTTGTGCTCGCGCTCGGCGTCAGCGCGCGCCGCATTGCGGTCGGCTACGCCCTATCGCTGGCGATTGGCTTGACGCTAGGGTTGCTGCTAGGTCGGGTGCGCATTCTGCGCGACACAGTGGGCAGCCTAGTTGTAGGGCTGCAGGCGCTGCCGAGTGTGAGCTGGCTGCCGCTGGCGCTGCTGTGGTTCGGGCTGAACGATGCAGCAATCATTTTCGTGGTTGTGATGGGCGCGCTTTTCTCGATTGTGCAGGGGGTCGAGGCGGGCGTGTTGAACACCCCGCCGCAATACGTCAAGGCAGCGCGTGTGCTCGGCGCGCGCGGGTTGGCGCTCTACACCGAAGTCGTCCTCCCCGCAGCGTTGCCCTCCGTGCTCAGCGGCTTGAAGCAAGGCTGGGCGTTTGCCTGGCGATCGCTGATGGCAGGCGAGCTGCTGTTCTACACAATCAGCTTAGGCAACCTGCTCCAAGTTGGGCGTGACCTGAACGACACCGCGCAGGTGATCGCAGTGATGTTTCTGATTGTGATCGTCGGCATGGTCGTAGACCAACTTGTCTTCGCGCCGGCTGAGAACGCAGTGCGCCGTCGCTGGGGGCTTGGCGGCTAGGCTCACAGCAACGGCAAGCCAAGTAGATAAGCCGGACCGATGTGCTCGATAGCGCGCGCAGCGAGCACTGCAGCGTTCTGAGCCGCTGTAAACGGATCTTCACCGCGCGCCAGCCCTGCTAACGTTGCCCCACAGAAGGTATCGCCAGCGCCCGTTGGGTCGCGTTCTTGCGCCGGCTCAGCCGGGATCGGCGTCGCCTGCTCACCCGCGATGACCACGGCGCCACGTCGGTCGAAGGTGATGAACAGCAGGGCGTCCTCACGCGTTCGCTTTGCGACGCGACCGACCACGCGCAGATCGCCCCAAAGCCCTTTTGCTTCGTTCTCGTTCATGAAGAACAGATCCGCCTGCTCGAAGATCGCGCGCACAGTGGCGGGCTCGTCGCGGACGATCTTGTAGTACGTCCCGGCGCTGATCCGTGTTGCGCCGCGCGCGCGGCAGGCGTGCAGAAACTCCAGCATCTTCCGCGCGCTGCTGAGCGCAGCAATGTGCACGATGGCGAAGCGCGAGAGGTCATCGGGCAGATGCGACTCGGTCAACCACGCCTCAGCGCCCCAGTCTGCGCCAAGCAGGGTTGCTTTGCCGTCGCCGTGGTGGGCGATCTCCAAGCGCGGCATGTGCGCTAAGTCTGTTGTTGGACCAAACCAAGCTAAACGCTTGGCAGCAGCCTGCAGCAGTGGCGTCAGCGTGCGCGGTCGGGGGGCGACCAGAGCAACGTGCGCGCCAGCAAAGCGTGCGGCTAGCGCTGTGTGAAGCCCTGCGCCGCCGATTGTGTCATGGCTCTGCCCGCCAACGTGAATCCGGTCGAGCGAGACACAGCCAACGACAAGAATGGATGGGTGCTCCACACTATGATGATAAAGGCTAGACGCTCTGCACCAGCCCCTCATCTCGTCAAGTATGGCAAGAACGACGGCAGTAACACGCCGCGCGACTGATGCAAGTCCCCTCGATATCTCCACGTCCTCAATTTAAAACCACGCGGCTAACCCCCTGAACGGCGCCAGCAAGCCCTCGCCGCTGGTGTAACAGCAACCGCAGCCTTGCGCGGAGGCGCAACATCAACTATCAGACTGTGGCGAACGGGGTCAAGGCAGCGGGCAACGCAGCCAAAGCGCGAGGAAGGACGCCGAGCTAAGGCGCGCCTTGAAGCGATTGGGTCGGCAGAAGCAGTATTTCACGCAGAAGGCAGAGCCTTTGAAGGCGTGGCAAATATCTGCGCGTTGCTGGAATCAGGCTGACTCGTGGCGCAAGTATCTGGGGTATCGCTCCTACCCCCGAGACTTCGTATCAACTTTTGTTTAGCCACTCCCCCCAGGTGCTTCTTGGGGAGTGGCTATTTGGGCGTTGACCATAGCATCGAAAATCGGTTTACAGCAGGACGAAGTATGAACATGTCAACTGGAATTAGCCACTCCCCTTCTTGAGGATCTGCCGGTATATAATGAACGCTGCAAGCCGCAGGGCGCGAGACTCCCAAGTCATCGCTGTCACAACCGTGAGTAGGGCGTTTGCCCGATGGGCGGCTGAGTTGCAGACAAATCCTCACTCGGGAGCACA